>JAJFVE010000063.1 GCA_021371965.1 Planctomycetaceae bacterium
CCCGCTCGAGCCGAACCGCGCCAGGCCCTTGGCCAGATACTGCACGCCCATGGTGGTCTCGGCGGCGCCGATGATCTCGGCGGGGCTGATCAGGAACGTCGGGTCGCCCTTCTGCAGCGGAAACATGTAATGGCACAGATAAACGCGGTCGCCCAAACGAAGGACCGGCTTGTCCTGCGAGTAGAAGTCCACGCACGGCAGGGCCTCTGCCGTCGTCTCCAATTTCAGCAGCGCCACGTCGGCGCCGTCGATCTGCGCGCGGCCGCCCTGCTTGATCAGGCGCGAGTGATAATCCTCTTCGAAGAAGTCGGTCGGCCCAGCGTCGACCTTGGTGTTGGTGTGCCGGTGAAACACCCCCGGCCACGGCGACAGCGACTTCTTGCGGAACGAAACGCTGATGCGACCGCGATGCGTCTTGGTCTTGGCGTCATACGTGACATGTGCGGCCGTCAGCACATAGCCGTCCGGGCTGATAAGCACGCCCTGCCCCTTCTCGTCGCCATCGTTACCGACGACGACAAAAGGCTTCTCGTTCTGTCCCGCCATCGCGAGCATCCCCTCCAGTGGCCCGCTCGCTGCCGTCGCGGCGGCAGCCCGTGTCGCGGACGCTCCGGAGCCCCCCCGAGAATCCGCAGCCGCCCCCCAGACGCTTGCCCCCAGCAGGGCCAGTACGAGAAAAGTCGATGTCTTCATGGCCAATCCTCTTCAATGGCGCAGGCAGTCAAAGTAAAACGCGTACAGGCGCGAGCCGCCAGGGGCCAGGCCCCAGGTTTCATCGAGCGTGTAGCGGAGCCCCTCCACCGTGCGCGCGACGGCGATGCGCACCAATCGGTCGGCATTATCGCTGACGGCCGCCAGCGGGCGCCATTGCCCTTCCACCTTCATCTCAAGGCGAAACCGCCGCGGCAGCACGGGCGGCATCGAGAGATACTCGACGCTGGGGTGGTGGTGCGTCATCTGCGGATCTCTGGCAAGATCGCTATCAAGGATCAGTGTTGCCTCGCTGATCGCACAGGCGGCGAACTCGTAGGCAATCCAGTCGCCCGGTCGGCTGGTCCAGCAGTGCGAATCTTCGCCAACCTGGCGGTTGATCCCGTCGCGAACGCCTTCGCCGTCGCCTTGCGAAGTTGTCAGTCGCGCGCCCATCACCGCAGCACTCAACTCCTGCCGGACGCACGGCAGGTAGGCGTCGTCCCGCAGGAGGGTCTGCTGGAGGTCCCCGATGCAGGCCCCGATGTCGCGCGGGCGAACGCCGCGGGCAGCCGCCATCGCCGCAGCCGTTCCGGCCGCCTGCCCCATGCTTGCGCCGGTGCCCATGACCCGCGTCGAGCTCATGGCCGCGTGGGTGCAGCTTGCGCACCGCCCGGCGAACATGAGGTTGTCGATCGCCCGCGAATATAGTGCCCGGTACGGGATTCCGTACGGCGAGGGGCAGGGGTGGAAGACGGTCGCCGGCTCGCCCCTGCCGGCCGCGAGAAAACCGGCGGGATGATGATCGTCCATCGACCAGCCGCCATAGGCGACCACGTCCTCGAACTTGCCCCCGGACTCCAGGTCTTTCTGGCATAGCACGTGCTCGCCGACATAGCGGCGGCTTTCGCGCTTGGCGGGGAGGAATCCCAGCCAGTCGATGGCCCAGCAGGCGGCCGCGGCGCGGTCCGCGCAGCGGTTCTTGATGTGGTCCCACACGCCCAGGGTGATCTTGAGCAGTTCGTCGCGCAGAACTTCCGTGTCGGCGATGGAGTCGTATTCGCCGCCCAGCTCGATCCACCAGTAGCCCATCTCGATCCACTGGTGCCCGCCGCGCCCGTAGGGAAGATCCTCGCAGCGGTCATAGCGATGCGCCCAGGTGGGCGGCTCGAAAGGCTGGCCCGTCGCGTGCCGGCGGGCGTGGAACAGGCAGGTCATCCCCATCGTCCGCTCGTCGGCAGTGACGGGCGCGATGCTCTCGCCGAACTCGTCGCGCCCCTCGCGCCCGCGGCGCGCCGGCGCGCCCGTCAGCGGGGCGAGAATCCCGTCCCCTGAACAGTCGATGAAAACGGCCGCCGATACACGGTGGTATGACTGCGTGGTCAACTGCCAGCCGGTGATGCGGCGCACGGACGGGCCGTCCATCTCGGCGGCCAGGCACGAACAGTTCAGCAGCAGCGTGATGGCCGGCTCAAAACGCAGTTTCTCGTACAGCACCAGTTCCCAGAGCGAGAAGCTGCGCTGCGGGTTTCGGCGCAGGTTCTCCAGGCGGAGCTCTTCGAGGATCCCCGTCTCGCGCATGTGCTTGATGGAGTTGTGGCGGTCGGCCCCGCAGACGTGAATGCGCGTCTCGCCGGAACTGTTGCCGCCCAGCACCGGGCGGTCCTGCATCAAAACCACCCGTGCGCCGTGGCGGGCCGCTGCCAGCGCAGCCGACACGCCGGCCATTCCTCCGCCGATGACGCACACCTCCGCCACGTGATCGAAGGAAGGCTGCCCCGCCGGGACTTTGGCATGGGTCACGCTTTCTGACATCGGACCTCCTGAACCTGGGCCGGCCGTCGCCATGTCGGTGACTCTACCCTCCCTTGGCCAGACAGACAACAACGCGGTAACGGGAAATCGCCTCCTCTTGCGGCCACCACCGTCAGGTCCTCGTCCATACCGGACAGACTCCGTTGGGAATGCCGCAACCACGCTAACGCGTAAACCTATAAGGCGTCCCCGGATCTCCCTCCTATAAGGCGTCCCCGGATCTCCCTCGCTCCTGCCGGATAAGCCTCATAAAAAGCGGGCGGCGGTCATGTGACCGGCCGCCCGCTGCGACTGCACTCGTTGCGGTGAAAGTTATTGCCGTTTGCGGCGAATCAGGGCCGCCAGGCCGCCCAGCGCCAGCAGGCTCATTGTCGCCGGCTCGGGAATGTCCATCGAAAGCGTCAGGTCGCTCATCGGATCGAACGCGCCGTCGACGTTAAAGACGCGGATATTGTCCATGGCGCCGTCCCAGGGCGAATTGTTGCCGGAAACGCCGGCGATGGTGAGGTCGCCGCCGTTGATGCCGCCATGTTCGAAAGAATACTTCGACTCGCCGTTGACGTAAAAGGTGGTCTGGCCGCCGACGGTCACGATCGCCAGGTTATACCAGGCGCCGTCTTCATAGGTGAAAGTCGCCAGATCGCCCGTCCCTGAAAGATGAAAGTTGATCGTCTGACCGCCCGGGTTCCAAATCCCAAGCCCGCTGGACCAGAAAGCGTCGCGCCGCTGGCCGTTGTTCGTCAGGCGAACCCACATTTCGATTCCGTGGTCGGCGGCCAGCGAGACGGTATTTGTGTAATAGTACATCGGGTCGCCCGTGCTCATGGACACCGCCAGAGAACTGGCCGGGCCGGCTCCGGGCGCAACGTACGTTGCAAGAATCGGGTTGGCCGGAACCTCTTCCGGCTTGCTTCCAACGGGCCACCATTCATCGTAAAGAGTCAGGGTGTTGCCGTTGCCGGAGCTGTCCACGCCGGTGGCGTTGACGGCGTTTCCTGCCGTCGCGCCGGGGTCGTCTTCGCCCATCAGCCACAATGCCTGGGTGACGGTGCCCGCCTGTGCCGATGCCGCCAGGCACAACACGCCTGCAAGAGCCAGAATCAAAGTAGACCGGGTCATGTGCTTCTCCTTCGCTTGGAATTAAGAGGTTCGCTCGCTTACGGATACTGACCATGCCATTCTAATCGGTTTGCCGTTTGGGTAAAGAATCATTTATCGAATGACGATGTATCAATTTTCATGGCCCGAAACACCAAACGGATCCTGCTAGCCGGCAACGACCGCGACGACGCGCGCCGCGGCGCGTGCGACTATGGGTAATCCGGGGACACCAGGGTAATCCGGGGACACCATACTAGTTTTTGCACTTCCGTTTCATCTTGTGGCGCATCATACGCTCCCGGTATTCCCGCAAGAGCCAATAAAAAAGGCACCAACAGTTTCCGTGGTGCCTTTGGCCTTGCCTCTACACTTCTATTATACCGACTGGACAGCCCTTCAAGAGAATCTTCGTGCGGCGGCAAATTCTTTTGCACTGGCGCTGCGGGAAAACGCCAATTCGCGCCGGGAGAAAAGAAATTTTTCCTCTTCAGGACATCTGGTCTATGAGAATCTGTCAGGATAATGTCATGCCGCAAGCATTGGCCGTGCGGCATGGGATCTGGCCAAACCCGCTGTGAAAAGTACAACAAAGTGCAAGGAAGTGCAGTTGGGGCATAGGCCAGGTTGCGGATGGCGCGTGCATCGGTTGACAGGACCCTCGCAACGTGCTAACGTGCCGATCAACAGCGTGTCGATATGCCAAAGGTAATAACTTGGCAAGGAGTCGATCATGAAGCGCTCAACAACTCCATGGGTGGTGCTGGTTCTGACGGCGATGACCGCCCAGGCGTCGGCCCAGACGGCAGGCGAACAGGTCGAAGATTACGTCGGCGTCATTACCGGATCGCGTGTTCACGTGCGCGGGCGGGCCGACCTGATGTCGTATCCATGCGCGACGCTGTCGTCTCCGGCAACGGTCAAGGTGGTCGGCTCCAAGCCCGGATGGGTGAAGATCCTTCCGCCGGCCGGCACGTTCAGCGCGATCCGCACCGACGCAATCCGCCTCGACGCGGCTACCGGCGTCGGAACCATCGTCGACGATGACGTCTGGCTGCGGGCCGGCGGGGAACTGCACAGCAACGACTTCTGGGTCATCCAGCGATACATCAAGCGCGGCGAAAAAGTGAAAGTCGTCGGCACGGCCGGCAAGTTCTACAAGATCGAGCCGCCCAGCGACGTGTTCTTCTGGGTCGCAGCGGAGTTCGTCAAGAAGAACGCCGAGCAGCCCCAGGCCGCGACCGCGCCGGCGGCGGTGGACGCTACGGGCGTCCAGCGCATTGCCATAGCGCCGGCAACGGCGCCGGCGACCGCCCCCGCTGCGGCTCCGGAGGCGCGTGGTCCCGTCAAGACCACCGACAGCGAGCAAGAAATCCGCCAGGCGGTGATGGCGTTCCGGCAGGTCGACACCCAGTTGCGCGACGAACTGGCCAAGCCCGTCCGCGATCAGAACCTGCTGCCCCTGGCCGATAAGTACGACCGCCTCCGCCAGGCCAAGGACGGATACCTCAACCCCTACATCGACGCCCGCATCAAGTACATCCAGATCGCCATCGAGCGGCAGAAGGACATCGTCAAGGCCGACGAGGTGATCAGCACGGCCGAGATCAAGCAGAAGCAATACGACCTCGAGCGTTCCCGCCTGGGCGGCACGACGCCGGTGCTGCCGAGCTTCGCGGCGATGGGCGTGCTGACCCCCAGTTCGCTTTTTCCGGGCACGGCGGCGGCCCCCAAACGCTACGCCCTGTTTGACACGCGGTCGAACAGCATCGTCGCGTACGTCCAGTGCACCACCGGCGCCGTCGATCTGCAGAAGTACGCCTCGCAGGAAGTCGGAGTCCTCGGCGCCAAACGGGTCGAGAACGGCCTGGGCGGCATTTTGCTGATCGAGGCCACCGGCGTGCAGGCCCTGACTGCCGGGGTGCGTCCGGCCCCGCCTGGCCGCGCCACCATCGTCGACCAGCCCCCCACCTACGCCCCGCCGGAACCCAAGCCCGCACCGGTCCCGGCCATCGATGAAACGGCCCCGCCGGCGATCGTCGCACCGCCGCAGGAACCCCAGCCCCAACCGGTGCCTTCCATCGAAGAACCGCCCGCCATCGCCCCGGCGCAGGAACCCAAACCCGCTGAGCCCCAGCCGGTCCCGCCGGCGGCCCCCGACAGCGCCAACAAGACAGCCCCGGATGTCGAGAAAGTGCCGCTGATCGTTCCCCGCAACGCCGATCGGCCAAAGCCAGTCCTGCCCGACGAGCCCAAGGCCCCCGCGCCGCCGGCACGGGCCCTGCCCCCGACGGGCCTGCCGATGATCGACTCCGACGCCCCGCCTGCGCAGGTGGACAAGAAGGAGTTTGAATAGAGCCCTGGCCGATGACGCGGAGGGCGGTCCAAAATCCGCGATCAGAGTTGTTATGGCTTGGGCATTGGGGCGGTGGCTGGGGTCTTCTCGCCCAGGACGAAGGCGGCATATCCGCTGAGGACCGGATCGTCTCCGGCATCGACGCGGAGGCGCGAGGCGAAATATCTCGCGTCAGTGTCGCGATGGAGATTGTAGTCGAGGAAGGCGGCCGCAAAGGCCAGCATGGCCTCATTGCCCTGGGAGGCCACCACTCGCCGGTTGATATCGGCCAACCGTTTGTCCAGAAGCTTGGGATCGATCATGTTGGGCAAGTCGATTCGCGTCTTCATCAGCGGCGGGAAGGTGGCCACGGCCATCTTTAATCGCTCGGCGGCGCTGAGCGGCTCGCCCGCCCCCAGCAGCGCCAGGCCCCAGCCCACGAACGGCATCGGGTCACTCGATTTCAGGATGGCCGCGCTCTCATACGCGTTGGCGGCAGTGTAGTACTTCCCCTGCTTGAGCAGTTCCTGCCCTTGCAGCATGTACTTATCGAAGAGCGTCTTTCCCGCCCCACCCAGTCCGTGAACGATCACTTCGTTATTGAGCATTGCCACCAAGCCGTTCTTGCCTCGCCTCGCCGTCACGGCGGGCGCCGCCGGCGCCTGCGCCGGGGCAGCGGCCTGTTCCTGCCGCTGGCTGGCCAGGAGCGTCAGGATGTCCACCATCATGTTCCCCTCGCCACCGGGCAGCGGCGCAGGCTGCGTCGCCGCCGGGACTTGGCCGGGGATCTGCCCCTCGACGCGGGCGTCGATCTGGTTGTTGATCTGGCCGTAGATCTGGTTGTCCACGCGGCCGCTGAGGCGCATCTGCCCCAGCGGGCTGGAGGCTTCTTCCTGGGCAGACGTTGGCCCGAACAGCCGCTGGGCCATCGCCGCCAGGTCGCCGCTGGCGCCCGAGGCGAACAGATTCGCCAGTTCCGGAGCGCGGGAGTACGACCGTATCTGAGGCACGCCCGTGGACACTGCTTGAGGCCTCATGTAGCCTGCATATTCGGAATAGATGTCGCTGAGGGCGGCGGCATACGGCTCGCCGCTTTTCAACGCCGTCTCAACGCCCGTCACGCCAGCCAGGCCTGCGCCGCCGGTCTGGATTCCCCGCAGCGCCACGTAAGGCACCTCGCCGCGAAAGGCCGTAGTGCCGCTCTGGACACGATTGGCAAACAACTCCCTGTTGACGCCACCCACCCCGCCGGAGACCGTGTTGTATCCGGTGCTGCCCAGTTGCGGGTTGCGGTCAAGGAGTTGCCCGTTTGCAATCTGAGCGGTATACCCCTGCAGCGCGCCGCTGACGTAAAGCTGATTGTTGACGCCACCTTGGCCGCCGGTGGGGGCATTGATGCCGCCGCTGCCCACCTGGATGTTTCTATCCAGCAGCCGCCCATCTTGCAGCGGAGCGGTTTGGCCAAAGACGCTGCTTACAATAAGCCCCAACACGGCCATCGCGGCCACTGAATTTACCGGCGCCGATTTCATGCTATCTCCCGCCCCCTGCTGCATTATTAGCGGCCGGTAGGTTCACTGCCAGCAGTTTCCGAAGATTCTCCCATGGCGGCGGGGTCCACGATCTGCCGGCGCCACCGCGATTGTCCTCGCAACCGCGGCCACCGCCGCGCTCGGCGAGTCTGTGAAGCGATCCTGGAACGTCTTGCTCTCTTGGCCATAATCTTTCCTTGGGGCCGGCCCGGCCAGCCCCTATAGTCATCGGTTCTTACAAACCTCATCTAAAACATTGTAGTAGCAAAGGCTCTATCGTTACCTGAACGCCTGCTCTATAATTTAAGACGATTGGACTGCCTGAGAGTTCCGGATTTATCTTCATCGCGCCGGGCCAATTCAGGTTAATCCATCCCCCCGCAATGCCGATGTAGTACAGGTTAAGCGCGATCCCAGGGTCGGAAGGGATCCGCAGAGAGGGTATTCAATCCATGAGGCCTTTGCGAACATTCAAGATCGAACCGTCGCTGCCCGAGCCGCTGCGCCCCCTGCTGGAGATCGCCTATAATCTCCGCTGGTCCTGGATCGGCGACGCCCGCGACGTCTTCCGCCGCCTCGACCCGCAAGGCTGGGAAAAGTCATACCATAACCCCGTCGCCATGCTCGGGCACATCGACCAGAACCGCCTCAACGAAATGGCCCAGGATGAGGGATTCCTCGCCCACGTCGACCGCGTCTACAAGAACCTGCAGAACTATCTCTCCAGGCCCGGATGGTGGCCCAAGACCTACGGGCTGCCCGACCAGCCTCAGGTGGCCTACTTCTGCGCCGAGTTCGCCATCAGCGAGTGCCTGCCGATCTACTCCGGCGGCCTGGGCGTGCTGGCCGGCGACCACCTCAAGAGCGCCTCGGAACTCGACATCCCGCTGGTGGCCGTCGGGCTTCTGTATCAGCAGGGGTACTTCCGCCAGAGGCTCAACGCCGACGGCTGGCAGCTCGAACTATTCCCTCGCAACGACTTCCACAACATGCCGGTGCAGCAGATGCGCGACGCCGAAGGCCGCGCCGTGACCATCGAGATCGAGTTCCCCGGCCACAACGTAAAAGTGCAGGCCTGGCGGGCCCAGGTCGGGCGTGTGAGTCTGTACCTGCTGGACACCAACGTGCCCGAGAACTCGCCCGAGGACCGGCACATTACCAGCCAGCTCTATGGCGGCGACCAGGAGATGCGCATCCGCCAGGAGATCGTCATCGGCATCGGCGGCGTGCGGATGCTCCACGCCCTGGGCGTGCATCCCAAGGCCTACCACATGAACGAGGGGCACTCGGCGTTCCTGGCGCTGGAGCGCATCCGCCTGCTGATGGAAGAGCGGCACATCTCACTGGCCGAAGCCCGCGAGGCCGTGGCGGCTTCAAACATCTTCACGACCCACACGCCCGTGCCGGCCGGCAACGACGCCTTCGACTCGTGGCTGATCGACAAATATTTCTCGCACTATTGGCCGCGGCTGGGCCTGGGGCGCGACCAGTTCCTGGCGATGGGCCAGCAGAACGGCGCGCGGGACGAACCAGTCTCGCTGCCGGTGCTGGCGATGCGCCTGTGCACGTTCCGCAACGGCGTCAGCAAGCTCCACGGCGAAGTGACGCGGCGGCTGTGGTCGGGCGTCTGGAACGGCCTGCCGGTCAATGAACTGCCCATCGGCTCGATCACCAACGGCGTCAACGTCCGCACGTGGATCAGCGACGACCTGGCCAGCCTCTATGACCGCTACCTCGGGCCCGACTGGCACGAGAAGCCGGCCGAGACCGCCGCCTGGAAAGCCGTCGACCAGATCCCCGACACCGAACTGTGGCGCACGCACGAGCGGCGGCGCGAGCGGCTGGTGGCCTTCGCCCGCGGACGCCTGCGCAATCAGGCTCTGGCGCGCGGCGCCGGATCGGCCGAGCTCGCCCTGGCCGAAGAGGCCCTCGACAGCGAGGCGCTGACGATCGGATTCGCCCGGCGGTTCGCCACGTACAAACGGGCCAACCTGATTCTGGCGAATCTCGACCGCCTCGCCGCCCTGCTGGGCAACCAGGACCGCCCAGTGCAGTTCATCTTCGCCGGCAAGGCCCACCCGCGCGACAACCCGGGCAAGGACCTCATCCGCCAGATCGTCCACACCACGCGGCTGGAACCCTTCCGCCGTAACATGGTTTTCCTGGAAGACTACGACATGAACGTCGCGCGCTATCTCGTCCAGGGCGTCGACGTGTGGCTCAACACGCCGCTGAGGCCGATGGAAGCCTCCGGAACCAGCGGCATGAAAGTCGCCGCCAACGGCGGGCTCAACGTCTCGATCCTCGACGGCTGGTGGGCCGAGGGCTACAGCCCCGAGGTCGGCTGGGCGATCGGCTCGGGCGAGTCGTACGACGACCTGGAGTACCAGAACGCCGTCGAGAGCCAGGCGCTGTACGACCTGCTGGAGAAGGAAGTCATCCCGCTATTCTACGACCGCGGCGGCGACAAGGTCCCGCGCAAGTGGATCGCGATGTCCAAGGCCGCCATGCGACAGCTCGCCCCGGTCTACAACACCAACCGCATGGTGCGCCAGTACGCCGAGACGTACTACGCCCCGGCTGCGAACTGGTGGGATCGTCTAACGGCCGACAACATGCAGCAGGCCCGCGCGCTGGCGGGGTGGCGGCAGTGGGTCAGCCAGGAGTTCGACAAGGTCCGCATCGAGAGCGTCTCGGACAGCATCAGCGCCCACGGCGACGGCGCGCGGGTGGGCAAGACGGTTCACGTCGAAGCCATCCTGAGCACCGGTCCGCTGCGCCCGGTGGATCTGCAAGTCGAGCTGTACCACGGCCAACTGGACGAAGACGGCCAGCTCAACAGCGGCCAGCCGCTCAAGATGGAGCAGCTCAAGCAGGATGACCACCGCGTGACGTACGCCGTGGACATGCCCTGCGGCCACAGCGGCATGACCGGCTACACCGTCCGAGTGATGCCCCGCAACGATCTGCTGCCCAATGCCTGCGACCTGGCCAAAGTGCGATGGGCGTAAGAAAAAGATGATCCTAGGTCCTCGATCCTAGATCCTAGGGAAAGAATCCTTCTGTTGTTCCTAGGATCGAGAATCTAGGACCTAGGATCTGTTTCTCCCTCATGCTACACTGACGCCCGATGAGCACGATCGTAAAACTTCCTGACGGCAGCGAGCGTACCTTTGACTCCCCCGTGACGGCGCTGGCCGTGGCACAAAGCATCTCGCAGGGTTTGGCCCGCGCGGCGCTGGCGGCCGTGGTCGACGGCAAGAGCGTCGATCTCGACACGCCTATCGGCGAAGGCACGCACGAGCTGAAGATCCTCACCGACCGCGACGGGCAGTCGCTGGAAGTGCTGCGACACACGGCAGCGCATGTGATGGCCCAGGCGGTGGTGCAGCTCTTTGGACCGGAGGCCAAGTACACCATCGGCCCGGCGCTGATGGACGACTTCCAATACGGCTTCTATTACGACTTCGATCTCCCCCGGCCGGTGACGGCAGAGGATTTGGCAAAGATCGAGGCCCAGATGAAGCAGATCGTTTCGGCCAAGACGCCGCTGCACCGGCAGGAGCTCACGACCGACCAGGCCAAGGAACTCTTTGCCGATCTGGGACAGGACTACAAGATCGAGATGATCGACGACCTGGCTCGCGACGAGCACGTCGCGTCCGTCAGCCTCTATCGCCAGGGCGATTTCCTGGACCTCTGCCGCGGCCCGCACCTGCCCCACACCGGCAAGGTCGGCAAGGCGTTCAAGCTCCTCTCGACGGCCGGGGCGTACTGGCGCGGCGACGAACAGAACAAGATGCTCACGCGGATCTCCGGGATCGCCTTCTTCGATGCCGCGGCTCTCGAGGCGCACCTGGCCCGCGTCGAGGAAGCCCGCAAGCGCGACCACCGCGTGCTGGGCAAGCAGCTTGGGCTGTTCCACTTCAGCGACAAGGTCGGCCCGGGCCTGCCGCTGTGGCTGCCCAAGGGCACGATCATCCGCATGGAGCTCGAAGGCTGGCTGCGCGGCGAGTTGCTCAAGCGCGGGTACCAGCCGGTCATCACGCCGCACATCGGCAAAATCGACCTGTGGCGCACCAGCGGGCACTATCCGTACTACGAGCACGGCCTGTTCCCGACGATGGTTCCCGCCCGCACACAGCAAGGCAAGGAACTGCTCGACGCCCTGGTGGACCTGCTCAACGACAAAGGCGAAACCGCCGCCGAACCGCTGGCACAGGAGCGAGAGCTCGTCGAGGCCGCCGGCATCGACGCGTCGCGATATCCCTGGGGCGCCGTGGCCTGGGAGCGCCTGGCCAAGGCCCGCTACCTCTGCCAGACCCGCGACGCGCAGGGGCGCGAAGACGGCATGCTGCTCAAGCCGATGAACTGCCCGTTCCACATTCAGATTTACGGCTGCCAGCAGCGCAGCTATCGCGACCTGCCGCTGCGGCTGTCCGAGTTCGGCACGGTGTACCGCTTCGAGCAGTCCGGCGAACTGTCGGGCTTGACGCGCGTGCGCGGCTTCACGCAGGACGACGCGCACATCTTCTGCACCGCCGAGCAGCTCGAGGCCGAGATCGAATCGTGCGTGGACCTGACCCGCCTGTGCCTGGCGACGCTGGGCCTGAACGACTACCGCGTGCGCATCGGCCTGCGCGACCCTGACGACGCCAAGTACACCGGCTCGGCCGAGCACTGGGACCGCGCGGAACAGAACATCCGCAACGTCGTGACCAAGCTGGGCATGAATTTTACTGAAGAGCGCGGCGAGGCGGCGTTCTACGGGCCCAAGATCGACTTTGTCGTCAAGGACTGCATCGGCCGCGAGTGGCAGCTCGGGACCATCCAGGTCGACTACAACCTGCCCCAGCGGTTTGAGCTGAGCTACATCGGCCCGGACAACGCCCCCCACCGCCCGGTGATGATCCACCGCGCGCCGCTGGGCTCGCCGGAACGGTTCATCGGGATTTTGATCGAGCACTTTGCCGGCGCATTTCCACTGTGGCTTTCGCCGGTGCAGGTGGCGGTGCTGAGCGTCAGTGAGCGATTCAACGCCTACGCCGCCGAGGTGGCCCAGGCCCTCAAGCAGGCCGGCATCCGCACGCAGGTCGACGACTCGCCCGAGAAGATCGGCGCCAAGATCCGCACGGCTACACTGGACAAGGTACCGTACATGGCCGTGATCGGCGAGCGCGAGCAGAGCGCCGGCAGCGTGGCGGTGCGGCACCGAACGCGGGGCGATATTGCTGCTCTGACCGTGGGAGAATTTGTGGCCGCGATGCGGGAAGAAATCGATGCTAAAGGGCCCACAACGCGCTTGGGCATAGACCCCTGAGCGGATACAATATGTCATTACAGGCCTCGACCCGTTGCGGGCCGATGATATCGATAGCTTGATTCAGGAGACGAACGATTAAGAAATTCGCAGTGAATACCGGCAAGAGCCTCCGGAAGAACGAACAGATTCGCATTTCGCCCATTCGCCTGATCGATGAGAACGACGCGCAGGTCGGCATCGTCGAGTTGGGCGACGCCAAGGACCGCGCCCGCCAGGCCGGGCTGGACCTTGTCGAGGTGGCCCCAGGCTCGCGGCCGCCCGTCTGCCGCATCATGGACTATGGCAAGTGGAAGTACGCCCAGCAGAAGAAGGAACGCAAGGGCAGGTCCAAGCGGCACGAGGTCGAGCTCAAGGAAATCCGCATCCGCACGCCCAAGATCGGCGACCACGATCTGCTGATCAAGACCCAGCACGCCCGAGACTTCCTCTCGCGCGGCGACCGCGTGCAGTTCACCCTGCGATTCCGCGGCCGCGAACTTGCCCACATCGATGAGGGCTACAAGGTCTTCACGCAGATCAAGACGAACCTCGCCGACGTGGCCAAGATCGAGCAGGACTTCCACCGCGAAGGACGCCGCATCACCATGCTGATGGTGCCCGGCGGGACGGCGCCGCCCAAGGCCGCTCCGTCCGAAAGCGGCGGCGCAGGCGAGAGCGACAAGCCCGAGTCCCCCGCGCCGCGACCGGTCCCCGCCGACGTCAGCACGCAACCCGCGCCTCCGACGTAGGTGGCACAGGCTTTCCCGCCCGTGCTCGTGGAAGAAGGGCCACCGCCTGGAAAGGCTGTGCCACTAAATTTACCTGACCCGCCCCTTTACATGAGCGCCGCGTTTGTTACAATGACCGACCTTTAATATCTGACCCGCCCGCTGGGGCGTAAGAGGTTCCTGAGATGCCGAAGCAGAAAACGAATAAGTCGGTCGCCAAGCGGCTGAAGGTGACTGGTCGTGGAAAACTGATGCGCCACCGTGCGGGCGCTGGACACTTGAAGTCCGTCAAGAGCCCCAGCCGCATCCGCCGGTTGCGCCGCGAGACGATGCTGGCCTCGAATTACACCAAGCTGGCCAGACGTTTGTTGGGAATCTAACACCCGATCGCGATCGATCGGAGCGGCCTGCTGGGAGCCCATTACGGGCGATCCGCCGAAGGCGGAATGGAACTGGCCGCGAAGGCGCTCGACGGTTGCCTTCGCCGCTGCCCAGCGGCCTTAACTGCAGGAGTTGACTCATGCCACGCGTATTGACTGGACCGGCCCGCCGCCGCAAGCACAAACGAATTCTCAAGGACGCCAAGGGCTTTTACGGCGCCGGATCTCGCAAGTACGGGATCGCCAAGGGCAAGGTCTTCCGCGCCGGCGTCACCGCCACCATCGACCGCCGCAAGCGCAAACGCGACTTCCGCGCCCTGTGGATCACCCGCATCAGCGCCGCCTGCGAGCAGCGAGGCATCCACTACAGCCGCTTCATATTTGCCCTGAGCGAATCCGACGTCGACCTCAACCGCAAAATGCTCGCCGAGATCGCCGTCAGCGACCCCAAGGCCTTCGACGCCATCGTCGAGTCCGCCAAGGCCGCCCTCTAATAACATAGAGCGTCCAGGAGTTGGCGGTTTTTTTTCTTTGCCCGCGGAGAAAGCATCCGCCGTTGATGTGCGCGCGTGCATCCTGTTTTGTCAGCGATCGAGCCCCTGAGGGATCCCCGACTTGCTCGACGGGTTCCTTCCCCGATCCCAGAACTCCAAGCGGGCGCCCTACATCGTCGCCTGGCGCTGGATGAGGAACTCCAGCAGCGCCTTGTCGAAGGTCATGGCGTTGTGGACGGTGACGAAATCGGCCCGCACGGCCAGGCATTCCTTCTTGTACTCGTCGATGAACGCCTGGATGGCTTCGAGGTATCGCGAACGGATGGACTGGGGATCCACGTCGATCTTCTCGTGCGTCTCGGGCTCGCGGAACCGCACCTGCCCGTCGAAGTCGAACGTCACCTCGCTGTAATCGAGCACCTGGAAGATGATCAGGTCGTGGCCGCGGAATCGCAGGTGGTGCAGCGCCTTGATGACCTCCTCGGTGTCGGCCAGCAGGTCCGACATCAGGATGATCAGCCCGCGCTTGCGGACTCGGTCGGCCACCTCGTGCAGCGCCGCCGCCAAGTTCGTCTTGGCCGAGGGCGCCGTGCGGGCCAGCGTGCCCAGGATGTTCATCAGGTGGGAACGCTTGCTCTTGGGCGGCAGAAAGGTGCGGATTTTTTCGTCGAACGTGACCAGCCCCACCGAGTCCTGCTGGCTGGTCATCATGTATCCCAGAGCCGCCGCGAGGCAGATGGCGTAGTCCATCTTGCTCATCCGCCCGCCGGTGGAGTAGCCCATGCTGGCCGAGCAGTCCATCAGCAGGAAGGAGTCCAGCGTGGTCTCGGCCTTGAACTTCTTGATATAGAAGCGGTCGGTCTTGGCGAAGACGGACCAGTCGATCTGGCGGATGTCGTCACCAGGGGAGTACTTGCGATGCTCGGAGAACTCGACCGAAAACCCCTGGAACGGCGAGCCATGCAACCCCGAGAGAAACCCCTCGACGATAAAGCGGGCCTTCAGGTCCAGCCGCTGGACCGTCTGGATCACCTCCGGACGAAGATATTCCTCAACGCTTAAGGCCACGGATCAAGATCCTTTCAGCCCCAAGGCACGGCGGGCTTCAGTACGGAACTCCTGTGCGCAGGAGAAGGCATCTCGTGCCTGCGCCTTGGTCGCGGTCTCTCCGGGATACCGCAGAAGAACCGCGTAGAGAGTCAATTTCTTGAATGCCTGCCGGTAGCCTTCCCACAAAGGAAAATCCGAAAGGCATTGATTCAGCAACGTGGGCAGGTCATGAATCTTGAGGAAGTGGATGCCATGATCCTGCAGAACGCCTTTGATGTACTTTTCAACGCACTGCTGGCAGTGGAAGCACACACCGTCATGAAAGGGGTTCTTGCGAACACGCATCTCGCGCTGGGCAACGGCAAAATCGCCCTCGGCCTTCTTAACCCACTCGGCGACTACTTCGTTCATAGAGCACCTTGCCTTCAGAGAAGACATCGCCAAGAAAGAAGTCACCGAGCTTCAACCGTCTGCGCACATCCTGCGGGGTGCGTACGAGTAGATCAAGCGGGAAATCGCAATCGATCCGACACCGGATCGCGATGGCCTGTTCAACAGGTCGCTCGCGAGTGTTCATGATGACCAGAATGTCCACGTCGCTGTCGGGCCCGGCCTCGCCGCGCGCGTGCGAGCCGAACAGGATGATGCGCTGCGGAGAGAACTCTTCCGCAATCTTGTCGGCGAAAGCCTGGATGTCACTGCGGGCGACCATGACTTAATCCTACCGTCCCGGCGATGAGCGTTCAAATGGCAAAGTCGAGGGGGCTTTTGGAGTGCGCCAGCCTAGCTGCCGCTTTGGCTGTTGTTCGGGGAGCGAAGAACTACGAGAGCGGCAGCTAGGGCTGCCGCACTCCATAGTCACTTCCGCGGGAAATATTCCTGCAGCGGATGCACGTCGTAGGCCTGGGCGGCTGGGCGGTCGTCGCGGGCGTTGGCTCGCAGGGCGGCGATGGCGCCGGCGGCGGCGCGGGCGGCCGTCACCGTCGTGATCAACGGGATCTGGTATCGCGTGGCCATCGCGCGGATCTTGCCCTCTTCGGTCGCCGGACCGCGCTTGGTCGGCGTGTTGATCAACAGGCTGATCTGGCGATTCATGATCAGGTCGCCGATGTTTGGCCGCCCCTGGCTGAGCTTGGGCAGCAGTTTGGCCGTCACGCCGGCCTCGGTCAGCACGCGGTGCGTCCCGTCGGTGGCGATCAGTTCAAATCCGATCTCCGCCAAGCGGCGGGCGACGGCTACGATCTGCGGTTTATCGTCGTCGCTGACGGAGACGAAGATCGTGCCGGCGGTAGGCAGCGGACTGCCCGCGGCCATCTGGCTCTTGGCAAAGGCCATGTCGAAGCTCATGTCGATGCCCATCACCTCGCCGGTGCTGCGCATCTCGGGCCCCAGCACCACGTCGACGCCGGGGAACTTGGTGAACGGGAAGACGCTTTCCTTGACGGATGTCTGCCGCGGGCGCGGCGCCTCGGTCACCTTCAACTCATCCAGGCTCAGCCCGGCCATCACCTTGGCGGCGAGTTTAGCCCAGGGCACGCCGGTGGCCTTGGCGACAAACGGCACCGTGCGCGACGCGCGAGGGTTGACCTCGAGGATATACACCTGGCCGTCCTTGACGGCAAACTGCACGTTCATCAGCCCGCGCACGTCGAGGCGCTTGGCCAGCAGCAGCGTCTGACGCTTGATCTCGTTCACGATATCCGCCGGCAGCGAGAACGGCGGCAGGGCGCAGGCCGAATCGCCGCTGTGGATCCCGGCGCACTCGATGTGCTCCATCACGCCGCAGACGACCGCCCGCGCAGCGGGGTTGCGCCGGCCGTCGGGCCCGGGGCCGTAGTCGGCGATACAGTCGACATCGACCTCCGTCGCGCGGTCGAGGAACTTGTCGACCAGGATCGGATGGCCGCGCCCCACCGTCGAGGCGTCGACGGCCTTGGCCATGTACACATCGAGCTGCTGCTCGTCGGAGACGATCTCCATCGCCCGCCCGCCCAGCACGTAGCTGGGGCGCACCAGCACCGGGTAGCCGATGCGCTGGGCCACCTTGCGGGCGCCCTCGATGGAAAAGGCTGTCCCGCCTTGTGGGCAGGTGAGCTTGAGTTCGTCGAGAATATCGCCGAATCGCTTGCGGTCCTCGGCCAGGTCGATCGACTCTGGGCTGGTGCCGATAATCGGCACGCCGGCGGCCTCGAGGCCGCGTGCGAGGTTCAGGGGCGTCTGCCCGCCGAACTGCACGATCACGCCGTGCAGCAGGCCCCGTTGTGTGGCATGGGCGTCTCGCCCATGCTCTTGTTTCTGCACGGGCGAGACGCCCATGCCACTTTGCACGGGCGAGACGCCCGTGCCACACAACGGCGCTCCGTTGAGCTTCTCGCAGATGTTGATCACGTCTTCGAGCGTCAGGGGCTCGAAGAAGAGCATGTCGGAGGTATCGTAGTCGGTCGAGACGGTCTCAGGGTTGGAATTGACCATCACGGCCTCAAAGCCCAGTTCGCGGGCCGCGAACGCCGCATGCACGCAGCAGTAGTCGAACTCGATTCCCTGCCCGATGCGGTTGGGCCCGCCGCCGAGAATCACGATCTTCTTCTTGTCGCTGACGCGGACTTCGTCATCGACAAAAACGGGGACTGTCACGTTGTCTGTGACTGTCCCCGCTTTTGTCGATGCAACGCGGGTAATCGGCGTCTCGTACGTGGAGTAATAGTACGGCGTGTACGCTTCAAACTCGGCGGCGCAGGTGTCAACCAGCTTATAGACTGGCTCGACGCCAAGCTTCTTGCGCAGGGCCCGCACAGCCTCAGGCGTGATGCTCCAGATGGTCGCCAGTTGCACGTCGCTGTAGCCCAGTTGCTTGGCCCGCGTCAGAACGCCGGCGGAAATCGCATCGACCGAGGCCTTGGCCAAATCGCCCTCGAACTCCACCAGTTCCTGCACCTGCCTGAGGAACCAGCGGTCAATCTGTGTGAGTTTGAAGACCTGCTCGACCGTCCAGCCCATCTTGAAGGCGTACCGCACGTAATACAGCCGCCCCTGGGAAGGCACGCTGAGCTTGCGGGTGAGCTTGCCCTCGTCGATGGGCCACTCGATGATGCGCTTGTGCTCGTCGACAGGCACCGACTCGCCCTCGGCTGTCGTCTGGCGAACGTCTTTATCGGTCTTGAGCCGCTGCCCCTCGCGCTGGGCGGCCAGCCACTTGTCGTTGCCGTCCATCCCCAGGCCGAACCGCTTGACCTCCATCGAGCGAATGCCCTTCTGGAGGCTTTCCTTGAATGTGCGGCCGATGCTCATGGCCTCGCCGACGGACTTCATCTGGGTCGTCAGCGTCTCGTCGGCGTCGGGGAATTTCTCGAACGTCCAGCGCGGGATCTTCGTCACGCAGTAGTCGATGGTCGGCTCGAAGCACGCCGGCGTCTCGCGTGTGATGTCGTTTCGCAGCTCGTCCAGCGTGTAGCCCACCGCCAGCTTAGCCGCGATCTTGGCGATGGGGAAACCCGTGGCCTTGCTGGCAAGCGCCGAGCTGCGGCTGACGCGGGGGTTCATTTCGACGACGATCATGCGGCCGGTGTCGGGCTCGATGGCGAACTGGATGTTGCTGCCGCCGGTCTCTACGCCGATGGCGCGGATGATGGCGATGGCGGCGTCGCGCATGAGCTGATATTCCTTGTCGGTCAGCGTCTGCGCAGGTGCGACGGTGATCGAGTCGCCGGTGTGCACGCCCATGGGGTCGAAGTTTTCGATCGAGCAGACGATGACGACATTGTCGGCCTTGTCGCGCATCACCTCGAGCTCGTATTCCTTCCAGCCCAGGACCGACTGCTCGATGAGGATCTCGCTGATGGGCGAGTACTCGAGCCCGCGCTGGGCGATGGTCTCGAACTCCTGCACGTTGAAGGCGAACCCGCCACCGGTGCCGCCCAGCGTGTACGCCGGGCGGATGCAGACGGGCAGGCCGACTTCCTGGGCGATGCGGCGGGCGTCGTCCATCGTGTGCGCCACGCCGCTCTTGGGCACGTCCAAGCCGATCTTGAGGCAGATGTTCTTGAACTCGGTGCGGTCCTCGGCGCGGTGGATGACCTCGCGCGTGGCGCCGATCATCTCCACGCCGTATTTCTCGAGCGTGCCGTTGTCGGCCACCGCCACGGCGGTGTTCAGGCCGGTCTGCCCGCCCAGGGTGGGCAGCAGCGCGTCGGGGCGCTCGGCGGCGATGATCTTGGCGACGGCATCGGGCGTGATGGGCTCGATGTACGTCGCGTCGGCGAACTCCGGATCGGTCATGATCGTGGCCGGGTTGGAGTTGATCAGGATAATGCGATAGCCCTCCTCGCGAAGGGCCTTGCACGCCTGCGTCCCTGAGTAATCGAACTCACAGCCCTGGCCGATAACGATCGGGCCCGAGCCGATAATCATGATGCTTTTGAGATCGTCGCGTCGCGGCATCGCACCAGTTTCCCAGCCGCCCTGCCCGGCGGCCAACCTTAAATTCGACGGACAATACCACGTCCAATCCCCTACTGCAAGCCTGCGTCATCCGGCCTTGCTACGCAACGGGGGCATGGAGTTACGTCCACGAATGTCACGAATGCGACGTCAGTTCTTTGCCGGGATTTGCTGGCGGGTGTAGACTTCGCGCAGGATCGCCCAGGCGGCGGGTTCGTCCTTGGCGGACAGGAGGCGCTGCTGGACTTGCGGGTTCTCGAGGGCGGCGGCGATTGAGCCGAGAATCTGCACCTGCAACTCGTCCTGTTGCTGGGGCGTCAGGATCATGAAGACCAGATGCACCGGCAGACCGTCGGGCGAGTCCCAATCGATGCCTCCCGGGGCTCGGCCAAACACCACCACTCCGCGGCGCAGTTGCCCCAGGCGGGCGTGCGGCACGGCAATGCCCTGGCCGATCGACGTGCCGGCGATTTCCTCGCGGGCGCGCACGAGCTGGCAGACCAGCGCTTCCTCGGGCATCTCGTCCTGCTGGGCGGCGGCCTGGCAGAGTTCGTCGATGGCGTCGAAACGCGTCGGACCGGCCAGGTCCAGTCTCATCGCGCGGCGGAGGAAGAGGTCCAGCACGTTGACGCGGCGACGGCGGCGAATGGACCAGTTCAGCCACGGCCCCACCACCAGCGAGGACAGCAGCGCCGAAAACACGATGGCCACATAGACGTTCTTGGTGATGAGTCCGGCGTTGAGGGCGACCAGAGCCATGATCATTTCCATCGCCCCGCCGGGCGTGTGGGCGACGGCCACCGAGATGCGGTCGTTGGGCGTCAGGCTGGTCATCCGCGCCCCGATCCACGCCCCGGCGAACTTGCCGAGGATGGCCAGGACGACAAACAGGCCTGTCAGCGGCAGGTCGAAATTAGACGCGAAGTCGATCTGCAGGGCGATACTGGCGAAGAAGATCGGCACGAAGAGCGCGTGCACCATCTGGCTGATGACCGCCCGCGTGCGCTGCGACAGCGTCGGCGCGTCGCCGGCCATGATCCCCGCCAGGAACAGCCCCAGCAGAGCCTGGATGCCGATGGCCTGCGTGACGGACCCGACGATCAGGCCCACGACACACACGAACGTCAGCACGAGCCCCGCGTCGGCGCCGGGGCCTTTCTGGATCGCCGCGATGCCGACGCCCATCAGTCGCCGCCCTGCCGTCATGCACACTCCCACCAGCACCAGCGTGGCGCCGATCACCATCGCCACGCTCGATACGTTCAGCGCCGCTTGCGTCGCGAAGCCCAGCACCAGCGTGAACACCGCCCAACCCATGATGTCGTTGATCGTCAGGGCCGAAACCACCAGCAGGCCCAGGTCACTCTTGAGCAGGTTCAGCTCGTGCAGGGTCTTGATCGTCACCGGCAGCGCCGTGATGGCCATCACCGTGGCGATGAACACCCCCGTCAGCACGCGCTGGCCGGGCGCGGGCAGGTACCTCTCCGGCAGCAGCAGCGCCGGCCCCAGGGCGATCAGCATCGGCACCAGCACGCCCGGGACGGCGATCTTGAAGGCGTCGCCCCGCTGCCGCCAGGCGACGGAAACATCAACCTCCATCCCCGCGCTGAGCAGCAGCAGCAAGATGCCGATCCACGCCACCGTCTGGAGCATGGCGATCTGGAGCGGCTCGGCGGGGAAGAGATACGCGTGCAGCATCGGCCACGCGCGGCCGAGGATCGTCGGGCCCAGCAAAACGCCGGTGAGAATCTCGCCGATCAGCGAGGGCTGGCCCATCAGTCGAAAGATGTACCCCAGCCCGCGCGCCAGGCCCAACAGCAGCGAAAGCTGCAGCAGAAAGATCAGCAGATGTTCCTCGATGTTGAACAGTCCTTGCGGCATCGTACAATTTCAATCGGCATGGCTGAGGCCATGTCACTATCTTATCCTCGCCCTATCGGCGTAAATCTCAGCGGTCCGGCGGGGCCTGGCCTACGATGATGTGAGGATAATGATGGTCCGCGAACCTCCCCACCCCGTCCTGCCGCCCACCAATGACCCTGGCGCCGCGGACACAGCGCGCTGGATGGCCGCCATCGTGGAATCGTCCAATGACGCGATCATCACCAAGTCGCTGACGGGCACGATCCTGAGTTGGAACGCCGGCGCTGAGCGCGTGTACGGCTATGCCGCTGCCGAAATCGTCGGCAAGAACGTCAGCGTGCTGGCTCCGCCGGAGCTGGCCGACGAACTGCCGGCAATCTATCGCCGTCTTGTCCGCGGGCAGCAGGTTTCGCACTTTGAAACGCAGAGAATCCGCAAGGATGGAAAGCGTATCAGCGTCTCGCTGACGATCTCGCCGCTGAAGGACGCCCAGGGCAACGTGATTGCGGCCTCGGCCATCGCCCGCGACGTCTCGGCCGACCGTGCCGCGCGGGAAGCGCTGTCGCAGATGCACCGCCGGCTAGTCAACGTCCTCGAGAGCATCACCGACGCGTTCTGCAGCATCGGCCGTGACTGGCGTTTCACATATGTCAATCACGAGGCCCAACGCATCTTCGGCAAATCGCCGGAAGATCTGCTCGGGCGGTCGATCTGGGATGTCTTCCCCGACGCCATCGGCACGCGGTTCCAGCGGGAATACGAGCGAGCGGCCGCCGAGAACGTCACGGCCGCTTTCGAGGAGTACTATCCCCCGCTGGGGCGGTGGTTCGAGGTGCATGCGTACCCCTCGCCATCGGGGCTGGCGATCTATTTCCGCGACGTGACGCAACGGCGGAACATCGAGGAAGGCTTCCGCAGGTTTTCTCAGGAGCTCGAGCAGCGGGTGCGGCAGCGCACAGCCGAGATCCGCACGCTGGCGTCGCAACTGACCCTCGCCGAGCAGCGCGAGCGGCGGCGCCTGGCCGAGGTGCTCCACGACGAACTGCAGCAGTTGCTGGTGGGCGTGCGATATCGGACGGAGTCGCTCAAGCACTGCGGCGGCGCGGCGGCGCAGGAAGCCGCAGCCGAGATCGCCACGCTGATCTCGCAATGCCTGAGCGTTTCGCGGTCGCTGACGGCCGAGCTCAGCCCGCCGGTCCTGCAGCGCCGCAACGCCCTGGTGCCGGCGTTGCAGTGGCTGGGGCAGTGGATGGGCGAGAAGCACGGCCTGACGGTCGAGATCGAGGTGCACGAGCCGGTGCAGTCGCCCGCGCAGGAGGTGACGCTGCTGGTGTTTCGCTCGGTGCGGGAACTGCTGTTCAACACCGTCAAGCACGCCCGGGTCGACAAGGCCCGCGTCTCGCTGATGTCCGTCGGCGACTATCTGCAGGCCGAGGTATCCGACGACGGCGCAGGGTTTGATCTTTCGCACATGGCCAGCGCATCCGGCGGCGGGTTCGGCCTGAGCAGTATCCGCGACCGCCTGGAACTGCTGGGCGGATGCCTGGAGATTCACGCCCATCCCGGCCGCGGCAGCCACTTCGTCCTCTACGCCCCCGCCCCCGTCGTCGAAGAACAACTCGCCGCGCAGCGCGACGAAGAATGAATCCGGATGGATGGATGATGGATGAGTGGGTGGATCGTCCACTCGTCGCCATCGGTTTCTTTCCTTTACTGCGCCGGCGCCGGCGTCGCGTCACCCGTCAGATCTCTTCCCCGGAAGATAAACCACACCGTGCCGATCACGCCGAAGACGAACGCCGTCAACAGGTTCACCTCGGCATTGACCGCCCACAGCCACGCCCCGCCAAAGGCCGCCAGCGAGACGATCACGTCCCGCACGAGATAGTACAGGCCGAAGATGGCGGCCTTGCGGTCCTCGGGGGCCAGGTCCATGATCAGGGCCTTGCGCGTCGGCTCGCCGAACTCCTTGAGCCCGCGCAGGACGAACACGGCGATCAGCGGCCACAGCGACGTCGAGAAGAACAACGCCAGCGGAAAGAGCGCGAAGAACCCGAACGTGATGGCCACGAAGGGCTTCTTGCCGAACCGGTCGGCATAGTGGGCCACGGGGATGTAGCACATGACGGCCGTGACGTTCTCGATCACCGAGAGCACGCCGAACCAGAAGGCCGCTTCGGTCAGCGACATGCCGCCGCCGGCTAGTTTGTCGGTGACCCAGAGGATGACGAAGGCGTCGGGAATGCGCTCGCAGAAGCGGATGAGGATGTCGCTGGCCAGCAGCGTGCGCAGGTCGGCGTTCATCAGCGGCCACAGGCGCCACGGGCTGCGCTCGGCGCGGCGTCGCTTGAGGTCGTCGGCCGAGGGACGGTCGTCCTCGATAAACGCCTGCTGAATGACTGCCGCCACGACGGCCAGGCCCAGGGCGAAGACGAACGCCAGCCGCACCCCGCTGGCGACGCCAAAGGCCAGCACGAACGATCCGCCGACAAACGGTCCCAGCGTCTTGGGGATTCGCCGCACCAGCGACTGCACCGACACGCCCATCGTGCGCTTGGTCTTGGGCACGACTTTCGAGATCAGCTCCATCGTCGCCGGCAGCGAAATGGCCGACCACGAGATGAAGAACGCCGCCCCCAGCAGCACCGCCCACCACGTCGGCACCAGGATCACGATCGCGTAGCCGACCATCGAGAGCATGTTGAACACCAGCAGGGCGCGCTTCGTGCCCAGGCGGTCGGAGAGATACCCCCCGGGGAAGGAGTATAGCGCCGAGAGCAGATCGTCGAGCCCCGCCAGCAGACCGATGGCCAGCACCGCCAGGGGCATGGCGTACGTGCCGATGCTGAAGGCCTCGCGGCCGCGACCTTGGTACGGGGCGATCTTCTCGGCCCCGCCGTCGGCGCGGGGATGCACGAGCACTTCCATGCCCTTCTTGACGTCGGCCAGGCTCCCGCCATCGACGGTGACGGCCGTCTTGTTGTCGACGGCGTAAGAAGCCGGCTTGTTCTTGCCGGGGACCTGGAGGAGCAGTTTCATGCCGTTCTTGTCCGGCTCGACGGCGATAACCGTGCCGTACTGGCCGGTCATCGACGTCAGGTACAGCGGCAGATAGCGCTCGGCCATGTGCTCGCCCATGCCGACGAGGATGACCATGCCCAGCATCCCGGCGATGCTGCGCTTGAGCCCGAGAAACTCGAACAGGCGCGCCAGTCGCCCGCGCGCGGCGGGAGCGGCCAAAGCAGGAACGCCTTTGCGGTTGGAGTCGCTGTCGGAGGGCATACATTAACCTCGCTGAAATTACGGCCCAGAGTATAGCGGCCGCGCCCCAGCAAGACAACGGGCCGTCCCGGCCATGCTCCCGCCCATCCACACAACTTGCAAGAGTAAGGCTCGCAGGCGTGGCTCACCTTACCAGAAGATGATCCGCCGGCTTTTGGATGTCTATGCATCCCGTTTTCTTTAGATCTTCTTCTGACTGCACTCTTGTTGTATCCGAGTATTTCTTGCGACGGCGAATCAGGGCCGCGATGCCGCCGATGACCAGCAGACTCATCGTTGCCGGTTCGGGAATCTCGTTGTAGAACGCCATGCCGAAGCCTTGCCCCAACTGCGACTCGCTTGACGCGACAAACGTCGAGACCGCCGTCAGCCAGAAGTGAAGGTTATAAGAGTCCACCTGCTTGATCGACATCTCCTCCTTCGCTTCGCCACGGAGCCGGTCCCATTTTCCCCTGATCGGAAATAGGGAATTCCCGCGCTTCGCAGAGGAGGCTGCCTAGCCGCAAGCGGCATTAGTGACGCTTCACACTTGGACTTTCAGGATTTGGGCTTTTGTGCTTGCCCCGCTTGCGGCGCCTGGGGCGTTACGCCGGCGGATTGCAGGATGGGTTGGAGTTTGCCTTCGGCATTCAGTTGAGCGATGTACTGCCGGGCGTAGTCGTAGCCGACCTGGGCGATCTCGTCCATCGCGGCGAACTGGAGCAGTTTGTAGTGCGTCACGGGGGGCTTGAAGTGCAGGTCGGCGGCCGCATTGACGACCTTCTTGCGGTTGTGGCTGCTCATCATGGTCGAGCGGACCAGCAGCGAGAGCAGGCTTGGGACGTTGATGCGTTTTCGCATGGGGAGGATGCGGCTCCAGAGGATCTGCCAGCACGAGGGGATCTCGTCGTACTCGACGTGCATTTCCTCCTCGGGGTGGACGTCGACGACGATGACGGTGTTGGCGCCGAGGTCGCGCATGACGTCGCCGGGGAGGTTGTTGACCACGCCGCCGTCGACGAGCAGGTCGCCGTTGTCGACCATCGGCGGGGCCACGCCGGGGATGGTGGCGCTGGCGCGGACCGCCCGCCAGAGCGTGCCGCTGCGGTGCACCTTCATGTCCGAGTGCGTCAGGTTGCTCGATATGCAGAAGAACGGCAGCCACAGGTCCTCGATGTCGGACTGGCCGCAGGCGATCCTGGCGATGCCGTCGAACCGCGGGCTCTGAAACAGCGACACGAACGGCAGGGCGTACGCGCGGAAGGGCTTGGCGTCGATCCAGGCGGCGCGGTTCATTTTCAGCCCGCTGTGGTAGTCGTGCCCCAGGGCGTGCAGGCAGGAGATGACCGCCCCCATGCTCGTGCCGCCGACCATGTCGATGGGCACGCCGGCCTCCTCCAGGGCGCGGATGACGCCCAGTTCCGCAAGACCCAGCGCCCCCCCGCCGCCGAGCACGAGTCCGATGGATCGCCCGGCCAGCATGCGGGCCAGGCGGGCAAAGTCGCCGTCGCGGTCAAGGCGAACGTGCAGGTGGTCGTGCATGCTGCGCGGCATCAGCCACCGCGTCGTGCCCGAGGGCAGCTTCGAGCCGTCGGCATGCAGCAGCACCAGCGTGCGCTTGGCGGCTGTCAGTTGGGTCTGGGCGGCCAGTGCAGCCTGCTCGGTGGCATGGGGCCCGGGGTCGTCGCCGGCGCCGGCGGCGACCAAAACGCGGTCGGCCTGGCGGATGCAGCGGTGCGTCCATGCGGAGGGTTCGGCGTCGCACTGCAGGACGATGAATCGGTGGGTTGCTTCCTGCTCATCAAGCCATGCCGACAGGGCGGCGGCCTGGGCATCGCCTGCGCCCGACTGTGCGGCGCCCTCGCCCAGCAGCGCGTCGACTCGCTGGGCGGTCAGCTGCAGCACGCTCCCCAGCGGCGCCAGGGCCATCACCAGGCGGCTGCAGAAATCATCTGCCGCCACGCTGGGCGAGGCCGCCAGCACGGCCACCGTACGCAGCGAGCCGCTGTCGGTTCGCGATTCGCCGGCGGCGCGCAGGCGGCCGATGAGCGTCTGGGCGATGGACCGCATCAGCACCGGGCACTTCTCGACGATGGCGTCGAAGGCCGGTCGCGACAGTCGCAGGAGGATGCTGTCGCGCATGGCGTAGATGTCGGCCGAGCGAGGCTCACCGGTGATCAGGGCCATCTCGCCGACGCTTTCGCCGCGCGAGAGTTCGGCGATGAGGCTGGGCCCTTCGGGCCCCTGGCGGACGACGCAGACTCGCCCGGTGACGACGAGGTAGAGGCTGTCGCCGGCGTCGCCCTGGCGGAAGAGCACGTCACCCCGCTTGAGGTGCACCCACTCGACGACCGACTCAATGCCCGCCAGGGTGGGCTCGTCCAGCGGGCCCAGCAGGCGCGGCAGGATCATCTGCAACTGCTCGCGTCGCGACCACCGCGGCGCCGAGGGCTCACGTTGAGGTTGTGGAGAAGAGGCCATGGGCGGCATTATCCGCCCCCGCCACCCCCTTGGCAAGGTGTCGCATCGCCCGTAGCACGGGCATCTTGCCCGTGAGTCACATGGGCGTCCCGTCAGTACATACCCGCTCCTTAAGCAATCAAGGACGCGTCCTCGGGGGACGTGCCCCGGGTTGGGGGTTCTTCCGGCCGGCGGGCTACCGCTACCGCGATGTTGCAGCCACTGCGCCTGTACGCTAGCATACCACTTCATGCACCAAGGATTAACCGCTGATCTTGTCCCCACGCCGCGCGCGGCGGTTCAGGTCGTTCTGAACATCGTGCTGGTGCTGGCGGCCGCGGGCGCCGTGGCCGTGCTGGTGCTGGAGTTCGGATTCCGCCCGCCGCTTCCGGTGGACCTCGACCTGCTGCACCGTGCCGGCCTGGTGATCGTGGCGATCTTCGTGCTGGACCGCCTGGCGCGTCTCTTTCTGGCTCGCAACCGCCGTGCCTACATGCGCGACAAGCTGGCCGACTTCGCCCTGATGGCCGCGGCGGCCATCGCGATGATCGTGGCGGAGCTGCTGGGCCATTCCGGCCGCGAGATCGTTTCACTCGGGACGTTCTACGTGCTCATCACGCAGGTGTACCTGCTGGCGTCGCTGCTGGCTCGCGGGGTGAGCCTGAATCTGCGTTTCGCCGCCAGCGGGATCGCCCCGCCGGTGCTGCTGGCGGGCAGCTTTCTGGTGCTGTCTCTGGCGGGCTCGGGGCTGCTGATGCTGCCTACGGCCCGCGTCGAAACTGCTATGGCGCTGTCGTACCCCGAGGCGCTGTTCACCGCCGTCAGCGCCACGTGCGTCACCGGGCTGATCGTCAGGGACACCGGAGGCGACTTCACCCTCTTCGGCCAAGGCGTGATTCTGGCGCTGATCCAGTTGGGCGCCCTGGGCATCATGCTCTTTGGAACGGTGCTGGGCATGGTGGGCCGGCGCGGGCTCTCGCTGCACAGCAGCGGCGTGCTGGGCGAGATCCTCTCCAGCAGCGACGTCGGACGCCTGCGGCGAACCGCGCTGTTCGTGGTGACCTCGACGCTGGCGGTCGAGGCCGTCGGCGCGGCGATGCTATACCCTATGTTTTCCGCCTCGCCCGGCGGGGCCGCCCCCGACGCCGGCAAGGCCGTCTGGGACAGCGTCTTCCACAGCATCTCGGCGTTCTGCAACGCGGGCTTCTCGCTCTATCGCGACAATCTGCGCACCGGCGTTTCGGAAGGCTGGTCCGTCCCGCTGCGCGACCACTGGCAGGTGCTGGGCGTGCTCGCTCCGCTGATCGTGCTGGGCGGGCTGGGCTTTCCCGTCCTGATGGACATCGCCCGCTGGACGCGCGACCGCGCCAGCCGCCTGCTGCGAGGCCGCGCGCGCCGCGGCGCCAAGGCGCGCCTGACGCTGCATTCGCGGCTGGTCCTGACGACGACGGCACTGCTGCTGATCGCCGGGGCCGGGGTGCTGCTGGCCGTGCAGACGAGCTGGGACGGCCTGACGCCGCTGAACCGCGCCGCCCAGGCGATGTTCCAGAGCGTCTCGGCGCGAACGGCCGGGTTCAACACCGTCGACACCGCCGGGTTCAACAGCGCCGCCAAGTTCTGGATGTGCGGGCTGATGATCATCGGCGGAAGTCCCGCCAGCGCTGCCGGAGGCATGAAAACCGCCACCTTCGCCCTGCTGTTCGTGGCCGTCTACTGCGTCATGCGGCGGCGCGACGACCTGGAGGTGTTCCACCGCAGCATCCCCGCCCAGGTGCTCCGCCGCGCCGTCACTGTGGCCACGCTATACATGACGCTCGTGGGCGTGATCGCCCTGCTGCTGTGCGTGACGCAGCCGGCGACGACGGCCTTCATCGACATGCTCTTCGAGTCCTGTAGCGCCTGCGGGACGGTGGGCCTGACCACCGGGGTCAGCGGTCCGGGGACCAGCCTGAACGACGCGGGCAAGTACATCCTGACGGCCGCCATGTTCGTCGGCCGCGTGGGGCTGCTGACGCTGCTGCTGGCGCTGACGAGCGGCCTGAGACATGCGGACTACTCTTATCCTTCCGAAACCGTTATCATCGGGTGACACCATGGAACGATTCGCCATCATCGGACTGGGACTGTTCGGCAAGAGCCTGGCGACGCGCTTGGCCGAGGCGGGAGCCGAAGTCATCGCCATCGACAAGAGCCGCGACCTGGTCGACGACGTGCGCGACATCGTCGCCGTGGCCGTCTGCCTCGACAGCACCGACGAGCAGGCCCTGATCGCCCAGGGCGTCGACAAGGTCGACGTGGCCGTCGTGGGCATCGGGACGCACTTCGAGTCCAGCGCCCTGACGACCGTCATCCTCAAGCAACTGGGCGTGCCCCGCGTCATCAGCCGCGCCACCTCGCGCATCCGCGCCGACATCCTCACCCGCATCGGCGCCGACGGCGTCATCAGCCCCGAGGAAGAGTCTGCCGAGCGATGGGCCGGGCGGCTGCTCTCGCCCTCGGTCATCGAACGTTTCGCCATCGCCGACGGGTTCAGTCTCGCCCAGGTGACCGCGCCGCGGGAGTTCTGGAGCAAGACGCTGGCCGAACTGGATCTGTCCAAGAAACACAAGGTGCTGGCCGTGGCGATCCGCCGCACCACGCCCGGGTCAGACCTGGCTCCCGCTCAGGAGACGATCATCACCGCCCCCGGTCCGGCGACGGAAATTCTCCAAGGGGACCTGGTGGTGGTCATCGGCCCCGACGCCGCCATCGCCTCGCTGCCCCAGTCGTGACCTGTCGCCGCTGCCCGCCTGCGCGCCATAGGCCGAGGCATCGCAATGCAATTGGGGACGATTCTGAAGTGCCGTTATGCCTCGCCCTGCAGACCGTTGTCGTTGGGATCGTACTGGGTGGGGTCTTTGCCTTCTTCGATCATTCCCAGCTTGCGCACGCGGCGTTCGTGGCGGCCGCCGCCTTCAAACTGCGTCTCGAGCCAGGCGATCACGATGCGGCGGATGAGTTCGTCGCCCAGCACGTCGCTGGCCAGGCAGAGGATGTTCGCGTCGTTATGCCGGCGCGACATCTGGGCGGTCAGTTCGTCGTGGCACAAGGCCGCGCGAATCCCGTGGACCTTGTTGGCCGAAATCGTCATGCCGATCCCGCTGCCGCAGACAAGGATTCCCCGCTCGACCTGCCCGCGGGCGACGGCCACCGACGCCGGGTACGCCAAGTCGGTGTAGTCGCATGGCTTGGAGCTGTTGGTGCCCATGTCGACGACGTCGTGGCCCAGTTCCGACAGCAGCACGGCGACCATCTCTTTGACGGCATGACCGCGATGATCTGCGGCGATGGCGATTTTCATAGTTGTCCCTTTTCCAGGCGCCGGCCCAAGGCCCGGGCAATGTGTCGCGCCGTCTGGCGATATAGGCCCGATCCACCACCGAGCGGGTCGGGGATCGCTTCGCTTTCATCCAGCAACGCCGCACGTTCCGCGGCCGACGGGGCAATGCGCCGAACCTCGTCCACGTGCATGGGCGACATGCACAAAAGTATATCGGCCGACGAGGCCAGCTTGCCAGTCAAACTTGTGCTGCGATGGTTGGAAATATCGGCCCCGAGTTCGGCGGCCGCCTCGACGGCCTCGGGCGTCGCCCGGGCGCCGTTGGCGGCGACGACCCCGGCCGAGAGCACGCGATAGCCCCGCCGCTGGAGTTCGTCGCTATGGCAGCCGAGCCTGGCGGCGAGCATCATTTTGGCCAGGCCCTCGGCGATGGGGCTGCGGCAGGTGTTTCCGGTGCAGACAAACAGCACGGTCTTGCTGGTCAGCTCCGCGATGGTCGGCTCGTCGACAACGCCCTCTCGCAAGATCTTCCACCCCCCGCCGGCGGCGAACTGCACGATCGTGCTGTCCTTGGCGTAGCGCGTCTGCCCGCTGTCGATCAGCAGGTCGATCTTGCCGTCGAGGGTCTCCAGCGCGTCTTTGGCGCCGGTCGCCGAGCGCCCGCCGGCCAGGTTGGCGCTGGAGGCCACTACCGGCCCAGCCGCCAGAGAGAGCATCCGCCGCGACAGCGCCGCGCTGGGGCATCGCAGGCCGATCGTCCCCTCGCTGCACAGAACGTCGTAGAGCCCCTGCTCCTGCAGGGCGTCATCGGCCAGGCGCTGCCCCACCGGCAGCACCAGCGTGACGGGCCCCGGCCACGCCCGGTCCATCAGCCGCTGGGCGTCGGGCGGCACGTCGGCGACGTATCGGCGGACGTCCTGCGGCAAGCCCATATGGACGCTGAAAGGGCGCTTGGGGCGGTCCTTGAGAATGCGCAGACGTTCCATGGCATCGGGCAACTCAGCCATCGCGGCCACGCCGTAGACCGTCTCGGTGGCAAAGCCCACCAGTCCGCCGCCCTGGAGCGTCTGCACGCCGCGCAGGGCCGCCTCGTCGATCTGCGAGCGGTTGCCTTGATGGATAATTTCCGTCTTCATGGCTGACTGCATTGTAGCTTCGCAATCTATCATGTTAAACACCTGTCCCAGCGTGTAAATTGAACGGACAATGAACGCTGCGAGCGACACTGCGAAATACCAGGGCGTGATCTTCGACATGGACGGCACCATCGTCGAGCCGCTGCTGGACTTCCATGCCATCCGCCGGCGGCTGGGCATCGCCGCCGACGAGGGAATCATCGAGGCCATCGCCGCCATGGCGGAACCTCAACGCCGCCTCGCCGCCCAATGGCTTGAAGAGCAGGAGCTCGCCGCCGCCTGCAAAACGCGACTGATGAGCGGCGCCGCGGCGGCGCTGGCGGCGGTCCGCGCGGCCGGGCTCAAGACCGCCCTGCTGACGCGCAACACTGCGGCAGCCATGCGGACCGTCCTGGGGCGCTTCCGCGAGTTGGCGTTCGACCTGACCATGTCGCGCGAGGACGGCAAGATCAAGCCCGAGCCCGACGGGATTCTTCACGCCTGCCGAGCGATGGGCATCAGCGCGACATACACTATCTGCGTGGGCGACTTCCTCTACGACCTGATCGCCGCCAAGGCCGCCGGCGCCGTGGCCGTCCTGCTGGCTCCAGGGCCGCGCCCGGACTTCGCCCATCAGGCCGACCACGTTATCGCCGGCCTGGACGAACTGCCCGCCCTGCTGGGCCTGGCCAGCCCATCGGTGGGCCGCACATGATCTATCTGCCGCTGGCCAACATCCTGCACCACTCGCTCCGCAGCGTGCTGTCGGCGCTGGGGATCGGCATAGGCGTGTGCATGTTGATCGCCCTGGCGGGTTTGGCCAACGGCACCGTCGGCGAAGTCGCCGACCGCTGGGAGTCCGTCGACGCCGACCTGATCGTCTTCCCCCGCGGCTGGGGCGACAACGCCGTCAGCAAGTCCGGCTCGGCGCTGAGCGACAAGCTGGCCAACCTCATCATGACCACCCACGGCGACATCGTGGCCCGCGCCGTGCCGGTATTCACGGACAATGTGAAGTTCGGCCGCCAGAACCAGATGATCGCCGGCGTGGATCCGAGGCAGTGGGACATGCTCGCCGGCGGGCGGCGGCTGTCGGCCGGGCGGCTTTTTGACGCCGATAACCGCTTCGCCGCCTGGCTGGAGAAGCAGGTCTTCAGCGAGCGATCGGGCGAGCTGAATCTCAAGGCCGCCGACCTGTCGGCGCCCGACCATGACGGGCTGGAGATTGTGATCGACGAGCGCCTGGCGGCGGTCGAGGGCTACCGCGTAGGTGACACCGTCCTGGGGGCCGATCATCGATGGAAGGTCACGGGGATCGTCCCGGCCGGGGCGATGACGCGCGTCTTCATGCCCCGCCGCACGGCCCAGTATCTCTTCGGCAGCGGCAACATTTCCCGCAGCACGCTGATCTTCATCAAGCTCAAGAGAGGCGTGAGCCCCGGCCCGGCCGCCCGGGCCATCGAGGCCACTGTCGAAAATGACGTCAAGCCCATCAGCGAGTATCGCGGCATGCTGCTGCGCACGTGGAAGATGATGTTCACGTACATCAACATCGTCAACGGGATTGCCGTGGCCATCGCGTTCCTGTTCACCATGATCACGCTGTACACGATGGTGCTCCAGCAGCGGCGCGAGATCGCGATCCTGAAGTCCTGCGGCGCCGGGTCGGCCTTCATCCTGCGACAGGTGCTGGGCGAGGCGCTGCTGCTGGCCGGCGGCGGCGTGGCCATCGGCATCGCCCTGAGCTTCGTTGTCAAACTGGCCATCGAGCGGTTCCTGCCGCTGATGACGATCACCATCACCGGCCGCTGGATCGCCATTGCCATTGCCGCGGCCGCCGCCGGGGCGGCCATCAGCGCCCTGTACCCCGCCTGGCGGGCGGCGCGGGTGGACATGATCGAGGCACTGACGCTGGAATGAGCACGGGCGACTACATCGTGGAAGCGCGCGGGCTGTGCAAGAGCTTCGGCAAAGGCGCCGCTCGCGCACAGGTGCTGCGCGGGCTGGACCTGGCCGTGCAGCGCGGCGAATTTGTCGCCGTCATGGGCCCTTCCGGCTGTGGCAAGAGCACGCTGCTGCACCTGCTGGGGCTGATGGCCACACCCGATAGCGGGCAGGTGCTGTTGGAAGGCGCCCCCGTCCCGGCCGGCAACGCCGCCCGCACGCTGCACCGCCGCCGCGACATCGGGTTCGTCTTCCAGCGCTTCAATCTGCTGGGGACGCTGTCGGCGGCGGACAACATCGCCATCTCCCTCAGGATCCGCGGAATCGTCCGCGACGGACGGGCGGCCGAACTGTTCGAGGCCCTGGGCATCTCGCACGTGGCGCGGCGCAAGCCTTCGCAGATGTCCATCGGCGAGCAGCAGCGCGTCGCGGTCGCTCGGGCGCTGGCGCATCGGCCCAAGCTGCTGCTGGCCGACGAGCCCACCGGCAACCTCGACTCGGCCAACGCCGACTCGCTGCTGGAACTCTTTAAGGCGATCAACCGGCAGCAGAACCAGACGATCGTGATGATCACGCACTCGGCCGAGGCCGCCGCCGCGGCCGACCGCGTCGTAGGAATGAAAGATGGACGCATCATCAGCAATCCCTGACGGGCCTCCTAGCCGCCCCTTGCTGGGATGGTTCGTCATCTACGCCCTCTGGCTGGCCGCCCTGGCGGCGCTGCTGACAATCCTTCTCAGCGGCACTGGGTGGTCCTGGCAGGCATGGCGGCATGATTTCTGGGGACAGTTTCGATCGACAAACTGGGACATCAAGCTGACCATCTACGTGCTGTATCTTTCGGTGGCGATGACCTTCACGTTCCTGAACACAAGCGTAGTCGTCTCGATCTTGGCGATGCACCAGGCCGGAATAGCGTCGAACATCCTTGGGCCGCAAAACGACTCTTACGCACTGGCGTTGCTGCTGACGGTGCTGCTGGTGGGCGGGCTGGGCGCGATAGCCTCCACCATCGCCAATCTGACCGACTATCATATCTACATGCTCATCTTCCGCAGCCGCCGCGTCGCACGCGTGCGCGAGACGCATCTCTATCATGTAGCCGCACGCTGGTTCGCCAAGTCGCCTTTTGGGCTTTTACTGGCGTTCAACATTCTGCCGATACCCGTCGACGTGGCTCGCATACTTGCGGTAGCGTCAAGGTATCCGCTGGCGCCCTTCGCGCTGAGCAACTTCCTTGGACGGTTCGTTCGCTACGGAGCCGTCGCCGCCATCACGTTCTGGCTGGGCGAAAAATATGGCTGGATCGCGCCGGTCGGTCTCTTGGCTGTGGCGGTGGTGTTGATATTATTAAAGCTGGCAAAGTCGCTGCTTTCGCGGCGCCGCCAGAGAAGCATGGAGACTTCATGATGACCAAGCGCATTGTGACCGCGTCGCTGCTGCTGGGGATCGCTGCCGCCTTCGCGACCTCGTCCCATAACTCTGCCGCCCAGATGCCCGCCATGCGGCCCGCCACCGCCCCGGCGGCGGCCGCGCCCGATCCCAAGGCCATGGCCGTGCTGGACATGCTGGCCAAGGCCGACTACACCGCTCTCGAGGGGGACCTGAACTACACCGTCCTCAACCGCAAGCTCGGCGACACCGAAGTGCGCACCGGCAACGTCCAGTACCAGAAGGAATCCGGCGACAAAGGCGCCATGTTCCGCGTGAACTTCCGGACCATCGCCCAAGGCAAGGGGCCCGCCGCAAAGGAGGAAGTCAACTACGCCTTCGACGGCCACTGGTTCTGCATCGCCCGCGAGCGCACCAAGACGATCAACTGCTACGAGATCGTCCCCGAGGGCCAAAAGCCCCAGCCGCTGAAGCTGGGCAAGAGCCCCTTTCCCGTGCCGTTTGGCCAGAAGTCCGAGGATGTGGTGAAACTCTTCGACGTGACCACCCGCGACCTGCGCGAGGGCGAACCCAAAGGCACCGTTTATCTTCGCCTGATGCCGCGGGCAGACCAGGCCAGGGGCCTTTCCTTCACGCGGCTTGAGATGTGGATCGACCCGGTGCGCAGCCTGCCGGTAAAGATCATCTCCCTCGACCAGGCACGCAACGAAATCACCGTCCTGTTCAACAACATCAAGATCCTCAACGAACCGATGAAAGACAGCACCTTCCGAATCGGTCGCCGCATGGGCTGGAACTACACCGAACAGACCCTCAAGGACGCCCAGGAAAAGGAACAGAAGTAGTTCACGGTCGCTGAGGATGCAGAGGAAGAAGTTGTTTTCGTTCTTCATCCTTTGCTCCTTTGCATTCTTTGCGGTTGATTTGCCTTCCACCGCTTGCGGCTTGGCATCTTTTGCTGTTTAATCGCAGCGTGAACGTCAGAAAAGAAAACTCATCCCCCCCCATCCGCATCGGGGTGCTGCTTTCCGGCGGCGGGCGAACGCTCACGAACATTCTCGATCGCATCCGCAGCGGCGAGCTAAACGCCCAGGTGGTTGTCGTCATCGCCTCTCGCCCATGCAAAGGAATCGCCCTGGGCGAGCAGGCCAATATTCCCACGCATCTGATCCCCTACAAGCAGATGCCCGGCGTGCAGAGGTATTCTGACGAGATCTGTAAGCTGCTCGACGCCGCCAGGGTCGAGCTGGTCGTCCAGGCCGGCTTCCTCTCGCTCTGGCATGTGCCCCCCCGCTATGCCGGCCACGTGATGAACATCCACCCCGCCCTGCTGCCGTCCTTCGGCGGCCACGGGATGTACGGACACCATGTCCACGAAGCGGTGCTGGCGGCGGGCTGCAAAGTCTCCGGCTGCACGGTGCACTTCGTGACCAACGAATATGACCGCGGCCCCATCATCGTGCAGAAGTGCGTGGCGGTCCAGGAAGGTGATACGCCCGACACCCTCGCCGCCCGCGTTTTCGAGGCCGAGTGCCAGGCGTACCCCGAGGCCATCGCCCTCTTCTCCCAAGGCCGCCTGAAGATCGACTCCCACAATGTTCGCGTGAGCCCCAGCGCCTGCGACAAGTCCGCCGCATCGCGGGCATGATGGCGTAAGTGAGGTCCCTATCGCGTCTTATGCCACATGTTTTCTCCCAGTTTTTTTTACACAAATTATTAAAGTGTGATACAATTCGACTGTTGAGATTAACCGCCTTAGGAGGCGCAATATGTTCAACCGATTCGTTCAGCGGAACTGGAACGTGATTGACCGCAAGTGGAAGATGGTTCTGTTCATCGTCCTGAGCTACGCGACCATGTGCTGAGCGATGATCCGCCTCCCGGCGCGCAGGCCCGCCCATCGGCGGGCCTTTTCATGCGCCCGCAGCACGAGCACGACGGGTGCCACGCACAACTCCGTTGTGCGTGTCCCTGAACCCCGCCGTTCGGGACCGCGGGCGAGACGCCCGTGCTACTGTCGCCCTAGCCTCCGGGCGAACTCAGCCTCGTCGATGATCTCCACGCCCAGTTGCCGCGCCTTGTCGGCCTTGCTTCCGGGGTCGGCACCCACCACCACGAATGCCGTGTTCTTTGAGACGCTGCCGGCGCTCTTGCCGCCGGCGGCCTTGATGGCGTCTTCGGCTTCCTTGCGTGAGAAGCCTTCCAGCGTGCCGGTGACCACCACGCTCTTTCCCGCCAGGGGCAGGTCGGCGGCCTTGGCGCGCTTCGGCGCCTCCATCTTCAGGCCCACGTCGGCGAGGCGCTGCATCGCCTCGCGGCCGGCGGCGCTATCGAAGAACTCTCGGACGCTGGCGGCGATGACGGGGCCGATGTCCTCGGCGGCAGTGAGGTCCTCTTCGCTTGCCGCCGCGATGGCGGGCAGGCTGCCGAACTGATCGAGCAGCACCTCGGCCACGCGCCCGCCGACGTGGCGGATGCCCAGCGCCGCCAGCACATTCTGCGCGGGGCGAGCCTTGCTCTTTTCGATGGCGGCGACGAGATTGCCCGCGGACTTCTCGCCCATGCGCTCAAGCTGTGCAAGCTGGTCGGCCTCGAGCGTGTACAGATCGGCGAAATGGTTCACCAGTCCGCGGTCGACCAGTTGGTCGATGACGGCCGGTCCGAGGTTCTCGATGTCCATCTGGTCGCGGGCGGCGAAGAACCGCAGCCGCTCGCGGATCTGGGCGGGGCATTCGGGGTTGACGCACCGCAGGTACACGCCGCCCTCGTCGCGATGCACCTGGCCTGAGCACGACGGGCATTTTTCCGGCGGCGCGACCGGTTGGGCGTCGTGCGGGCGGCGGTCGAAGTCCACCGACATGACCTGCGGGATGATCTCGCCGGCCTTTTCGACAACGATCGTATCGCCGACGCGCGCGTCGAGGCGCTTGACCTGGTCGAAGTTGTGCATCGACGCGCTGGTGACAGTCGTGCCGGCCAGTTGAACCGGGTCGAAATGCGCCACGGGCGTGATCGTGCCCAGGCGGCCGATCTGGAGGTCCACTTCGCGCAGCACGGTGTGGGCCTGCTCGGCTTCGTACTTGTACGCGATGCACCAGCGCGGGTACTTGCTGGTGAAACCCAGCTCCTGCCGCAGGGCGATCTCGTCAACCTTGATGACCATCCCGTCGGTCTCGAAGTCGGCCTCGCTGCGCTGCGTGAGCCAGGCCTTGATGTCCTCGAGCACCTGGTCGAGGTTCTCCCGCACTTTCAGATCGCCGCTGATCGGGATGCCCCACTTGCCCAGGGCGGACATCACGGCACTGGCGCGATCGGCCGGAAGCTGCGAGACCTCGCCGAGCCCGTGGGCCATGAACGCCAGCCCGCGCTGCGCTACCACGCGCGGGTCGAGTTGCTTGAGCGTGCCGGCCGCGCCATTGCGCGGGTTGGCGAAAGGGACCTGCCCTTCGGCCACGCGCTGGGCGTTGCAGGCGCTGAACGACTCTCGCGGCCAATAGATCTCGCCGCGCACCTCGATCACGTCCGGCGTGCCGGCGCCGAAGAGGCGCAGCGGCACACTGCGAATCGCCCGCACGTTGGAGGTGACGTCGTCGCCCCGCCGCCCATCGCCGCGCGTGACCGCCGCCGCGAGCGAGCCCTGCTCGTATCGCAGCGAGATCGCCACGCCGTCAATCTTGGGCTCGACGAGGTAGTGAAACGGCGTGTCGCCGAGAATCTTCCGCACGCGAACGTCGAACTCGCGGACGTCGGCCTCGCTGTACGTGTTGTCGATGCTCAGCATCGGCTGGGCGTGCTCGACGGTGGCGAAGCCTTCGACGGGCTGGCCCCCGACGCGCTGGGTGGGCGAGTCGTTCGTGACGAGCTGCGGGTGCTTGGCCTCGAGCGTCTTGAGTTCGTCCATCAGCTTGTCGTACTGGCGGTCGGAGACTTCCGGCGCGGCCTCTACGTAGTACAGGTAGTCGTGCCGCCGGAGTTGCTGGCGGAGCTCTTCGATGCGATGGGCGTCGTCGGCCATAGGGTTCTCGTCAGATCGTCTTTCTGCCATGCCGGGCGTAAATCCAGGAATCGACGCTCAGGTCGTAATCGATCAGTTCGCTCTCGGCGAAGAAGATGGGGATTTCCCGCTGGGCCGCGTCCATGCTGTCGCTGCCGTGCACGAGGTTGTAGCGTCGCGAGGCGCCGAAATCGCCGCGGATCGTCCCCGGCGCGGCGTCGGGGCCAAACGTGCTGCCCATGAGCGTCCGGACGATATTGACGGCCCCCACGCCCTCCAGCACCATCGCCAGCACCGGTCCGGCCGCGATGAACCGCATCAGCGCCGGATAGAACTCCTTGCCCCGGTGCATCTCGTACAGGTCCGCGGCCATCTCGGGCGGGACCCGCAGGAACTTCATCGCGACGATCTTGAGCCCCTTGGCCTCGAACCGCTCGACGATGCGGCCGATGAGTTGTCGCTGGATTGCGTCGGGCTTCAGCAGCGTTAGTGTGCGTTCCATGTGGCACTCCCTGATGCAACTTTATGCCCCCACCGCCCAAGCGTCAAGCGCCACCCGCCTGCTTCGTCAAATCTACCATCCTCGCTGCTACTATTTAAAGGAGCAGCAGAAAGGGAACATTATGGATCTCTCAACATCTTATATGGGCCTGCGGCTGGCCAGCCCGCTGGTGGCGTCGCCCTCGCCGCTATCGCACGATCTGGACTCCGCGCGGCAACTGGAGGACGCGGGGGCGGCAGCCATCGTCATGCACTCGCTCTTCGAGGAGCAGATCCAGTACGACGTGCGGCAGTTGAACTACTTTCTGGAGTACGGCACGGAGCGATTCCCCGAGTCGCTGACGTACTTCCCCGACAAGCCCGATTACGTCACCGGGCCCCAAGAGTACCTCGCCGAGATCAGCCGCTTCCGCGAGGCGCTGGGCATTCCGGTTATCGCCTCGCTCAACGCCGTCTCGCAAAGCGCCTGGGCCGATTACGCCGCACAGATGCAGCAGGCCGGCGCGAACGGCCTGGAGCTCAACATCTACTTCTTGCCGACCAACCCCCAGTTCACGGGGCAGGAAATCGAGCAGGTGCACCTGGATATCCTGCAGACGGTCAAGGCCGCCGTGTCGATCCCGGTGGCCGTCAAGATGTCGCCGTTCTTCTCGTCGATCCCGAACATGGCGCACAAGCTCGTCGACGCCGGGGCCGATGCGCTGGTGCTCTTCAACCGTTTTTACCAGCCCGATATCGACGTGGAGAACCTCGAGGTGCGCCCGCGACTGGTGCTCTCGACCAGCGAGGACAACCGCCTGCCGCTGCGATGGATCGCGATTCTCTTCGGGCGAACGCCGGCGTCGCTGGCGGCCACCAGCGGCATCCACACCGGTCGCGACGCCGTCAAGCTGGTCATGGGCGGGGCCGACGTGACGATGATGTGCTCGGCCCTGCTGCGCAACGGCCTGGGCCACATCGCCACCGTGCGGCAGCAGATGACGGCGCTCATGGAAGAGATGGAGTACGAGTCGCTCGATCAGATGAAGGGCGTCCTGAGCCACCGCAACACCGCCGAGCCCGCCGCGTTTGAACGCGCCAACTACATGAAGACGCTCCAGAGCTTTGTCGCCACCGGCACGCTGGAATAGCCCGCGTTCCTTTCTGCGTTGCGTAGGCCTGCGCGTGCGGATAGAGTATCGCCGTCGCGTGCAGCGCAAATGGGAAAGGAATAGACATGAACAAGTCTCTTCAAGCCATGATGGCTATCGTGATTCTGGCGTTGCTGGGCTGCGCTTCCGCGGGCGATCCTTATACGTCCTCCAAGGCACCCGCCCCCAGCCCGTACGCTTCGCCAAAGCAAGAGATCAAGCAGCGAGAGATTGGGATCAGTGAAATGGTCATTGACCTCAAGGGCGGCAACAAGCACGCACTGCTGGCACTGAACCTGACTGTCCTGGGGGGAGATGAGGAAGAAGATGTCAATCAATTGAACCTGAAGTCCAGCTTCAGCAAGCAATGGGCGTTGCAGCGCATGCAGCCTGAATTTGCCGATTGGCTGATCGTCTTCCTTGCCGGCAAGACGCCGGAGCAATTTGACGGGTCGGCCGCCCTTGAAACGCTGCGCAGCGAAATACTTGCCGGGCTGCAACAGCGCGCTCGCAGACTGCCGGGTAAACTCGAAGTGCAGTCAGTGCTATTTACGCGGGTCTTGGTACGGTCGCACAAGGACGACCCGGCGACCCAACCCGCTCGGTAAATGCGATCATCTCTTCCAGGTCACGCCGATCAACAGCGGCTGATCGAATGAGACAGACTCTTCATAGCCGATTGTGACGATCCCGCCTTTGCGAGATGCTTTCAACCGCGGCGAAGCGGCCCACTTGCCATTGGGATGGAGAACCTTCATCGAGGCCACGGGGCGGCTGTCGGCCAAGTCGAACTGCACGGCCGGCCAAGGGTCCAGGCTCAGGTTGAACATGCCAAGCAGCGTCGTGTCGCCGCAGTCTTTGCGGAAAGCCAGCGGGTAGACGCCGTCGCCGGTGGTGACCAGCGGGAGGCGCCCGCGGGAGAGCCAGTTCATCACGGCCAGGATCTGCCGCTGCCGCAGCGGGCTGAAGAACGCCTCGCCGATCACGCCGCCGACGGTCGTACCCAACGCCAAGGCGTGGACGACCACGCGCCCGCCGAGTGAGTTTTCGTAGGCCGTCATGCCCACGTACCGCCGGCGACGGTCGGGGTCGACCATGTGGCTGACGACCTGCGCGCCGCGGGCAGGCTTGACGATGCTCATGCTCGGGCGGCCCATCAGATCCGGCAGCGTGAGGGTCATGTAGGCCATCTCGCGGCCGCCGAATGTCGCGCTGTGAAATTCCTCTGCCGACAGCGGCTCGATGTCGTCGATGCACACCGGCGGCGCGATGGACGACAGCCCGATCTCCTTGCCGAAGCCCCGCTCGACAAGCACCCCGGCCGCCACGGCGTCGAGGTACATCCCGCCGGCGAGCATCTGGCGGATCTCGTCATCCGTGCATGCCCGCAGTGCGCTTTGGCCGGAAACCGCCGTCACACCGGCGAGATCCGCTTCGTACGTTGTGGCCACGCCGAGGCTTTCGAGGATCGTGCCCATCTCGGCGCCTTCTTCGCCCAGCGCGCCGTATCGGAGATTGCCCTTGGGCAGTCGCTTGACGTACGCGCTGCGGTCGCGGTGCAGCAGCCGCACGCCTCGGTATGCCCCGCTCTTCTGGGCTGCGGCCGCCAGAGCGTTGAGGAACGGCTTGCTACCGCCGAGCATCCGCCCCACCGACGCGTCCTCTTCCATCGGCGTGCCGACGTGGTCGAAGAGGTTCATCGTCACGCCCTGGCAGCCGTACGCGAACGAGACCGCCATCTCCAGGAACGTGAAGACACTGCTGTTGGCATAGCGCGTAAAGGGAACCTTCTCGACTTCGGTCTGCTCGACCGTGCCGGCCGGACAGCAGGCCCGCGTGATCTTGATCGAATCGTGCGAGTAGTAAAAGCCGCGCAGCGGGCCCTCGGAGTAATTCCCCATCGGCGGGCGGCTGTAGAGCGGGCGGCCGCCGGCGAGGGCATCGCAAAAGCTCTTCCAGTCGCGACCGTCCATCACGTGGTTTCGCGGGTGGCTGGACATCACGCCCATGCACGTTTGCGGGCTGACGCGGTGAATCGCCTGGGTGAGAAATGCGACTGTCTCATTCATGGCGTCGCGCTGCATGTCTAGCCAGGCCTTGCGCCACGGGTGCGGGCGCCCCGGCGCGAGCACGGCCGTCAGCAGTTGTTCTCGCGTGACCTTGCGCCCGACGATCTTCGAGAACCTCGTCATGTGAATCGGGCAGAAGCACCCGTACTGGATCGGCTCGTGATTAAATGTGCGAATGTCGTCTTCCACCCAGACGACGTGCGGGCGGGTCTTGGCGTACATCGTCCAGATCTTCTCGGTGTGGTTTCGCCAGACGCTGTCGAGCGGGCAGGCGCAGCAGGTCGTCTGCACGCCATTGTCGCCGATCATGGTCTGCAGGCCCGGCAACGTTTTGCGGTCGTCACGCGCCCGGTCGCAGTGCCCCACCGTGATCCAGGGATTGAGCGAGTAGACGATGCCCGCCCGCCGCAGTTCGTCGGCCGCACGTTGCAGCATCGGCATGTAGCGTTTGATCCACCCCAGCAGCGGCTGGCCGTGCGTGAACTCCTCGGTGTCGACGACGACAATGACCTCGTCGACCCCATACCGCGGCGCGCACTCGATCAGTTCCTGCAGATTCTCCTCAAACCGCCACGGCGGCAACGTGCGACGCAGGGCGTACCAAGCGGGGTTATTTCCAATTTCCAATTTCCGATTTCCCATTTGGCCGTTCAATGCGTCCGTACGATCCCGCAGGCTTTGCGAACTCGCTGCATGGTGGCTTCGGCGGTGTCGCGAGCCTTGCGGCCGCCTTCGGCTAGCAGGTCGCGGACGTCGTCGGGGTGCTGTTCGAGTTGCGCGTATCTTTCGCGGGCGGCCGCGAAGGTCTCGTTGATCAGCTCGGCCAGGCGGTTCTTGGCGTGGCCGTAGCCGTAGCCGCCGGCGCGGTACTTGGCGGCGATATCCTGCAATTCCTCAGGTTTGGCGAACAGCTTGAGCAGCGCGAAGACGTTGCACGTGTCGGGATTCTTGGGGGCCTCCAGCGGCGTTGAGTCGGTGACAATCTGGGCGCATCGCTTCTTCGTCTGCTTGTCGGTGGCGAAGATCTCGATGGTGTTGTTGTAGCTCTTGGACATCTTCTGCCCGTCGACGCCGGGCACGATGGCCACGTCCGGCACGATGTACGCCTCGGGCAGCACCAGCACCTCGGAGCCGACGGCGTTGTTGAGCTTGGCGGCGATGTCGCGCGTCATCTCGACATGCTGCTTCTGGTCCTGCCCCACCGGGACGCAGTTGGCGTCGTAGATGACGATGTCGGCGGCCTGCAGCACCGGGTAGTCGAAAAGGCCCATGCTGGCCGGCAGACCCTTGGCGATCTTGTCCTTGTAGCTGGTGCCCTTTTCCATCAGGCTCACCGGCGTCTGGCAATTGAGGATCCAGCACAGTTCGGTCACCTGCGGCACGTCGGACTGCGCGAAAAACACGCTGCGGGCCGGATCAATGCCCAGCGCCGCATACGCCATCGCCACGTGCAGCGTGGCCGCCTCGAGCTCGGCCGCGTCTGACACGCTGGTCATAGCGTGATAATTGGCGATGAAGTAGTAGCACTCGTGCCCCTGCTCCTGCAGCGTCAGGTATTGGCGGATCGCGCCAAGATAATTGCCCACGTGCAGCCGCCCGGACGGTTGTATTCCAGATAGTACTCGCATGGCCGACATGGTAGGTCCACCGCGGCGGGCTGTCAACGGCGGCAGCGTTGGGGGAAACGGATGGACCGGCGATCGGTGCATGGCCACAAATCCACACGTCTCACCTTCGCTGGGTCGGGGAAGTCTGAGATCGCATTGCTCTTATTAATGTCGCGCCGCGGGCGGTCGATAGAGACTGTAGCGACGCCCTGATAGCTCGCAGCGGACAGACTAGAGGAGGGAGAGCCCCGTCCCTTACAGGCGATGGGGCTCTTAGTTTTTCTGGGGGCCATCGGCGTGCTCGTCGCGCACAAGATCCAGGTCGGCCAGGGGCACGGTCATCTCGAAGGCGCCGCTGGAGACGACGGCCTGATCCTTATCCTCTTTGAACCGCACGAGCGTGGCACGCTTGTGGAAGGGCACGACGTAGACCTGCTCGCCGGGCTTGAGGGCAAGAATGGCCTCGCGGCTGGCGCGGGCGGCGTTGCTGTCGGGTTTGCGGCGCTGCATCGGGCGGTTGTCGACCGGGCGGGGCGTGTGCGGTTGATGCCCCTGCGGCCCGCGGCCATGCTGAGGATGACGCGGCGGCGCACCCTGGGGCCTGGGGCGCGGCGGAGCAGGCGGCGGAGGCGCGAACGGGCCGGTCTGGGGGAACAGCTCCTGCAGGCGAAGCTTCACTTCGCCCTCGGGCGTGCTGACGACGGCTGTCAGCTTGGCCAGGTCCACCTCGGTGAGCGTGCCTTTGCCCGGCTCGCGGGCGATAGGGACTTCGTCGCCGACTTTGACAGCCGCAATGCCGCGCAGCCAGTCCTCGTACTGCTTTCCGCGTTTCTGGATCTGCTTCAGTTCGTGGTCATACTGCGCCTGGAGGCGCTTTGCCTGCTGGGTGGCCAGCGAGGCCTCGCGGGCGTGCGCGGCGATCTGGGCCTTGAGGTTGGAGATCTCCTGTCGCTGCTGCTCCTGTCCGAAGTCGGGCATGAGGGCCTGGAGCGGCACTTCCACCTGCATCGAACCGGAATCCACGACGGCGATCTGCCGGTGCAGTTCCAGCCGCACGAGTTTGCCGGGGCGGTTCAACTCGGGCACGGGCAGCGGGTCGCCGGGCTTCATTTCCATCAATCCGGCCAGCCAGGCGCAGAACTCGTCCTGCAATTTGTGCAGTTGCCCGAGCTTGGTCTGGAAGTTCTCTTTCTCGACCTGGGCGGCCAGTTGTGCGGCCTGGGCGTCGGAGCGAGCGGCCTCGGCCGATCGGCGGGCAGCACCGGTGGTTCGCATGGCCTGGGTGAACTGCTTGCCCTGGCCGCTGAGGTGCCGCCGGGCCGAATCGATCAGGTGATGCGGCAGGCCCAGTCGCTGGGCCACGGCGATAGCGTGCGACTCGCCCGCCGTGCCGATGTGCAGGTGGTACGTCGGGCGCATCGTGCGGGTATCGAAGGCCACCGAGGCGTTGTCGGCCCGGTCGTGATTGAACGCGTAGGCCTTGAGCACGCTCAGATGGGTCGTGACAACGCCCAGGCAGCCCACCCGCAACAGCTCGTCGAGCACGGCCTGGCCGATCGCCCCGCCCTCATCGGGGTCGGTGCCGCTGCCGAGCTCGTCGAGCAGCACCAGGCTGAAGCGGTCGGCCTTGCTCAGCACGAAGTTGATGCGCTTCATGTGGGCGCCGAAGGTGGACAGCGACTGTTCGAGCGACTGCTCGTCGCCAATGTCGATGAAGACGTTGGAAAACACGGGCATGGTGGCCCCGCGCCGGGCGGGGATGTGCAGGCCCGACTGCGCCATCAGCGCCAGCAGCGCCACGGTCTTGAGCGTGACCGTCTTGCCGCCGGTGTTGGAGCCGGTGATGACCAGCAGGTCGAATTCGCGCCCCAGCCGGACGTCGATGGGCACCACCGGGTGGCGGTCGATGGGGCGCATGCCAGCCTGCTCCTGCCGCCAGGCCTGGTCGATCAGCAGCGGGTGGCGGGCCTGGGGGAACTCCAGCGAACCCTGGTCGGTCACCTCGGGGCAGCTCATGTCGAACTGGTAGGCGTACTGCGCCTTGGCCGAGAGCAGGTCCACCTGCGCCAGCGTGCGCAGGGTGGCAGCGATGGCCGGCCCGCGCGCCGTCAGGCGAACCGAAAGCTCTCCCAGCAGGCGGCGCACCTCGCGCCGCTCGTCGTCGCGGATGTCGGCCAAGCGGTTGTTCAGCTCGACGCTGGCCAGCGGCTCGACGAACACCGTGGCGCCCGATCCGCTGGTGCGGTGAATCACGCCCGGGAGGCGGCCGCGGTTCTCGGACTTCACCGGCAGGACGTAGCGGTCGCCGTGAAGGGTGACGGTCTCGTCCTGCAGGAGTTTGGCGACCTCGGGCACGTGCAGGTAGCTGTGGATGACGCGGTAGATCTCGTCGGTGACGGCGACGATCTCGCGGCGCATCTCGCCCAGGCGAGGCGACGCCGCATCGGTCACCTGCCCGTCGGGCCCAATCACGGCCCGGATCGCTTTGACCTCGCCCTCGAAGGTCTCGATCTTGTCGGCCATCTCGCGCAGGTGCGTGAAGCTCTCCGGCAGAGCAGCCAGGAAGGTCTTGACGTTGGCGGCGCCTTCAAGGGTAGCGGCGATGACGGAGAAATCTTCGGCCTCGGACTGGCTGGGGTCCTGCACGCGGGCCAGGTGCGAATGAATATCCGTTATGCCGCCAAACGGCGGCGGCGAGTAGTCGCGCAGGGCAGCGACCATCTCGGAGGTCTGGGCCAGCCAGGCACGGATGACGTCGCCGCTGCGCGACGGGGCGATGTGCTCGGCCAGATCGCGCCCGAGCTTGCAGTGGCAGAAACCCGCCAGGATGCCGCGGATCTTATCGAACTCAATTTTGTCCAGCGTAAATGCGTCCATAGTCGAGTTATTATAAACGGACGATCTTCAATGCGCAAGAGGCTTCAATTGCCGATTAAGATTGTTGTGTGCGGCGCCGGAATGAATAGGGCACAAGAGACATGCTGCTGATCTGGACATTCTTGGCCGGGTTGGGCCTGTTGGCGTTGGTCTTGCTGACCGGGCAGGCGCAGCTTGCGTCGCACCGCAACCGCTGCCGGCAGGCGTGGGCGGGCGTCGACGCGCAACTTCGCCGCCACAGCGAGTTGGCGGGCACCATCGCCGCGACGGTAGAACCGCACGCCGGCGCCACGGATCGCCCCACGCTGCAGCGGCTGGCCGATGCCCGAGAGGCGTTGGAGCATTCTTCGGGCGTGCGCGCCCGCTGCCAGTCGCAGCGCGTGCTGGCTGGATGTCTGCAAGACGTGCTCGACCTGCGAAATCGCCACGCGGCGCTGGCGGTCAATATCGACCTGGCCCGCCAGATGCAGGAGCGAGCCGGCGTCGTTGCCGCCACCGCCGCGGCGCAGCGGCAATACAACGAGGCGGCTGAGCAATACGATCGGATGCTCAAGACATTGCCGGCCAGCCTGGTGGCGCGGATGGTCGGTCTCAAGCCGCAGGTTCGCTGCAGCTTTGACGACAAAGACCTCGCCACCGGCGGCGGAGGCGGATGATGGACCCCCTCCAGCGGATGATGATCGGCGTGGCGTGCCGTCGCGGATTGCTCGCACTGGCGGCTGCCGCCTTGGCCATGCTGGTCTGGGTCGGCGTGCAGGCGTGTGCGGAAGTCACCGCGCAGGGGCAACGCACGTTCGTTCTCTCAGACGCCGTGGCCGCGCTGGGTGCGGCGGCCTCTACCGACGCATGCATTATTTATCCCGCCGACGAGCGATCCGGGCAAGCCATCATCGTCTACAGCAGCGAGCACCCCGCCCACTTCAGCGCCGCTGGTCTCACGACCGGCGTATCCTACGGCCGCGTCGACAGGGCCCTTTGCCAAGGGACGATCCAGGGAATGCCGTACGGATCGTACGCTTTCGAGAAGGCCACGGCCGCCATCGCGGGCCTGTCACCTCCGGAGCGGCTGTTTCTGCTGGAGGCCGGCCTCACCGGATCGGATGCCTCCGCCTTGAAGGCGTGCCTGGGCAAGATGTCGCGGTTGGGCGCGGCGGCGTTCATTCGTCCCGGCCCGGCGGAAGATTTCGTCGCATCTCTTCGGACGATTCGCAAGGATTTTGCGCCGGCCCTGGTGCTGGGGGTCGCCGGGGCGAAAACGCCTCTGGAGGCGCTTCGGTTGGCCCTGCGCCGCGTGGGCAAGATTCCGCGAGCCAATATTTACTTTGTCAGCCGCGATGAGGCGCTAGGCCGGCAGGCGTCGCGGCTCGGCGTGCACGTCGTGCTGATCGGCCCGCCCGCGGCCAAGCCCCTTGCCGCCAATGTGCTCCAGTTTGCCGATCTGCCCGCCCTGGACAGCTATCTCGACTCGCTGGGCGGCAACCGCTGATGGTTCCTCCCTGCGTCGCGCCCATGCCACGCGATTCCCTCTTGTCTGCCCGCTTCCAGCGGATACACTGCAGGTCTATATGGAAGGCTCCACCGCCCCTATAACCGAGACCGGCAACGCGACCCTGATGCGGCTTTCGGCCGCCGCCGCGGCGGCGGATGTCAGCCCTGCGACGCTGGAATATTACATTCTCCTGGGTCTGGTGCGTCCGCTGCGTCAAGGGCAGCGGCGGCTGTTCGATCAGAAGATGGTCCGGCGGGTGCGGTTGATCCGCCGGCTTAACCGCACCGGGTACACCCTGCGCGACATCGCCCAGACGTACCTGGCACGGCGGTAACTGCGACCATGGCAAAGCAAGTGGTAAGAATCTCGCTGGCGACGAAGTTTCGCCTGCTGCTGGGCCTGGCGGTGCTGACGATCATCGCCGCGGCCATGGGTGCGCCATGGTATTTCCTCGAGCTCCTCAGCGACCAGGGCATCGAGCGTCCCGGCGCCGAGTTGACGCGCCTTCGCGTCAACGAGTGGATGCAGGAGCACATGCAGAAGAACGATTCCCCCAGCCGCCTGGCCCAGCTATACACCATGAATGCCGAGCTTTCGGAGCGGCGCGGGCCTTCGGTCATCCCCCTGGGGCCCGACCACGCCCCCAACCCGCTGCTGAGCACCGAGGCCAGCCGCGCCGCGCGGGCCTTTCGCGATAATCCCAATCAGGACACCGCCGTGGGCAAGACGCGCGACCGCGACGGGCGACTCGTCTACCGCTGCTATCGCGCCGTGCGGGTCAACGAGAAGTGCCTGGCCTGCCACGGCAATTCCACAGCCATCGACGCGGCCATGCGATTCGAGCCCGATACGCTGGTGGCCGTGGCGGAGGTGACCGTCCCCGACACGGCCGCGGCCGAGCCGATGACCTGGTGGGCGCGGGGCGCGTTCATCGTGGGCGTCTCGATGGCCGCCCTGCTGGCGTTTATTCTCTTTTCCATCATCACGCAGCGCCTGGTGCTGCGCCCCGTGCGCCACCTGCACAAGGTCACCGGCAAAGTGGCCGAGGGCGACCTGTCGGTGCGCACGGCGCTGTCGACCGGCGACGAACTGCAGCGCCTGGGCCAGAGCTTCAACGACATGCTCGACGCCATCAATTCCCAGCACGAGCAGCTCCGCAACGCCAACCGGGCACTGGACCTCAAGCTCAGCGAACTGGCCGAGGCCAACGTCACGCTCTTCCAGGCCAACAAGGTCAAGAGCGAGTTCCTGGCCAGCGTCTCCCACGAGCTGCGAACGCCGCTCAACAGCATCATCGGCTTTGCCGACCTGCTGGCCGAGACCGGCGACGAACGCAACCGCCGTTACGCCGTCAACATTATCACATCCGCAAAAAACCTGCTGGGCATGATCAACGACCTGCTCGACCTGGCCAAGATCGAGGCGGGCAAGGCCGACGTGCGATTCAACAAGGTCTCGCTCTCGGACGTCTGCCAGACGCTGGTGGCGCTGCTCAAGCCACTGGCCGACCAGCAGCAGTTGTGCCTGGAGTCCAGGATCGACGAGGACCTGCCGCTGATCGTGACCGACTCGGGCAAGCTCCAGCAGATCCTTTACAATCTGCTGTCAAACGCCCTGAAGTTCACGCCGCCCGGCGGCGAGGTTGTCCTCGCGGCCGCCTTGCGCAGCCGCCGCGGCGGGGCCGCCTCCGCGGACGAAGTCGTCGTGTCGGTAACCGACACCGGTCCGGGCATCCCCGAGGCCGACCAGGAACACATCTTTGAAAAGTTCTACCAGGTCGACCGCTCGCTGACCAAGCAGGCCCAAGGCACGGGGCTGGGCCTGGCCATCGCTCGAGAACTGTCGCTGCTGCTGGGCGGGCGATTGACGGTCAAGAGCACCCCTGGCAAAGGCGCCGTCTTCAGCCTGACTCTTCCGCTGGACGCTCAGGCCGCGGCCACGAAACGATTCGCGCCGGCCGGCGAGGGCGCTTCCCAGGATCACCCTGTCGCGGAAGGCTCGCCCTGACAATAATGCAACCACGCCCGCGCGGCGGACGTTTAATATTGATACGAGGCCCTGCATGAAACTCGACAAACTGCTGATTCTGGTGACCTTCGCCGCCGTGCTGACCTGCGTCGGCGCCGTAGGGATGATCGGTTCGCCCCGAAGTACGCCGCTGCAGCCGCCCTCGCTGGCGGCGGCCCCCGTGCCCGTGGCCCAGATGCGGGGATTCTGCCTGCAGTTCGACAACGCCCGGAACGTCGAGTTCTACCACAAGACCATCGACGAGATCGCCCAGACCGGCGCCAACACGATCTGCATCTCTGTGGCGGGGTACCAGGAGCACGGCGGATCGAACAGCATCTTTATCGACGCGCGGAAGGTGCCCAGCGACCGCGACCTGGGCGAGCTTCTCCAGCACGCCCACCGCAAGGGCCTTCGCATCGTCTTCATGCCCATCGTCCTGCTGGAGAACCCCCGCAAGCAGGAATGGCGCGGCCAGATCAGCCCGGTCAGTTGGAAAGACTGGTGGGAAGACTACACCAATTTCGTGATGCATTTCGTGTGGACTGCCGCCAGCAACAAAGTCGAGATCTTCAGCGTCGGGTCCGAACTGATCTCGACCGAAGACCAGACCGAGCAGTGGCGCGAGCTGATCGCCAAAGTCCGCCGGCATTACGGCGGGCAGCTTTCCTATTCGGCCAACTGGGACCACTACACCGTCCCCAAGTTCTGGGATGACCTCGATATCGTCGGCATGACCACGTACTACGACCTGACCGAAGGCGCCGAACCCACGCTCGACCGCCTCATGCAGGGATGGATTCCCATCAAGAAAGACATCCTCGCCTGGCAGGCCAAGGTCAAGAAGCCGATCATCTTCACGGAAGTCGGCTGGCCCAACCAGGTCACCTGCGCCCAGTACCCCTGGGACTACTACCGCTCGCCCGACAAGCCCGCGCCGAAAACGCAGGCCGACTGCTTCGAGGCATTCTTCCGCACCTGGGGTGACGAGACGGCCGTCAGCGGCATACTCGTCTGGGAGTGGAAGAACCACCCCGAGCAGGAGGTGGGAGCCAAGGACACGTCCTACGTGCCTTGCGGCAAGCCAGCGATGACAGTGATCCAGAAGTACTTCAACGCTCTGGGCAGCAAGCTTGCCGCCAGCCGCCCAACATCGGCGCCCGCCCGCGCCGCCGCCGCACCGCCCGAAATGCCCATGACCCCATGACATCACAAACTTGACGCAGGTCGGGGCGAAGGATAAATTCAGTCAACACTGCGACTTGCTTAACGTCTGTCAGCGGAGTTTCTCATGCCTGGACCACTATCGCGTTTTCGTTCCCTGTTGATTTCGGCCGCCATCGGCGTGGCATTGCTGGTTCCCGCACTGGCTCTGGCGTTTCCGCCCGCCAAGCCCTTTGACCCGCGCGTGGTGATGGCGCAGAGGCAGAAGGACGTCAACGTCGACGACTTTACCTTCGTCGTCATGGGCGACTCGAAATGCAATCCCGGCTTTTCGACGCTGCTGCAGCGGGCGGCCGATCTAAAGCCCTCGCACGTGCTGTTCATCGGCGACATGGTCGTCAGCGCCGTGGCCCCCAACTACGACCTGCTTGAAAAACAACTGGCCCCCTTCGGCCGCAATATCCCGCTGTGGCCCTGCGTGGGAAACCACGACGTCGGCGGCCTCAACGCCAGGCAGTTCCCCCTCTACGTCACGTTCTGGGGCATCGACTCCAAGCACTACAGCTTCGACGTGGGCAACGCGCGATTTATCACCCTCGATGCGGCAGTGGCCCAGCCGACGAAGGGTGAACTGACCTGGCTGGAGGGGCAACTTGCCGAGGGGCAAAAGGCCGGCAAGCACCTGTTCCTCTGGCAGCACATGCCCTGCTACACCATCGGCGTCAAGACGAAGCACGAGATCCCCGGCTGCCCCACTGCCTTCACGAAACTGTGCACGAAATACGGCGTGGTGGCCGATTTCGCCGGCCACGACCACAGCTACTACCGCACGCGCCGCGACGGCGTGACGTACATCATCCAGGCTCTGGGCGGGGCGGGCATCTACGAGGGCAAGCGTCTCGGCGAATCCATCGAGGGCGATTCATACGTCATCGGCACCGGTGGCGGGTCGACGAAGATCCACACGGCCGCAGGCGATAAGACGGCGCCGTACCAGTTCATGCTGACGGCCATCCGCGTCCAGGGCAAGAGGGTTACCGGAAAGACGATCACGTCCTCGGGTGAAGTGATCGAAGAGTTCACGCTGGTCCCCCCGCAGGAAAAGACGCCTGCCACGCAGCCTGCAAAGTAGCGCGAGCGTCCCCACGGACAGGTCTCGGCCATGCGCCTATCCCCGCCGGGCTAGCGGGCGATGCGCCGGCGGCGGATCAGGATCAGAAGCGATCCCGCTGCCAGCATCGCCATCGTCGCCGGCTCGGGCACGACGTCCCAGCCGATCAGGTCCATCGCGATCAGGTCCTGCTGACTGATGGTCATCAGGTGTCCTGATGCCACGGCAGGCTCCATCAGGTTGGTCATCGTGCCCATTTCCCAGTGCGACGCCTGCCATCCGTCGCCGTTTTCGGACCCGGTGGACAACGCGGCATATCCGTCCCCGAAGTAAAACACCTGGTCGCCACCGGGAGCCATGTAGCGGGCGGTGGTGGTGAAGTCAAAACCAGGCGATGTGACATCAGCGGCAGCGAACCGGAACAGGTCCAGCGGCGTGGGTTCCGTAAATTTGGCGGCTTCGTTGGTGGTGGAAAGATTCCCATCAATATAATCGACGTCGCTGATGAAGCCCAGGGCGTGTCCCATCTCGTGCATCGCGACGCCGACGAAATCGTACTTGCCCGCATCGATGCCGTTGCTGGGGTCGTAGTCCCAGGCAAAGTTGGTCGAGAAAGTGATCGAACCGTCCGATGCGCCGATCAATTCCGTGCCGCCCAAGGCATGATAGTTGGCCAGCGTGAACGACATATAGCCGTCCAGACCCCAACCGGTGGGAACCTGGGCTGAAAACTGAGCCGCCGTGGGAAGATACGGCAGAAGGGCTGCTTCGCGGGGGTTATTGACCTCGCCGACGTTGGCAGCCATCATGTCACGAATGGAGGAATAGCCTGTGTAGTACGTGGATGAACCTGTCTGGCCTAGAATACCGGTCCCAAGCGATGCCACGTCGACCGTAAGGTTGATGCTCACGGAATCGCCCAGCAGCGCAGCCCACCGGGCCGCGGCAAGATTGAAAGCGGCCTTGGCCTGAAGATTGCTGTTCAAGCCTGAGCCATAGGTCAGGACAAAGGTGGCGCCGGCATTTTGCGCACCGATTCGCTCCGTTGCCAGCGTCAACCCCAGACCTTCTGCGGCAGAGGAGGGCATTAGCGAAATGGTCGTATCCCCAGCCCGCGCTACAGGGGCGATGAAGCCCAAAGTACAGGCGGCAACAAGACATAGCCATGGGGACAGATTCGCGGAATTGGCGTTCCTTCTCATACTCCTCTTCCTTTCTCCAGAGGTACTCCTACCTCTTGCTGCCTCTGGCAGGAGTGTAAACCCGCGGCCAGTCTACGTCAATGAAAAACCACGCCTTCTCACACGGAATCCTGGCCGAGGCTCACTGCGACCTGGGCGTCACCTTTGCCCGAAGGTCGCGGTCTTCGCTGTTAATTGCATGTTGGCAGCGCGAGTCGCGCAAAAAGTAATTTTTCACAAAGACACTTCGATTTTTGTGGCTAGAATGAGCTTTCTGTTTTATAGTTCCGGCTCCAAGACGTGCAAAACCGAATGCCCGAACCCATTAACCCGAGGATTGCGATGAGCGAGAGTCTGGAAAACATCGTCAAGAGCGTCTGCCGCTCTTGCGGAAACGACCGGACGCGGATGATGGACGTGGTTCGCGGCGTGCAGGAACAGGTCGGCGGCGTCACCAGCCAGGCCATGGACCTCATCGCCCGCGAACTCTCTACGCAGCGCATCGAAGTCGAAAGCGTCGTGTCCTTCTACTCGTTCCTGTCCAGCCGCCCCAAGGGCCAGGTCGTCATTCGCCTGTGCAACGACGTCATCGACAAGATCAAAGGCGTCGACCGCATCGCCCAGGCCTTCTGCCAGGAACTGGGCATCGAGATGGGCCAGACCACGCCCGACGGACGCATCACGCTGGAATGGACCGCCTGCATCGGCATGAGCGACCAGGCGCCCGCCTGCATGGTCAATGACGAGGTGTTCACGCGAATGAACACCGACATGGCCCGCGAGATCGCCGCCAAGCTCAAAGCCGGGGCCGAGTACTTCAAGCTCAAGCACGAGTTGGGCGACGGAAACAACGCCGATCCGCTGGTGCACTCGATGGTCGTCAACAATATCCGCAAGGCCGGACCGGTCGTTCTCGACGGCATGGAAACCGGCGCAGCGATCAAGAAGGCCGTGGCCTTGTCGCCGCAGGAAGTCATCCGCGACATGAAGACCTCGCGCCTCCGCGGGCGCGGCGGCGCGGGCTTCCCCACCGGGATGAAGTGGGAGTTCACCCGCGGGGCCGAAGGGGCCGTCAAGTACGTGCTCTGCAACGCCGACGAAGGCGAACCGGGCACGTTCAAGGACCGCGTGATCCTCACCCAGCAAAGCGACCTGATGTTTGAAGGCATGACCATCGCCGGATACGCCATCGGCGCCCGCGAAGGCATCGTCTACCTGCGGGCCGAGTACGCCTACCTGCGGCGGCTGCTGGAACGCACCCTCAGCGACCAGAGCGGCTACATCGCCATCGCCAAGGGCGAGACGCTGGCGATCGGCCAGCCGACGGCGGTCAACCTCACGCCCGGCGACCCGTCCAGCGCGGTCGACCTGCCTTACGCGCCGCACCGCGGCGCCGCCTCGCTGGC
>JAJFVE010000084.1 GCA_021371965.1 Planctomycetaceae bacterium
GCCGAGGGTGAAAGCGGGGCGTTCGGCGGCCATGGCGCGGGCTACGGCAGAGACGATCTTGAGGCGCTCGGGCTTGCCACCGGGGCGGGTGTCACCAAAGACGCAGAAGACGGTGGAAGGGGGCGCCGCGGGCTGCGCAACAGGGCGGGGCTTGGGGCGTGAGGCCCTGGGCACGCTTTGATTGGTCTGAGCGGAAAGGGGAGCGAGACACAGAAACAGCAGGATTTTGAGGGTGAGAGAATGTCTCATGCGCTTGGGCCGATTTCTCATGATCCAGTGGACGGCGGGTGGCCCCTTCGGGGCAGCGAGGATGGGGGGCGCTTTCCAGGGGTTTCACCCCTGGCGATATTCGGTGGCCCGTTGGGGTCAAGAAGCACGAATGGCGGTCAGAATAGTCGGGCTATTTCGTCCTGATCGAAGCGCGGCAGCGGTTGCTCCCGGCCATCGCGTACCAGGACGCTGCCCTCGGTGAGCTCGGTGGCTCGACCGATAGCGGTGCAGGCGATGGCGGCTTTGGTGCAGGCGGCGACGGCGGCTTCGGCGTCGGCGGGCGCAACGGCGGCGAGGAGGGAACCCGAGGCTATCAGGCCCAGTGGGTCAAGATCGTACTCGTCGCAGAGGCGTTGGGCTTCCGGCAAGAATGGGATTGCTTCGTATTCCAGGCGAATCCCGACTTGTGAGGCCTCTGCCATCTCCCAGACAGCAGTGGCCAGGCCGCCCTCCGTCGGATCGTGGAGGGCGTGCGGGCGGATGGCCCCGCAGATCGCCCGCGCCTCCGGCAGGACCATGATTCCGGGATCGTAGAGCATGTTGGCGCAGCGGTCGAGGAAGGCGGGCTCGTAGCCGCGCTGCAGGAGTTCCTCGCGCTGCTCGCGGGCGATGAGCGAGGTGCCCTCGAGGGCTACGCCCTTGGTCAGGAGCAGCACGTCGCCCGGCTGCATGCCGTCGGGGTGAATCAGTTCGTCCCGGCGCACCTGGCCGAGCATCTGGCCGATCAGGAGCGGGCGGTCGAGGCCGTGGGTGACTTCGGTGTGGCCTCCCACCAGGGCGATGCCGAGGCGCTGGCAGGTGTCCTGTAGTTGACCGTAGATGGTCTCGACGAGTTCCGGCGTGGTTGCAGCCTCGGGCAGGAGCAGTGTGGCCAGGAACCAGCGCGGGAGGCCGCCGCTGGTGGCGATATCGTTGCTGTTCACTGCTACCGCATAGTAGCCGATGGCAGCGGTGGCGAAGGTGATGGGGTCGGTTTTGGCGAGCAGGAGTTCGTCGTGCCCGAGGTCTATAACGGCGACATCGCGCCCGATGCCGGGGCCTACCAGGACCTCCGGCGGAGTTGGGAGGTCCCGTAGGAGGCGGGCGAGGAAATCGGCGTCGAGTTTGCCCAACGGAAGGGTGTTCACGCTTTGTCACCGCACAGGGCCGCCACGAAGGCCGGCACGTCCTCATAGGCGGCATTGGCGCCCAACTGTGCGAACTGCGCGGCAGTGGTGCCGGTCAGGAAGACGCCGACGGTGCAGCATCCGGCAGCCTGGCCGCACTCGATGTCGCTCCTGTGGTCGCCGACCATGATCGCCTCGGCGGGGTCCACCGCCAGACGTTCGAGAGCCGCGAGCAGATGGGCGGGATCCGGCTTTACGAGCTGCACGTCATCGCGGGTCAGGCACACCTCGCACGGCAGGGGATGCCGCGCGAGGAAGTGTTCGACGCACTCGCGGCAGTTGCGGGTGACGATGCCGAGCCTATAGCCGCTTTGGACGAGACGGTCGAGAGCTTCGACGACGCCGG
>JAJFVE010000093.1 GCA_021371965.1 Planctomycetaceae bacterium
CAGCAGGATGTTCCCGATCATGATAAGCTTGTGGCGCATGACTGTCCGGGCTACCTTGACCTGCAACCTGGCTTTGGCTTCAGCAACGTCCAAGTCAAAAGTCTCCACGCGATCAACCCCTTTGCCAGACAATTTCCAGCCTTTTGCCGCTCTAAACAGGCCCTCAAAGGTGCAATGGACTTACCCAATGGCGCGATTTGGGCCCATAACATCATGTTCACTGTTATTGTGGATATGCGTTCAAGGCATCCTGCCAACGCTTGACTTGCTCCCGCCTCTGAGCGGGTTCCTTCGCCCACATCAGAGGCCGGCCCCGGGCGTCGCCGATGATCCCCACTACCCCGCCCTGCACCGGAATTGTAGCACTTCGCCCCCGGCCCTGCCCAAGGTCAAACCCTCGCGCCGCTTCGATGGTCAAAGTCCCCGCGGCCCCGTCGGGCAGGGGCAGCAGACCCATCTCACCACAGGGGATGGAGAGCGAGCCGCTGTGCTCGCCGGCCTGAAGCGTCAGCTTGAGGCAATCTGCGCCGACACGGCCGGAGCCGACCGGGGCGATGCAGGTGCCGAGGTGGATGAGGCAGTCCTTGTCAAAGACCTGGCGGGCGGCCTCGGCGTTGACTGTGGCCAGAACGCCAAGCTGCGGCATCATGAAAATGCTGTCCACGGCCAGCCTGGTAACCCCCTGAGGCAAGAAGGCGTCAATCAGCATCATGGCAGCCTGGGAGCGGCGGGGGGTGTGGGAGAGCACGCCACCGGATCCGACCAGGAGGTCGAGATTCATCATCTCGATCAGGGTCTCGCCGGTGACGCCGCCGGTGAAGGCCTCCGAGATGTCACGCTCGCGCTGCACGCCCTTCAGGCCCGTAGCAAGCTGGCGGTGTTGCTCGAAGGCGAGGCGCAGGGCCTCGCGGGCGACGGCTTGCTCGATTTTGAGGCTCTCGAGGCCCTGAGGGATGGTAGTGGGGCGAATCATCTTGTTGCGGACGCTCTGGCTCAGGGCCTCGGCGTCGGCTTCCCTGGTGAGCCAACGCATGAGGTTCTCGGCCCCGGCCTCGGCGAAGACGTTGGAGATCGAGTAGCTCATGCCCAGGTTGGCGCTGACGGTGCGGTTGAACTGGCCGCCGAAGACCGAGAAGACGTCGGTCGTGGCCCCGCCAATATCTACCCCGACGACGTTGATGTTCTCGGCGGCGGCGATGGTTTGCATGATGCGGCCGACGGCGGCGGGAGTGGGCATGATGTCGGCGTCGGTCCACGGTACGAGCTTCGAGTAGCCGGGGGCCTGGGCCATGACGTGGTGGAGGAAGAGTTCCTGTATCTCGCCGCGAGTGGGATTGAGGTTCTCGCGCTCGGGGAGCGGGCGGAGGTTGTCAACCTGCGAGAGGGCCGTCACAGGCCCCAGGACCTGCTCGATGGCCTCGCGGTTGTCAATGTTGCCGGCGTAGATGACCGGAAGCTTGTACTTGGCGCCGAGACGGGCTTCGGGGTTGGCGGCAGCCACGAGTTCGGCCATTTCGACCACGCGGCGCTGCTCGCCACCGTCCACGCCGCCGGAGATGAGGACCATGTCCGGGCGAAGCTGGCGGAGGCGCTCGATGCGCTGGTGGGGCAGGCGGCCGTCGTCCAGGGCGAGGGCGTCCATGACGATGGCCCCGGCGCCGAGGGC
>JAJFVE010000120.1 GCA_021371965.1 Planctomycetaceae bacterium
CTTGGGGTCGATCTTCACCAGCTCGGCCAGCGGGTCCATCAGCCGCCGCCCGATCGAAACCGCCCCGCGCACCGTCAGGTCATAGTCGGCGAACTCCTCGCGGGCGACCTCGCTGGCCGAGTAGACCGACGCGCCGCTCTCACTGACGGACACGATCGCCACGCCCGCGCCCAGGCCCAGCTCGCGGCAGAACGCCTCAGCCTCGCGGCCGCCGGTTCCGTTGCCCACGGCGATGGCCTCGATGGCGTAGCGCTGGCAGAGGAACTTGATCATCGCCGCGGCGTCTTCCTTGCGGTTGGCCGGCTCGAGCGGAAAGATCACGTCGTGGTGGAGCATCTTGCCCTGCGCGTCGAGCACGACGATTTTGCATCCGGTGCGCAGGCCCGGGTCTACCGCCAGCACGCGCTTCTGTCCCAGCGGGGCGGCCAGCATCAACTGCCGCACGTTGTCGGCGAAGACACGGATGGCTTCCTCGTCGGCCCGCTTCTTGCTCTCGAGGCGCACGTCGGTCTCGATCGAGGGCGACATGAGCCGCTTGTAGCTGTCATGCACGGCCGCCTTGACCTGCCCCGCCGCGGCGCCGCTGCCTTTGACGAACCGCCGCTCGAGCAGCGCGACCGCTTCCTCGGCGTCGGGCTGAATCTCCAGGATCAGGAAGCCTTCCTTCTCGCCGCGCCGTACGGCCAGCACGCGGTGCGAGGGGGCCTTGGCGATGGGCTCGGACCAGTCGAAGTAGTCCTTGTACTTGATCGCGTCGGCTTCCTTGGACGCGATCACCCGCGACTTGAGGATGCCCTTGCTCGCGAAGAGGTGGCGGATCTCGGCGCGGGCGGGCGCGTCCTCGTTCACCCATTCGGCGATGATGTCGCGGGCGCCAGCCAGTGCGGTCTCGACGTCTTCAACGCCCTTTTCGGCGCTGACGAACGCAACAGCCGCCGCTGCCGGGTCTGCCGCCGTCTGCTCAAAGATGCTCTGCGCCAGCGGCTCGAGGCCTTTCTCCTTGGCGATGGTCCCGCGCGTGCGGCGTTTGGGGCGGTATGGCAGGTAGATGTCTTCCAGCGCCGACAGCGTCGCCGCGCCGGCCACCTGGGCCTTGAGGGCGTCGGTGAGCTTGCCCTGCTCGGTGAGGGACTTGAGGATCGCCGCGCGCCGGGCGGTCAACTCGCGGAGCTGCTCCAGGCGGTCGCGCACGGCGATGACGGCCACCTCGTCCATCCCGCCGGTGGCTTCCTTGCGATAGCGGGCGATGAACGGCACCGTGCCGCCTTGTTCGAGCAGCTCGGCCGTCGCGATCACCTGCCGCGCCGAGAGCTTGAGTTCGTTGACAATCTGCGGCACAAACGCCGCCAGCTCGGCTACGGGAACATCCATCGTCGTCACGGGAACTCCTTTTCTTGCTCCGAAGACAAGCAGAGATTGTATCGCATGGTGACACAGGCTTTCCAGCCTGTGCGCGTGCGGGGCGGTAACTTGCCGCCGCAAGAGAACACAAATGTCACGAATAAGAGCCAATGAAGTTGTTCCATTTCTCCACCTAAGCTCTATTCGTGTCATTCGTGTTCTCTTTGGCAACCGAGAACGACTTGCCGCTTGCGATGTTTTCATACGCGGCGTAGACTGCCGGGCAGTTCGGCGGCACAGTTTCCCGAAATAATCTCAAGTTTAGGTTTGTGTTAGCCGAACAGGTACCTTACAGTAGTGCCGGCCGCCGGGGATAGATGCTCCGGGCGGCAATGGTGCCCGCTTTTGTGCAGGCGCCCCGGCGCCCCAGCGGCGCTGCAGTAAGGTATCGCCGGCGACCTCGACAGGCCGCGGCAGCTCGGGAGACAGGTCATGATCAAGGCAGCAGACACTATGGAACCCAAATCACGCAAGAACGCCGGGACCGACAAGGACAAGGAAAAGGCCGCCGCCGTCGACAAGAAGCGTCACGACGCCCTCGACGTGGCCCTTAAGCAGATCGAGAAGAACTACGGCGTCGGCGCGATCATGAAGATGCGCGAGGACCAGATCGTGGCCGTGCAGGGCATCTCGACGGGCGCGTTGAGTCTGGACATCGCCCTGGGCGGGCAGGGCATGCCGCGCGGGCGCATCTGCGAGTTGTTCGGGCCTGAAGGCTCGGGCAAGACCACCCTGGCGCTGCACGTGATCGCCTGCGCCCAGAAGGAAGGCGGCGTGGCGGCATTCATCGACGCCGAGCACGCCCTGGATCCCACCTGGGCCCGCCGGCTTGGCGTGAATCTCGAAGAGCTGCTCATCAGCCAGCCCGACACCGGCGAGCAGGCGCTGGAAATCTGCGAAATGCTCGTGCGCTCCAACGCCGTCGACGTGATCGTCGTCGACTCGGTCGCGGCGCTGATCCCCAAGGCCGAGATCGAAGGGGAGATGGGCGACAGCCACGTGGGCCTGCAGGCCCGCCTGATGAGCCAGGCCATGCGAAAGCTGGTCGGCGCCATTGCCAAGAGCCGCGGCAGCATCATCTTTATTAACCAGATCCGCATGAAGATCGGCGTGATGTTCGGCAATCCGGAAACGACCCCCGGCGGCAAGGCGCTGAAGTTCTACAGCTCCGTGCGCGTCGACGTGCGGCGCATCAGCACCCTCAAGAGCGGCGAGACGGCCATCGGCAGCCGCACCCGCGCCCGCGTCGTCAAGAACAAGGTTGCCCCGCCGTTCAAGAGCGCCGAGTTCGATATCATGTTCGACTCGGGCATCAGCTACACCGGCGACCTGATCGACCTGGCCGTCGAACGCGATATCATCGCCAAGCAGGGCGCCTGGCTGAGCTACGGCGACATCCGCCTGGGCCAGGGCCGCGAGAACGCAAAAGCGTTCCTGAAAGACAATCCCGACGTGACGGAGCAGATCCGCGCGGCCATCATGGCCGCCCACGCGACGGCGTCCGATGCCGGCCCGGTTAAGACTGC
>JAJFVE010000121.1 GCA_021371965.1 Planctomycetaceae bacterium
GGACTTCGCCTCCTTCGGCGGGCGGGGCGCCTACGCCCGCGCGCTGAGCTCTGAGGGCGACTACGGCCGCTGGCTTCGCAGCCGCAACGCCATCATCAAGATCAACGACGTGCTGTTCCTGCATGCCGGCGTGCCGGAGAAATATGCCTCGCGCTCCCTGGACGAACTGAACGACGGCATCCGCACGGGCATCGACGGCGGCTGGTCGCTGGGCGGGCTGCTGGGGCGCGGCGGACCGCTGTGGTATCGCGGATGGGTGAGCCCTGACGCCGCGGCAGTGGCCGCAAAATGCGCCGGCGTCTTCACGGCCCTGGGCGTTGAGCACGCGGTGATCGGCCACACGACCAAGGGCATCGCCACGTTCGGCCAGGGTCGCGTGATCCTGATCGACTCGGCGATGACCCCCAGCCTCAAGGGCGAGCCCTCGGCGCTGGTGATCGAGAAAGGCGTGTACACGGCCGTTCATCCCGGGCGCGCGCCGCAGACGCTCGGCGTGCAAGACGAAACGCCCGCCCTGGCTCGGCGCAAGGCGGCATGACGGTTCACTCGACGGTCGTCGTCCTGAGCAGATTGACGGTCTTGACAGGCAGCGACGGGCGCGGCGTGCGGCGGTTCTTGATCATGAACGCCATGGCGAACTCGGGGTGGCGGTCGTGTCCGGCGCCGGGGACGACGGCGGTTTCGACGTTGAATCCGCGCGATCGCAGATAGTTCACGGCGTTGCGCGACTGGAGGATGATCGTCAACGGGTCGTTCTCGCCCCAGTACACCATCACGGGCGTCTGCACGGCGTCCATCGGGTACCAGTCGTGCAGGTTGCTCTCGCTGAAGTTGCAGTTGCGGGCCACCACCACGCTGAAGACCTCCGGGTGCCGCAGCCCCACGAAGTACGCCGGGAACCCCCCGCCCGAAAAGCCCGTGATCATGATGTTCGCGCGATCGATGTTATAGCGGTACCCCGCCATGCTCACCAGCGAGAGGATGAACCGCTCGCACGTCTCCATGCTCCCCAGCGGACCGTCGCCAAGAATGCCGTCAGTGCCCTCCAGGGCCGGCGCCAGAATGATGCACCCGTTGCGCTCGCCGAGCATCTTCCACTCGCGGATGTGCATCTCCGAAACGTCGAACGGCGGCGTCCCGTGGCAGGTGACGATCAGCGGCGCCGGCCGTTCGGGCGTGTACGTGCTGGGAACGTAGATCCAGTACCCGCGCCCGGTCACCGGGTCGCGCTCGAGCTTCTGGGGCACCGGCGTGTTCTGGTCTTGGGGAACCGGGCAGCCGGCCACTACCGTCAGCGACAGGCCCATCAGCAAAGTCAGTGCTTTTCGCATCCCAAGAGAATACCACTACATCGCCCGAAATGCAAAATCAGCGACCTCGGCAGGTAATCTGATCCTCAACACCATCGCAGTATCCTAGCCCGCCATTGCAGTGTCGCGGCGCGACTTTATAATGCACACCGTGAAAGTCATCGCCATGATCAACCAGAAGGGCGGCGTGGGCAAAACCACCTCCGTGGTCAACCTCGGCGCCGCCCTGGCCGCGGCCGGTCGCAGCGTCTGCCTTATCGACCTGGACCCCCAGGCCCACATGACCCTGCACCTGTGCCCCGAGCCGCCGGCCGGTCCCTCGACCTACGACCTTCTGACGCAGCAGGCATCCATGGACGCCGTGGCGGTCAAGGCCGCCGACCGCCTCTGGATGGCCCCGGCCGTCATCGACCTGGCGGCCGCCGAAATGGAACTGGCGGGCGTGGCCGGACGCGAGCAGATCCTGCGCAAGGAGCTCGCCGCCACCGCCGCCGCGGACTGGGAGTTTGTGCTCATCGATTGCCCGCCCAGCCTGGGCCTGCTCACGCTCAACGCCCTGGCCGCGGCCGACGAGGTCATCATCCCGCTGCAGCCGCACTTCCTGGCCCTTCAGGGGCTGGGCAAACTGCTCGAAACCATCTCGCTGGTGCAGCACCGGATCAATCCGCGGCTGCGCGTCGCCGGCGTGATCCTGTGCATGTACGAGGCCAACACCCGCCTGGCCGGCGAGGTCGTCGCCGACCTGGAGGCGTTTTTCGCCACCGCCAAGGGCACCGACAGCCCATGGTCAAACGCACGCATCTTCAAGAGCATCATCCGCCGCAACATCAAACTGGCCGAGAGCCCCTCGTTCGGACAGACCATCTTCCAGTACGAACCCGCCTCGCACGGCGCCGCCGACTATGCCGCCCTGGCCGGTGAGTTCGTCGAGTGGGACCAGCTCCGCCGCCAGGAAGACCAGGCCCACGCCGCCGCCGAGACCGCCCGCAAACAAGCCACTGCGGCCGCCGATACGGCGATTGAAACCGACCAGCCATGACACGCCACCCCTGGCGAATGCTCCTGTTGGCGATCTGTGCGGGCGGATGGACCGCGGCCTGGATCATCACGCACCTGCCCCCTCGCGACATCCCGCATATGGAAGTCGGCGACAAGGTGCTTCACGTTACCGGATATTTTCTCATCGCCTTGGCCTTCGGCGCGCTGCTGGCCGCCTACGGCGTGCGATCCCTGCGGCGGGCGATCATCATGATCACTGTCATGGCACTCTACGGCGTCTTCGACGAGTTGACGCAGCCGTACTTCGGCCGCAGCGCCGACGTGATGGACTGGCTAGCCGATCTACACGGGACTGTCCTGGCTGTGCTGGTGCTGCAACTTTTAACAACAGTCATTTTCAAGCGTCGTTAGCGCTCGAGCTCCCAGGGGATCTGCGATTTGCTCGACGTGGTTGTTGCCCCCACCCCGAAAACCGGCGGAGCATCCGCCTTCGCCAAGGCTACGGCACGACGAGAGCCCCGCCGCTAACCAAACAATCCATCCATCCCGCCGTCATTCCCCGAACCCTGTTTCGGCGATCTCGATGGCCCGCAGCAGGGCCTTGGCCTTGTTGATCGTTTCCTGGTACTCGGTCTCGGGGACCGAGTCCGCGACGATCCCGCCGCCGGCCTGGAGGTACACTTTGCCGTTGCAGGCGACCATCGTGCGAAGGGCGATGCAGGTGTCCATGTTGCCGCCGAAGTCGACGTAGCCGACGGCCCCGGCGTATGGGCCGCGGCGCGTGGGCTCGAACTCGTCGATGATCTCCATCGCGCGGATCTTGGGCGCCCCCGAGACCGTCCCTACCGGCAGGGCCGCCCGCAGGGCATCGAAGGCCGTCTTGCCCTCGGCCAGGCGCCCCTTCACGTCCGAGACGATGTGCATCACGTGGCTGTACCGCTCGACGGACATCAGGTCGGCCAGCTCGATGCTCTTGGGCTCGGCGACGCGGCCGACGTCGTTGCGGGCGAGGTCCACCAGCATGATGTGCTCGGCGCGTTCCTTGGGGTCAGCCAGCAGTTCGGCCTCGAGGGCCTTGTCTTCCTCGTCGGTGGCCCCGCGCGGTCGCGTGCCGGCCAAGGGACGGTTGGTCACCACGCCGTCCTCGACGCGGCAGAGTATTTCCGGGCTGCTGCCCACCAGCGTCAACTCCGGCATGCGCAGCAGGAACATGAACGGCGAAGGGTTCACCACGCGCAGGGCGCGGTAAATGCTGAACGGGTCAGCCGACGTCTCGACGGTCAAGCGCTGCGAGGGCACGACCTGGAAGATGTCGCCGGCGCGGATGTATTCCTTGCACGCGTTGACGACGCCGATGTAGTCGCTCTTGGTCATGTTGCTCTTGAAGGGCTTCTGCGGCAGGCCCTCGAGCGAGAACTCGCCCACCGGCTGGGCCGCCCCCTCGCAGAGGCGCACGATCGTGCGTTCGATAGACTCGATGGCCTGGCTGTACGCCTCGCCCGGGTCGTCCTTGACGTGGGCGTTGGCGACGACCTTGATGGTCTTGGACACGTGGTCGAAGATCACCATCGTGCGGTAGAGGCCGAACGCCAGGTCCGGCAGGTTGCGGTCGTCGCGCGGGCCCTCGCCCAGCTCCTCGTAGTAGCGCACCATGTCGTAGGCGGCGTAGCCGACCACGCCGCCGGTGAATCGCGGCAGACCGCTCAGGTGAACCGGCGAATACGGCGCGAGCATGCCGGCCAGCTCGACCAGCGGGTCGCTGCTCTCGACTTCTTCAACGCCCTCGTCGCTGCTGATCCGCACGCTGTGGCCGCGCGCGGTGAAGGTGGACTCGGGGTCGGCCGCCACGAACGAATATCGCGCGACGCGCTCGCCGCCGACGACGCTCTCGAGCAGGAAGGCGTGCCCCGCCGGGGCGAACCCGCTCGGGCAGGCCAGGCGGTGATACGCCATCACGGGCGTCAGGGCGTCGGCCAGGAGCTGCCGGTAGACGGGGATCGTGTTGCCCTTGTCGCAAAGGATACGGAACTGCTCGAAATTGGGATAATAGTGCTTCATCGCTGCACCTTTGGTTCTCGTGGCGCGGGCGTCTCGCCCGTGCGTGGCATGGCCGTCTCGGCCATGCAATCTTTCTTGATCCGCCAAGAGCATGGGCGGGACGCCCATGCCACGACAAGAGCCTGGGCGAGACGCCCATGCTACTTATCGGTTTCCCATCGCCTGCCAGGCCAGCCCTGCCGCGCCGATCGCGCCGGCGTCGTTTCCCAGCGTGGCGATGGTCAGGGCGGTCTTCACCTCGGTTATGGGCCAATGGAATTTGTGCAGGTACGTCTCGACAGGGCGGCGCAGATCCTCGCCGGCCTTGGCCAGACCGCCCGAGAGCACGATCTCGGCCGGGTCGAAGATGCGGCACAGGCTCACGCACGCCAGGCCCAGGTAGTACGCGCCGCGGTCCCAGACCTCGGCCGCCACGGCGTCGCCGGCCACCAGCGCCGCGTGAACATCCTTGGAATCCAGCGCCCCGTTGGCGTCGAGGATCTTCTTCATCGAGCTCTGCCGCCCGCCGCGGATGAGTTCGCCCGCGTATCGCGCGATGGCGGCCGCGGCGCTGTATCGCTCCAGGCAGCCGTACTGCCCGCAGCCGCACTTTTCGCCGCCGGGCTGCACGATAATGTGCCCCAACTCGGCGCCCATCTCGTGGCTGCCGTGGAGCACTTTGCCGTCGATGATGACGCCGCCGCCGACGCCGGTGCCCAGCGTCAGCAGCACCATGTCGCTGCTGCCGCGCCCGGCCCCGGCGATGAACTCGCCGTAGCCCGCCGCGTTGGCGTCATTTTCCAGAATAGCCGGCAGGCCAGTGGCGGCCGACACCATGTCGCGCAGCGGCACGTTCTCCATGCCCGCCACGTTGGGCGTGGCGATGACGATGCCCTCGGAGATCTTCAGCGGACCGGGCGAGCCGATCCCCACGCCCGCGACGTCGCCGTTGGTCAGGCCTCGCTGGGCGATGATCTTCCGCACGCCCTCGGCGATGCGGTCGGCGACGGCCGAGCCGCCGCCGCTGGCGGGCGTTGGCAGTTGCATCACCTGCCCGGCGCCCATGGCGCTGTCGAGCAGGATGAACTTGATGAAGGTGCCGCCCAGATCCACGCCGACGCAATATTTGCTCATGTTCGTCTCGGTGCCCTGAATTATTGCAGGTCGATCTCGCTGACGGACCAGGCGCGGTTGCCCGGTATGACGGCCTTGATCTGCACGTACCGCGCCAGAACCGGCGTAACAATCGCCACAATCGTCGTCTTGCGATTGCCTGGACCGGTCATGCGCTGGGTGTAGGTCTTGCCGTCGATGCTGGTGGCCACCGTCAGGCGGCGGCAATACCCCAACTCCTCGCCGTGCTCGATCACGACAGTATTGAACATGCAGGTCTTGCCCAGATCCAGCACGATGGTGCTGCTGGCGTACACGTCGCTGGACGTGGCAGCGGTGGCGTAGTTGCCATCGATGGCCGCGGCGGCGTCGGCCAGGTCACTCTTGATCGTCCAGGCGTTCTTGGGGCTGATGCGCGCGGCGGGATACTTGTGCACGGCATCGCTCTCCAGTTCACTGTCGCATCCGGCGGCCAGGAGACCGGCGGCAGCGAGCCATCCCGTCAGCAGCAGTCGTGAGGTTTTCAAAATCATGCCGGGCATTATACGCTTTCACCCTCGCAGTGGCACAGGCTTTCCAGCCGTCACCGCAGGACCCCAGCCCCCCCGTGAGCCGCCGTTTGGGGCCTGCCCACGACGCCCGCGGCCTTTATTTCCTCGGCGTCGCCAGCGGCTGATTCAATCTCCCGCGGCGGTGCTTAATCCACGGAAATCTGCTCAGGAATATGTGCAAATCGCGCGAACTTCGACGCCACTTCAGGCGACTTACTAGTGCGGGCATGATGACTATACTTCCCGCAGTGAAGTGGCGATCCGATGGCACGAAATCTCTCGCGAAAACATAAACGTCCGGGCAAGTTGGCGCAGCATCCCAACATCCCGGCCAAGCCGCTCGAAGAACCGCAGCCGAGCGTCGATCCCAGCGACGCCGGGCCCAAGAAGGTCTTCGTGACGTGCTTCTATTGTGGATACACGCCCGCCAAAGTTCCCTCGGGCGGGCGCTGCCCCAAATGCGGCAGCTCGAGTTGGGAACGCTACGCCCTGTCGACGCGCCTGCTTCCGGAAGACCTGACTGTCTGACACGTTTGAACTTGGAGTTTGTTTGAGTCTTGGTGCTTGAAAGGTGGAGCCTGCGCCCGCATGTATTTGTAATCCGGCGCACTAGCCTATTCTCAAGGCCGGCGGTACCATGTGGCCATGCTAGCGTGGACAAAGACCCAGCAGATAGTCGTCATCCTGGTCGTGTGGTTCGGGTTCAACCTGATCTCGGCCTTTCGCGTCCTGGTGCAGTTTCGCCGCCAGGGGCGCCGCGGGAGCGGCACTGTCTGGTTCATCGTCACGCTGCTGTTTTCGGCCATCCCGTATCTGATCGTGGGGATGTATTACCGGGCGCGATGGATCATCGAGGGCGACGAGGATGATGGCGCCGCTTGCGCCCCCCGCCGCTGCCCGCACTGCCAGGCCCTGATCCTGGATGAGGGCAAATCCAAGACCTGCAGCCGCTGCGGCATGGCGCTGCGTGAGGACGACGTGGCATGAAGGCCGTAATTATTTCCGTCGGCGACGAACTCATCTCCGGCAAGACCGTCGATACCAACAGCGCCTACCTGGCCGACCAGCTCACCCGCTGCGGCATCGCCACGATCGCCCACTGGACCGTCGGCGACTGCCAGAGCGTCATCGCCCGCACGATCGCCGACGCCGCGGCCATCGCCGATATCGTGCTCGTCAGCGGCGGGCTTGGCCCCACCGCCGACGACGTCACGCGTCAGGCGCTGGCCGACGCGATGGGCGTCGGCATGCAGGTCGACCCGCCCTCGCTGGCGGTGATCGAAGGCTTCTTCCGCTCGCGCGGGCTGACGATGGCCCCGATTAACCGCATGCAGGCGATGGTGCCCGTCGGGGCGCAGGTCCTGCCCAACTCGGCCGGAACGGCCCCGGGAATCGCCGCGGCCTTGGGCGAGGCAATGGTTTACGTCACGCCCGGCGTGCCGCACGAGATGAAGCGGATGTTTGAGCAGCAGATCGCCCCCCGCCTGCCCCGCGGCCGTGGCGCGATCGTCCAGAAGGTGCTTCACACCTTCGGCATGGGCGAATCGACCGTCGGCGAAATGCTCGGCGAGCTGATGACTCGCGACGGACCGGTGCTGGTGGGCACGACCGTGGCCGCCGGGCTGGTCTCCGTGCGAATCACCGCCAGCGCGCCCGACGCCGACCGGGGCCGCACCTGCGTGGACGGGCTCTGCCGGCAGATTCGCCAGCGCCTCGGCGACATCGTCTTCGGCGAAGACGAAGACTCCATGGCCGGAATCGTCGGACACCTGCTCAACAAGGCGGGCAAGACGCTCGCAACAGCCGAGAGCTGCACCGGGGGCATGATCGGCCAGATGATCACGGCCGTGCCCGGATCGAGCAGCTACTACCTCGGCGGAATGATCACGTACAGCAACGCGTTAAAGATGTCGCTGCTGGGCGTGAGCGAAGAGCTGCTCAAGGCTCACGGGGCCGTCAGCGAGCCGGTCGCCCGGGCGATGGCCCAAGGCTGCCGCGCCCACACCGGGGCCGACTATGCTATTTCGGTGACCGGGGTCGCCGGACCGGCTGGCGGCACGGCCGACAAGCCTGTGGGACTGGTCCATATCGCCATGGCGCACGCCGGTGGCACCGAACACGCGCGATCGAGCTTCCCCAGCACGCGGGAGATCGTCCGCCTGCGCGCGGCGCTGTCGGCGATGAACATGCTCAGGCTGCATCTACAGAAGAATTGACGCGACTTTCCCCCAGTTACTCGTTGCCGCGGACGGCCAGAGCGGTGGGGAGGGCGATCATTTCAGCCAGGGCGATGTCGTCGTCGGTGAAGGGTTGTTCGCCTTTGCGGTAGAGGACCACCAGGCCGATCATTTCGCCGGCGGCGGGGATCAGCGGCACGGCCAGCACCGTCAGGCCGGGCAGGTAGGTGCGGATGCTCGGGTCGAACTCGTCGGCGCGGGCGCCGGCGTCGATGACCTGGCAGGCGGGCTCGGCCAGCACGGCCTCGATGATCGGCCGGGCCAGCTTGGAGCAGAAATTGAACCCGTCGGGCACGGGCACGCCAAATCGCCCGGCTATCTGCAACTCGGCTGATCCGTCGCAGACCATGGCCGCGCCGAACACGCCGCCGCTCTGGCCGACGATGAGCTTGAACAGCGAGCGGAAGACGTCGTCGTCAGTGCGGGACTGGATCAGCTCGCTCTGGTACTCGATGACCATCTGCTGGCGGGCCATCCGCGAACTCAGCGAGCGGTATGCGGTCGTCAGTTCGGCGCAGGTGGTTTCGAGCTGCCGGGTGATGCTCTTGCGTTGCAGATTCGTGTGCCGCGCCAGCCTCCGCAGCCGGATGCTCCGGCGGCGAGTGCGGCTCTGGCTGTCTTTCTGCGCCAGGGCGGCCGATACCGTCCGGCGAAGCCGCTCGATGTCCAACGGCTTGGACATGATCTCCACCGGGCGGCGGCGCGAGGCTTCGGTCAGTGCCGCGGCATCGCGGCGGCCGGTGATCACCACCGCCGGCAGGGCGGCGTCGAGGGCGTCGAGCACGTCCAGGCCGGTGCAGTCGCCCAGGTTCAAGTCGGCGACGATCAGATCCGGGGGCTCGGCGGCAGCGGCCGAGAGGGCTTCTTTGCCGCTGGCGGCCGTGATGACGTGATAATCTTCGCAGTCGAGGGCGTCGGTCAACAATTCGCGCAGGGCGGGCTCGTCATCCACCACCAGCACTGTTCTGCGTTGTGTCGCCGTTGCCATCGTTCGCCTGTCCTGCCCTGGGCAGTTGCACGTACACGACCGTGCCTTGGCCTTTGCGGGAGCGGATGAAGATCTGCCCGCGGTTATTCTCGACGTATCTCCGGGCCAGGGGCAGCCCCAGCCCGCGGCGGCGACCGGCGGCCTGCAGCGAGAAAAACGGCGTGAAAACATGCTGCAGCGTCGCGTCGTCCATGCCCGGGCCGCTGTCGGCGACGCTCAGGACCACCGCGTCGCGAATCTCGTCCAGCCGCCCGCTCAGCGTGATCGTCCCGCCCGCGTCGCCCAAGGCCGTCGCGGCGTTGGCGATCAGCTCGACCAGCACCTTGACGATCTGCTGCCGGTCGGCCAGCGCGGCGGGAACGTCGTCGCCAACCTGTATATCGACGGTCGGCGGGGCGGCTTGAGCACGGCGCGAAGAAAATTCCGACACCGCCTCGGCCGCCAGCACGCGCACGTCGATAGCCTGCGGCTGCGGAGGCTCGGGGCGGGCGTATTCCATGAGGCTGGAAATGATGTCGCTGATCCGCTGGGCCTGGTCGGCGATGAGCTGCCAGGTCTGGCGTTGCTCGTCGGTGTCCGCGGCGCTGCGCATAAGCTGGGCTCGCCCCGAGACGATCGCCAGAGGATTGTTCATCTCGTGCGCCGCCCCGCCGGCCATCTCACCCACCGCCGCCAGCGCCTTCGCCTGGGCCGCCGCGTCGCGATGGGCGGCCACCGCCTGCCCGCAGCGAGCGAACTCCTCATTGATCTGCACGGCCCGCTCGCGCCCCTGCACCAGAACCAGCGAGTCGGTCAGGGCCTCAGCCGTCAAGGCCGCCGTGGCCCCCACCAGCGGGTCGGGACTCTCGGGCGCCCGCACCAGCACGCCGCCGGCAAGGGCGCCGCGGCACAGCAGCGGGTAGTGCACGTAGCGGGCCGTGTCGATCCATTCGTCCAAGCCCTGCACGTCCACCGCCGACATGCCCGGAATCTGGAGCGCCTGGGGCACTTGGCCAGCCGGACTCATCGCCGCCAGCCATGCCCCCGCCGCCACCGTCTGCCATCGCCATCGCGGCGAGCCGTCGCAGCAGACGGCCAGCATTTCGTCGCCGCTGCGGTCCAGCGAGTACGCCACCACCGGCGATGCCGCGCTGGGAGGCTGCTGGCAGGCCCAACCCATCGCCTCGGCTACAGCCACCAGCACGTCGCCCAAAGCCGCCCCGCCGCGCAAGGCGTCGCTGATGCGCCGCGCCTGGTCGAACGCGTCCGCCCGCACGGTCGTCTGCTCGAGCCGCTGCAACAGGATGTCGTTGAGCCGCCCCAGTTCCGCATTCGCCCGCGACAGCGCCGCACTCGAAAGCCCAGGCATGCCAATGTCTGGGTTCCCTGACCCATTAAGTCCCAACATCTCCAACCGTCGAGCAACCTGCTCGGGCAGCGCCTTGCGCACGCGGTCCAACACATCGCGCGAAATCCCCGCCGCGTCAGCTCGTTCCTCGACAAGCCAAGGCCCGCGAGAATGCGCAAGCATCGAGTAACCCATCTCGTGCGCCAGGCTGTCGGCCAGCGCCAGCAGCGTTATGAGCCGGAAATCGCCCACCTGCTGCGGAACGCCGCCCGCGGGCTGATGACTCAGCCAGATGCTGTCCTGAACGCTGCGACTGAAGCCCCAATATTCCGCCAGCCGCCGCCCCACCGTCGGGTGGTCGATCCCAAGGATCTGGTGCTCGCACTGGCGGATGTCGCCGTCGCGCCCCTCGGCCGCCGCTTCGAGCACGCGCTGGTAGCTCTTGGGCATCGACTGCCAGAGCACGAGCTGCCCAACGTCCTGCAGCAGCCCGCACGAAAAGGCCAGTTCCGCCCCGACGGCGGCAGTCTGCTCGGCCAGCAACCGCCCCGCACAGGCCACCGCCAGGCTGTGCGTCCAGAAGGCCTTGCAGTCCATCGCGGCGGCGCTGCCGTTGGCGATCATCGGGGCCTTGAGGACGGCGGAGTACACGTATCCGGCGGGCACGGCCAACACGGCCTGCTCGGGGGTTTCGGCCCGGCCGAACTCGTCGTTGGCACGACGCAGCAGCGTGGTCGACAGCGCGACGTCGGATGCGATCAGGCGAGTCAGCGGGTCGCTGTTCGTCAGGCGGGCGGAGATATCCCTGCCCTTGATGAGCTCTGCCGCCCGCAGCACGACCGACGGTAGCGTCGGCAGCGGCGGCAGTTGCCGGATCATGAGATCCAGCTGGCGCACGCCCAGGCGTCCACCCTCGTTAATGTTTCCATCACTATCGTTCACGCGTTTAAGCGGCGTTTGGACGATCCCTCAATCACCCTCGCACCAGACTGATGATACGTTGCTTCACCTGGTCGATGTCGAAGGGTTTCTTGATGAAATCGTCGGCGCCGGCCTCCTTCAATTTCTCCAACTCGGCGGGATTCACCACGCCGGAAATGATCAGAATGCGGATGTGCTCCAGGTCGGGGTTCTCATGGATGGTGCGGCAGACCACGTTGCCGTTGATGTCCGGCAGCATGTAGTCCAGCACCACCACGTCCGGGCGGAACTGCTGGGTCTGCACCCCGGCATCGTAGCCGGTGCTGGCGGTCTTGATTTCAAAGCGCCCGTCCTTGCCCAGCACCTCGCGGAACAGGTCGAGAATCGCCTCCTCGTCGTCCACCACCAGCACGCGGATGATGTCGCTTTCCAGGGAATCCAGCGGGATATTGTTGGCCTTCATAAAATCGACCAGCGCCTGGCGGGGTATCCGGCGGAACTTGCTGCCGGGCACGCGGAAGCCCTGGAGCTGGCCGCTGTCAAAGCAGCGGATGATCGTCTGCTGGGAGAGCTTGCAGACGTCCGCCGCCTCTCCCGTCGTGAAAACTGCCTTATGCCTCGTCGTCACAAGATTCTCCCAATACTCCGCATCGTTGTCTCCAACATCCCCAATCCGCCTCACCATCTTGCAAGCATACATCTCCCCTAGATGGCGCATTCGCCTATGCTTGTGCATATTAACATACATTCAAGAATTGGGCAAGAATCTTCCAGAAATTGCGGCGAACTGGGCGCGCCCAGACTTTCCGTCAGCGCCAAGTGCTCTATAATAGAATTGTTGATGCCCTCTGTACCAAGACTTACGATCGGCCAGGAAAGTTGGCCACACCCCTGCAAGCTGTACGTGGTCGACGTATTTGTAAAAAAAAGGCACGACCGGAGCCGTGCCTTTGGGTCAGCATCTAATCGCTGCCAGGTCTATGTGCCGGGGAACAGATCGGCCATAAGCTTTTCGATGGCGGCATCGATCTTTTCGGGCGTTTCGTACGTTCCGGCGGCGATTTCCTCTTTAACCCTGGCGATGAGCTCGGTCCGCACCTCGGGGACATCGCGGATCTTCATCGCCAACTTGGCCGCGGTGGAAATCTCTACCGTATCGGCGGCTTGCCCGAGCCGATGGGCCGCACCTTTGGAGGCGATCGGCCCGGCTGCTTCTACGGGGCATGGAGCTCCGGCACCAGTAATGCCATTGACATTCGCCATGGTCTTCCTGTCTGCCTGCACCGCATCGGCACCCCAGCGTGGCAGGCACTTCAATCTCCCGGCGATCCGTCCATGAACTCGCCGGTGGCGCCGCAAAGGCTGCAATATCACTGCCGCAAAGACCACGCTCATCCTTGGCGAGCGGTCTCGCGGCCACATCGGTGCTGCATCTCAATGTACCATCATGGATATCGACCGAAGCTCCGGAATTTCTTGAGGACTTTGGCCTATTCTTCTCAGCCGCAACCATCTGCCATATAAGGATCTACATCATTCGTCGCCGAAAGCGGAAAATAAATTCAAGTCCTCGCCGCCCTGGGCGTCTCGCGGGGGCAGGCATTACTCTCTCCCGCCAGCCCATCATATCATGAGATACATCCGCGCCGATGGCAAATTTCCAGCCAAGGCGCCGGCTATCACCTATTCCCCCGCGCGGGCCTTGGCCAGGTGGATTCCCAGCACAGCGATGTCTGCCGGCGTAATCCCGCTGACCCGCATGGCCTGGCCCAACGAGCGCGGGCGGATGGCCCGCAACTTCTCGCGGGCCTCGAATCGCAGGTGCGACGCCTGGTCGTAGTCGAACGTCTCGGGAATAAGCTTGTTTTCGAGGTCCTTCATGTGCTCCAACGCCCGCCCCTGCCGCTGGAGATATCCCGCATACCGCAGGTCGATGGCCAGCGACTCCACCGCCGCCCCGTGCCCGGCCAACAACGCCGCCAACTCATCCCCGGCCGCGCCGCTCATGCGGGCCGCAACGTCCTGCAAGGTCACCTCCGGACGCCGCAGCAGCTCGCTTGCGATCTTGCCCTCGATTCTCGCGTTTTCCAGGAGGAATCCGGCCCGGCCAAACGCTTCCCGCGAAGCGGAAAACGCTTGCCAGCGAGCATCGTCCACGACGCCCGCGTCGCGACCGATGGCTGTCAGACGGCGGTCGGCGTTGTCGGCTCGCAGACTCAGGCGGCACTCGGCGCGGCTGGTGAACATGCGGTAGGGCTCGGTGATCCCTCGCGTCACGAGGTCGTCGATCATCACGCCGATGTACGCCTGGTCGCGGCGCAGCACCAGCGGCGGCTGGCCGAGGATTCCCGCCGCCGCGTTGACGCCGGCGACCAGCCCCTGCCCGGCGGCCTCTTCATAGCCGGTCGTGCCGTTGATCTGCCCAGCCAGGAAAAGCCCGCGCACAGCCTTGCACTCCAGCGTCGCGGCCAGCTGCGTGGGCGGGGCGTAGTCGTACTCGATGGCGTAGCCGTAGCGCAGGATCCTGGCCTGCTCCAGCCCTGGAATCCCCCTCACGATGGCGTCCTGGACGTCGGCCGGCAGCGAGGTCGAAATGCCGTTGCAGTAGACCCACTGGGTGTTGCGCCCTTCGGGCTCGAGGAAGATCTGGTGGCGGTCCTTGTCGGCGAAGCGGTCGATCTTGGTCTCCAGCGACGGGCAGTACCGCGGGCCCACCGACTGGATCTGCCCGGTGAACATCGGCGCACGGGAGAAGTTCTCGCGGATGATCTGGTGCACCGCCGGAGTGGTGAATGTGATCCAGCATGGAATCTGCTCGACCTTCAGTTCCCCCGTCAGGAAAGAAAACGCCGCCGGCTGAGCGTCGCCTTCCTGGCGGCCGCAGAGACTGTAGTCGATCGTCCGCGCGTCCAGCCGCGGACAGGTGCCCGTCTTGAGCCGCTCGATCGTCAGCCCCAGGCCGCGCAAGCTCTCGCCCAGGGCCGCCGACGCAGGCTCGCCATATCGCCCGCCGGCCCAGGTCCGCTGGCCGCAGTGCATCAGCCCGTTGAGAAACGTGCCGGCGGTGATGACGACGGCTTTGCACGATATCTCCCCCGCTTTGGCTGCCACGACGCCGCATACTGCCCCATCCCACGTGGCGACGGCCAGGCATTCATCTTCCAGAACGGTCAGCCCGTCGACGCCCGCCAGCGCCGCCTGCATCCAGATCGCATAGGCATGCCGGTCCACCTGACACCGCGGCCCCCAGACCGCCGGTCCCTTCGAGCGGTTGAGCATGCGGAACTGAATCCCCGTGGCATCGGCCGCCAGGCCCATCAAGCCGCCCAGTGCATCAATCTCGCGAACGATCTGCCCCTTGCCCACCCCGCCGATCGCCGGGTTGCACGACATCTGCCCGATAGTCTCAGCCGCCAATGTCACCAAAGCCGTGCGGGCTCCCTTAGCCGCCGCCGCGCGTGCGGCCTCGATCCCCGCATGCCCGCCCCCCACGATCACGATGTCAAAGTCCAGATTCATCGCCGCCTATTCTACACGCTCGGCGGCATGGATGACATCGACTGCGACCGGAAGTGGCGATGGCACCCGGGAAATGTCTTTCTGTAATATGTTCTTGCAGAATCGGCAATCCATGATAATATTTTGAGGTCTGGTCAATGGCCACGTTCATCACCCTGGAGAAGCCGCTTGATATTCAGCGGCTGGGTTGCAGAGGACGGAGGCGGGCATATCGACCGGGCTCATGATCCCACTTGCGCTTTGTTTGACTGTTGCGTCTTTGCGCGGCGGCCTGCGCAACAATACAGCAAGTAACGAATATCCGCCTGTGGCGGGTTTCTACCGCTTTGTTGGAATGACAGTTTCTTAACACCAGAGAGGAGTCAAGCATGAGAAAGGTAACGGCAGCAGCGGTGATTGTGATGGTGACATTGGCGTCGGCGGCTTTCGCCGATGATACGTATCTGACGAGTTCGCCGGGTAGTTGGACTGACGATGGGGTTTGGTCCGCCGGCGCCCCTCAGGCCGGCGATATGGTGCATGTCGGTACCGGCGGCGGGATCAATCCCGGCACGGCCAACATCAGTGACGCGGGGAGCTATTCGATCGAGGGCATTTGGATCGGACAAGGCAGCAGCAAGGGCACGCTGAATGTCACCGACGGCTCGACCTTGGCGATGAACGGACTGTACATGGCCCCCTGGGACTGGTCAGGACCTGACGCCAAGGGCACGCTCAATGTCATCGGCAGCGGCTCCACGGTCAGTGTCGCCGGCGACGCCTATATCGGCGGCGAAGGCAACGGTGAAGTCAATGCCATCGGCGGCGGCGTGGTCAACTTTGGCGCCAGCGTCTGGATCGGTCATAACGGCAACGTTGCCGGGACCTTGAGCGTCGATGCTTCTTCACAGATCAACCTGACTAGCAACGGAACGCAACTGAGGTTCCGCGGCGCCGGTTCCCAGACCCTTGACTTCGCAAACACCCCCACCAACGGAATTATCGGCGTCAAGACTGACACCGTCCTGTGGGTCGGCCAAGGCGGCGGGAGCACCACCACCTACCTCACGATGGGGTCGGCCAGCAATGGCGTCCAGTTCGGCTCGCTCTACATGGCCGCCTTTGACTGGACCTCCGGCGACACTGTCGGCGACCTGACGATGAATGGTGCGGCGGTCACGTTTGGCGACGCCGGAATCGGCGGCGAAGGCGTCGGCAAGCTGCACATGATCCAGACCCCCGGCATGGTCGACGGCCTGACCATCAATGGCAGCCTCGGCATCCAGAGTGGCAATGCAAGCATCGTCGACCTCGTCTTCGACAATGACACGTTTGCATATACCGTCTTCGAGTCCGGCGGGTACACGATGATCGGCAAGTCTGATGACTGGGCCCTGCGGTGGCTGGGCAGTCACGCCGGCGAACTCGAGACGATGCTTGGCGATGGCCGCATCACCGTCACTTTCGCCAACACAATTCCCGAACCGGCGACGATGAGCCTGCTAGTTCTGGGCGGCGTGGCGGCGTTGATTCGCCGGAAGAAGTAATCGCGATTCGTAATCAGGAGTAGTCTTCAACGGGCGGCCGGCAAGAACCGACCGCCCGTTGTCTTGCGCAAACCGAAATCATGGAAGAGGAGAATTGCATTCCCTCAAGCTTTGCCGATTCTCCTGCACTGGCCTAAGCGCATCTCATCCGTTCATCATCCCCTCCCTTCCCCCATCATCCTCAGCGCCCTCAACGACTTCAGCGGCCAACACCCTTGACGCGAATTGCGCCTCGCGGTCCAATCTCACGCGGGTTCACAGGTTTCTACAGCAGGGAGAACGACGATGAGGGCGCTTCGCCTTGGGGTTGTGATGCTCGTGATGGCGTAGGCCCAGGCCAAGACCACCACCAGCCACAAGGTGCTGGCCGACCTCATTGCCAAGCGGCGTCCCAACACCGTCGACATCCTGACGACCATCGCCTCGCGCACCAACTTGCCGGCGAACGTCCGCAACGCCGGGGCCGATTCGCTCAGGCAGTAGGCGCTCCGCGAAAGGTCCCGCTCCTGCCGCGCCCGTTTCCCGTGGCGCAGGTGAAGCCGGCCAGATCCGCCAAGCCGCCCGCGCCAGCCGCCGTCGCAGGCAAGCCCGCCGCGACCACCCGCCCGGTCTCGCAGACCGCCCCGCGCCTCGGCGCAGCCAAGGAAGGCGAAGAACTGCTGGGCGAGAATGACTGAACCGGTGGAAGCAGCCACCCCGTGAGCGGCGCCGGGCGAGATAACCGCCGACGCCGCGAACTCTCTCTATTACGAACTCACCGTCCCCCGCGCGCCTCGTCTGCGCCGTTCGCGGCCCGCCTGGCTCCCCTGCCGGCGGTGTTTCTTCCGCCAGGCGCGGGGGTTGAGGCCGCTGTGGCGGATCAGCGTATCGCGAAGGCGCTCGGCGTTGCCGTAGCCGCAGGCCTCGGCGACGGCCTGGACCGTCATCGTCGTCTGGGCCAGCAACTCCCGCGCCTTGGCGAAGCGGATATCGCGAAGATATCCGCCGATGGGGCTGCCCATGTGGCGGCGAAATCCCTCGGCCAGGGCGGTTTTCGAGGTGTCGGTGGCGGCCACCACCTGCGGCACGCCCACGCGGGGGTCGGCGTAGTTGGCCCAGATGAACCGCAGGGCCTTGGCGACCTGCGGGTCGCCCACGGCCTGGACATTGGTGCTCTGGCGCATGACGACGCCCTTGGGCTTGACCAGCACGGGTTTTCGTGGGGCGGGGCGGCCCTGCATCCGGCGATCGAGCAGCCGCGCCGCCTCATACCCGACGGCGAACATGTCAGGGTCAGCGCTGGACAGCGGCACCGGGGCGCCTTCGCAAGGGGCTTCGATGTTGTAGGCCCCCAGCACCGCCACCTGCTCGGGCACCATCAGTCCGGCCTCGTGACAGGCTTCGATGGCTTCAACGGCAGTCCAATCGCTGTCGACCCACAGGCCCAGCGGCTTGGGCAAGGCGGGCAACTCCCGCCCGAGCCATCGCCGCAGTTCTCGCATGCCCCCGCCGCGATGCGGATTGGTCGTCCAGTCCAGGATGTGCAGGCACTTGCCCGCCGCGCGGGCCGCCCGAAAAAACCCCTTGCGCTGAGCGTTAAGCGACCAGTCGTCGCCCAACCAGCAGTATGCCAGGTGCTCGAAGTGGCGCTGGATAAAATGCTCTGCCGCCAGGCGCCCCAGCGACTCCCAGTCCGGCAGCACCAGGGGCAACGCCAGGTCTTGATCGACATAGTTGAGGCTGACGGTCGCAATACCGCAGCGCCGCCAGATTGATCCGGCGCTGCCCAGCGTGCCGACGACGCCCTGCACGTCCCACCATCTCACGACCTCACGGGGGTTCTGATCTTCATACCAGCGCGTCAGCAGCGTGATCCATCCCACGGACTTGCCGTAGGCGACCACGCCGGCGGCCTCGGGGCGGGTCTCCTCGACGTTGACCAAAAGCACACGAACCGGTTGGGCGGCGGACTTCTTCATGGCAAGGCAGTATATCCGATGCTTCGCACAAAAACCCCGTTATTGCTGTTAAGATTCCGGATTGACAAAAAGCAAAACGCGTGTAAACTCCCCGCTTAGTTGGCCTTGATGCCCCGTTCTTTTGCCAAGGAGCAGACCGCCGTCACGGCGGTCTGGGCGAGCAGAGACGGAGGCGGGCATTTCACGGGCCTAGAGATTTTGAGTTCGTTTCGCGCTGCCTCTGTAAGCATCTGATCGCGTTGCCGGGT
>JAJFVE010000126.1 GCA_021371965.1 Planctomycetaceae bacterium
GCACCGCCCTGGCCGACGCCGAGCTGGAATACCACGACCGCACCGACCCCAGCGTGTACGTTGCCCTGCCGCTGACGGACGGGCAACTCGACGGCGTTACCGGCGACGTCTGCCTGCTGGTGTGGACCACCACACCCTGGACGCTGCCGGCGAACCTGGCGGTGGCGGTCGGGCCTGGCATCGAATACGCCGCCGTGGCGTGCCAGACCGCCGGCGGGCCGATCACGTTCGTGATGGCCAAAGCCCGCATGGATACCGTGCTGGCGGCCGTCAAGGCGGCGCGCGGCGACTACCTCCGCAGCTACAGCGTCGTCGCCACGCTCACCGGCGAGGACCTGTTGGCCGCCGGCCTGACGTACCGCCACCCGCTGCTGGAAGGCAAGACTTGCCCGGTGATTGCAGCCGACTATGTCACGCTTGATGACGGCACGGGTCTGGTGCACACCGCGCCGGGGCACGGGCTGGAGGATTACGCCAGCGGCCTCAAGCATGGGTTGGAGATCTACTGCCCCGTGCAGGCGGACGGCACGTTTGACGATAGCGCGCCCGAGTTCATCCGAGGCAAAGGCGTGTGGGCGGCCAACGCCCTGATCTGCGAGCGTCTCAAGTCCGATGGCACGCTGGTGCTGCAGGAACCCATCACGCACTCGTACCCGCACGACTGGCGCAGCAAGACGCCGACGATCTTCCGCGCGACCGAGCAGTGGTTCATCGGAGTCGACACCATGCCCGCCGGCGGCAATGCCTCGCTGCGCAAAATGGCGCTGGACGTCTGCACGCGCGACCTCGACCAGGGCGGCGTGCGGTTCATCCCCGCATGGGGACGCAACCGCATCGAAGGCATGCTCGCCAGCCGCCCCGACTGGTGCATCTCACGCCAGCGAAGCTGGGGCCTGCCCATCCCCGCCTTCATGAACAAGAACGGAGAGGTGCTGATGACCGCCGACAGCGTGCGCGCCGTGGCGGCCGTCATCGCCGAGGAAGGCTCCGACGCCTGGTTCATGCGCACGCCCGCCGAGTTGCTGACCGGCTACGACATCGACTCCGACGAATACGTCGCCACCCCCGAGACGTTTCCCATCGTCTCGCTGCAAAAGGGCGGCGACATCTTCGACGTGTGGTTCGAGTCGGGTTCGAGCTGGTTCGCCGCGGCCATCCAGCGAGGGCTCGTCGGCGATATCCCGGTCGATCTGTACCTGGAAGGTTCCGACCAGCACCGCGGATGGTTCCAGCTCTCGCTGCTGCCGGCCTTGGGCGCCGAGGGCAAACCGCCGTTCAAGACGGTGCTGACGCACGGGTTCGTCGTCACCGAAGACGGCTACAAGATGAGCAAGTCCCTCGGTAACGCCGTCGACGCCGTCGAGCAGCTCAACAAGCGCGGCGCCGACGTGCTGCGCCTCTGGGTCGCCAGCCAGAACTACCAGGACGACATCCGCTGCAGCGAGAGCCTGATCCTCCAGGCCGAAGAGGCGTACAAGAAGATCCGTAACACGCTGCGGTTCTGCATGGGCTCGTGCTTCGACTTCAACCCCGCCACCGACGCCACTGAACCAGCCGACCACAGCGTCGACCGCTGGATGAGCCTGGAGCTCAGCCGCCTGATCCGCGACGTGCGGGCGGCCTACGACGCCTACGAGTTCCACCGCGCCACGCGAATGATCTACGAGTTCTGCACCGTGCAGGCCTCCAGCGTGTACCTCTCGGCAGTCAAGGACCGCCTCTACTGCGAGAGCCCCAGCGCCCTGCGCCGCCGCGCCACGCAGACTGTCATCCATCAGATACTCATGGCGCTGGTCAAGCTGCTGGCGCCGATCATGCCGCACACGGCTGAAGAAGCCTGGGCAGCAATTCCCAACCGCCCCGCCGAGGAACCGCAAAGCGTGCACCTGGCCCTGCTGCCTGACGCCGACGCCGAGATGCTCGCCATCGCCGACGACATGCGCCCGTCCAATATCGACCTGGGCACCTTTACCGGCGACCAGCTCCAGCCGGGGCCGCAGTGGATCTGGGACCGCCTGATGGACCTGCGCGCCGAGGGCCTCGTCAAGCTCGAGAAGCTCCGCAGCGAGGGCGTCAAGAACTCCCTGGACGCCGAGGCCGTTTTCCGCGTGGCCACCGGGAGCGACGCTGCAGCGGAGTTGATCGAAACATACATCCGCGAGTTGGAAGATCTGCTGGGCGTCGGCTACGCGCGCGTCGAGCGCGCAGAACTAGGCGAGGGCGCGACAGTCGAAGTGGAAGTCGCAGACACGCGTGAGAAATACAAGCGCTGCGCCCGAAGCTGGAAGCGCCGCCCAGACGTGGGCTCCGACAGCGAATACCCCGACCTCTCCGCTCGTGACGCGGTAGTGATGAAGGAACTCAAGAGCTGAACGACGGAATGATGGATCAATGGAATAATGGAATAGCCTCGCCGCTTGCGGCTTGGCGTCTTTAGGAATAACGAATGACCGACATTTACGCCCCACTGCCCCGTGAGGAAGTCATCAAGGCTGTCGAACGCAAGGGTCCTTGCCGCATCCCTATGATCCGCTCGCGATGGTGGGGCGAGGGGCTTTGGGACCAGTACGGCGCCAGGCTGAATGAGCTCAACAAGTACCCCGAAGACTTCGGCGAGGTCATGATCAACCCCCTCGACACCGGCGCGATGGGGCTGTCCTGGAAGGTGCGCGCCGGCGCGGGCCACGACTCCAACGCCGTCATCCCCGACTGGAAGCATCTCGACGAGTTCATCGCCAGGCTGCCCGACCCGGAGAACCCCGCCCTGCCGCTGTACGGGATCGAGCACGTCGATGCGAACCGCCGCCAGAACCGGTACATGCTCTTCGGCTGGTGGGGGCTGTTCTTCGAGCGGCCGTGGTCGCTGCGCGGGATGGAAGGGCTGATGACCGACTACTACCTCCACGGCGACGAGGTGCACCGCATGCACGACGCCCTGTGCACCCTGTATGAGGGCTACATCCGCCGCGCCATCCGCACCTTCAAGCCCGACGGCTTCTGGACCAGCGACGACCTGGGCAATCAGCGCCAGCTCATGATGAAGCCCGACCACTTCCGCGAGTTCTTGAAACCGTACTACAGCCGCATCGGCCGCCTGTGTCGCGAGAATGGCATGCACTTCTGGCTGCACTCCTGCGGCAACAACACCGAGATCATGGACGACCTGATCAACACCGGGGTGAGCGTCTTCCACCCCGTGCAGAAACACACGATGGACGAGGCCGTCGTCGCCCGGCGCTTCGGCGACCGCATGACGTTCCTGGTCGGCTTCGACGTGCAGCACATCCTGCAGGAAGGCACGCCCGAGGACGTCCGTTGCGAGGTGCGCCACCTCATCGACACCTTCGACGCCCGCAACGGCGGGATGTGCATGGCCGCCGGCAACGGCATCGTTCGTGGCACGCCTTTTGAAAACATCGAGGCGTATCTCGACGAATCCATCCGCTACGGCGCCGAACACCGCGCCCGGTTTACCGCAGAGATCGCGGACTAGGAAGGCGCCGGTGCCGTGGCGGGAGGGCTTCAACCTGACAGCCACGATTGATTCGAGAGGGCCATGGCTCTCCAGGCTTTCGGCCTTGCGCGCCACGCTTGGCCATGCCCCTTGACCGGCGAGGGTCGGGCCGATACCTTCTCTCGCATGGATGACGCCCCGGAAATCGACGCTCCCATGCCGCAGAGCCCGTCAGAGGAAACTGCCGATACCGCCAGCTCCCCCGCCGACGAGCAAGGGAAGGCGACGATCGAGGCCATGCTGATCGCCAGCAACGCCCCGCTGACGGCTGCGCGAATGGCGGGCGTGGCCGAACTGCCCCAGGCCGAGGTTCGCGGCGCCATCACCGCCCTTAACGTCCGCTACGAACAGACCGGCGCGGCGTTTCGCATCGAAGAGGTGGCCGGCGGGTTTCTCATCATGACGCTGCCCGAGCACCAGGGTGTGCTCAACCGCCTGCTCCAAGCCCACAAGGAGACGCAGCTCACGCAGCCGGCGATGGAAACCCTCGCCGTTGTGGCATATCGCCAGCCGGTTATGCGGGCCGACATCGAGGCCATCCGCGGCGTGGCCTGCGGCGAGGTGCTCCGCGGACTGCTCGACAAGCAACTCGTCAAGATCGTCGGACGCGCCGAAGTGCTCGGACGGCCGATGCTCTACGGCACGACGCGACGATTTCTGGAAGTCTTCGGCCTGGCCGGCTTGGACGACCTGCCAAACGTCGAAGAACTGCGCAGCGGCGACAAGCCCGTCCCGCCCAAGGGCGAACCCGGGGGCGTTGAGACGTCACCCGAAGGCGACGCCAACGCACCGCTGCCGGAGCAGGAACAGCCCGCTGGCGAACCGGCGGAGGAAACTGCGGCCACCGCCTCGGCGAGCGAGGCGCCCTCGGGCCCGGCGGAGGAGGAGTTCTTCGACCCGGCCAAAGCGGACACCGTGTCTGAAGATTCGGATGACGATGACGACAATTGGGATGACGAAGACGACGATGATGACGACGATGACGAGGATGGCTGGGATGATGAAGAGGAAGAGGAAGAGGAAGAGGAGAAGTAGCTGTGGGCTGGACTGATTCCAGCATCCATTCAGGTCGGAGACTTACCACAAAGGGTTGGAGGAATGGGGATTCCTAATTTCCCCGTCCCATGTACCTCGTCCGATTTCGCCGAAAGGCAGACTACGCCGCGAAGCTTCTCTTGTGATGGATCGCTGCTGGACGAACTCTCTTGAGAGTCAGGGCGGGGGCCTTCTCGGCCACGCGGACGACGCTGTCCATGCCGAACCGGCCAGGTTCGAGGCCGAATGCCGCGTAGTCGGTGAACCACTGCCCGTCGGCGCAATAGCGGAACTTGAACTCGCCGGCAGGAATCTTCAGGCGGGCCTTCCAGTTGCCTCGGCCGTCGTTGGTCATGCCCAACTCGTCATCCCGCCAGCCGTTGAAATCGCCAGCCAGAAAGACAGCCTTCGCTCCGGCCCGGAAGAAATTGAACTCAACCCATTTGTCCCGAACCGTAACCATAATGGCCTTCCTCACAAAAACTCATCCGTCTAGTAATCGGAACAAAAGTACGCCGACTTCAACGCCTCATGTAATAATCGTAGGAAGTCCTCCGGCCATAAGTCCCTAAATGATTGTAGATTTTTCCCCCAGGCCAGCTTGGGGTGCATTGCCTGCGGAGGTTGGGGAAGGATCCCGTCGAGCAAGTCGAATATTCCGTGGAGACTCGACCGCTAACCAAACAAGATACAGACGCGCACGTTAGCGGCCGAGCTTGCTCCGCGGCGTTGGACAGCGGTGGTTTTTGGGAATCCTCTCGAAAGAACAATCCCCCGCTGCGCAGCGCGCGACGAGGGATTGTGAGTGCAGCAAGGGCAGCGACTGAACAGGTCTATTCGTTCGGCGCCGGGGCCGGTTCGGCATTGCCGCCTTCGTTGGCGTTGGCGCCAAGGTGGCGACGATCCCTTTGGGGTCTTTGGCGGCCTTGGTCGGCGCCTTCGTTGCCGTCGCGGCGAACGTGTGCTGGGCGGCTGGTGGCGCCTTGGCCGCCGACAAAGCGGGCCTTCATCTCGTCGATGGATTTTCGCTGTTCGTCGGTAAGCACTTCGTCATGAATCTTCTTCTGGGCCTCTTCCATGATGGCGCGGATCTTCTGGCGCTGTTCGGGCGTCAGGTTGGCAACGCCCATCGGCCCACCCATCGGGGCCATTCCACCGGGGCCTCGTTGTCCACCCTGGCGTTCGTCGCCGCGGCGGCCGCTCCTGCCGCCTTGTTGCCCCTCCTGTCCCGCCTGGCCCTGCTGCCCTTCCTGGTTGTGTCGGCCGTTCGAGGGCCTGTCCTGCCCGCCCCTGGAGCGAGTCTGGCGCATCTTGGTCTTCTGCTCATTGGTGAGTACGCCCTCGATCTTTTTGTTGCACGCCACGGCCAACTCGCGCCGCGACTCGTACAGCGTCTTGACCTGGTCGCGCAGTTCCTTGAGCTGGTCGGTCTGGCCGGCAGTTTCGGCGGCGCGGACCTTATCCATGGTTTCTTTGAGCTTGGCTTCGTTTTCTTTCATCCAGGCGTCCATAGCCTGCTTGTTGGCGGTTCGGATCTCTTCGATCTGCTTCTTCTGCTCGGCCGTCAGATCCAGCGCAGCCAGGGCGCGATCGGGGATCGGCCCGTCGAATCGTGGCGGGCGAGGCTGCTCGGCCTGAGGCGGGCCGCCATCCTGGCCCTCGGCTTGGGCCATCGCATAGCTTGCCGTCATCGCGATACACGCCGCTGCAACCCAGCTCAATGTCCTGTTCATCGCTGCGCTCCTGACAAGTCATCGATCACGGCCGGGCGCATTCGTCCGGCATCACAAGGCCCAACGCCGCCTGCTGCGGCATATTGCGTTTCGCCCGCATTTGAGGATAATTATCGCCAGACGGGAGAGCGACATTGCCCAGCAAATACCCACTATTCGACCGCAGCATCCTGAATGTTCAACCGCTGGCCCAGCGGCGCCATGAGATGGATTTGTCCGCCATGCTCCAGATCGGACAGCGCCCCGTGCCGTTCGCGCATCCGGACTTGCCAGCCGTGGCGGCGGCCTTGCGGACCGCCCGCGACCGCGGCGCCGGGAGGGTGATGTTTATGGGCGCGCACGTCATCAAGCAGGGGCTGAGCCGTTACGTGATCGACTTGATCCGCGGCGGCTGGATCAGCGCCCTGGCGATGAACGGCGCCTGCGCTATCCACGATTACGAGCTGGCCCGAATCGGCGCCAGCACCGAGTCGGTCGCGCACTACATCCGCGCCGGGCAGTTCGGCCTGTGGAAGGAAACCGGCGAGCTCAACGAGATCGTCCAGGCCGGCAACGCTGAAGGGCTGGGCCTGGGCGAGGCCGTCGGCCATGCGATCGGCCGCGACAATCTGCCGCACAGGGACGTCTCGATCTTCGCCGCCGCCTACGAAGCCTCCGTGCCGGCGACGGTGCATGTGGGGATCGGATATGACATCGTGCACGAGCACCCCAACTGCGACGGCGCGGCGATCGGCGAGGCCAGCTACCGCGACTTCCTGATCCTCGCGCGGGCGATCGAGACTATCGAAGACGGCGTCGTCCTCTGCTACGGCACCGCCGTCATGGGGCCGGAGGTCTACCTCAAGGCCCTGGCGATGGCGCGCAACGCCGCCGCCCAGCAAGGCCGCCAGATTCGCCACATCACTTCAGCCGTCTTCGACCTGCTGCCGCTGTCGGGCGACATCCACGCCGAGGCCCCCAAGGACAGCTTCGAGTACTACTACCGCCCGTACAAGACCGTGCTGGTGCGAACCGTTGCCGACGGCGGGACAAGCTTCTACATCCGCGGCGACCACCGCGCCACCCTGCCGGCGCTGCACAAGCTGCTAACGCAGGCTGGATAAGTGATGGACACTCAACAAGCCACCGACAACGTTCCAGGCTCAACGCCGCTGTCTCGTCGTCGCACCATTCCGAAAGTTGTGATTGTCTTCGCTGTCGCGGCCCTGCTGGCGTGCAAGCCTGATCTCTTCATCGAGGGACTTCTGGGCTATGGGCCGTTGACGATAGCGTATTTGTTTCCGCTGCTTCTTCTGGTTGCCTTTCTTGTGGCGATCGGGGCCGCCTATTTGCTAGGTCGACTGATCTGGAAGTTCGTGCGCTGGCGGAAGGTGCGATTCTTCACGACATTGAGCATTCTCTCGCTGTGGCTGGTTGCCTATTGCAGCCCATCTCCTTTCTGGGTGGATTCATACCTCAGGGGACTTCGCCTCTGGGCGCAGGGGCACATTGATGTTCCATCGGTCTGTCAGTGGACCCAGACATACTCGATTCCTCAGGGTTCTCCTCAGGGAGAGTACCAGTTCTACCATGTTCCGATAGCGGATCTGCCTCCGGCCCTGGGGTTCCTCGCTGCAAGAGTGGATGCGGATTATCCCGATAGTTCCTCCATTGATCAGCCTTCGTTCATCTTCAACGAGGAAAAGCGACAACTTCGCGTTGGATGGGGCGCCGGAAGGCTGGGGTCCTGGGGCGTGACAATCGGCAAAGATGCCTCCGACGAGGGCTATCCTGAATTTCAGATCTCGCAAGACGCCTACGTCTGGAAGCAGGAATAGAATTCAACTGTCCGCTGCGCGGGCCAGTTCATTCTTCCTCACGCCTCAGCGTCCTCTGTGACCTCAGCGGCTGCTATACAAACCTGGCAGCACAGACAACCGGCACGAGAGCAACGGCCGAAACCATCAAGCATTCCTGCAGACTTGGTCGAAGAACGTAACACGGCATTGATGGACCACATGCCGGCCGCGCGAATGGAAATCGAGGATTGGCGGCATGTATATAGACTTCTATGGGCTCAAAGAAGAGCCATTCAACATCACGCCTGACCCGCGGTTCCTTTACCTGACGGATCAGCATCAGGAAGCCCTCAACCATCTGCTTTACGGCGTGCGGCATCGCAAGGGGTTCATTCTTCTGACAGGCGAAGTCGGGGCCGGCAAGACCACGCTCTGCCGGGCGATGCTGAACAACCTGGGCGAGAAGTTCCAGACCGCCTTGATCCTCAACCCTGCGGCCATGAGCGAGACACACCTGCTGCGCGCCATCGCTCAGGAGTTCGGGCTCGTCGGCGCCGGACGCGACCACTTCGACCTGCTACAGGCCATCAACTACCACCTGCTCGAGGTCAACTGCGCCGGGCAAGACGCCGTCGTGATCGTCGACGAGGCCCAGACCATGTCGGTACAGGCTCTCGAGATGGTTCGGCTGCTGAGCAATCTCGAAACCGAGAAACAGAAGCTGCTACAGATCATCCTGGTAGGCCAGCCGGAACTGGCTCGCACACTTGCGCGGCAGGACCTGCGACAACTCTCACAGCGCATCACCGTGCGATACCACCTGGGCACGATGTCTCGCGCCGACACGGGCGAATATCTGCGCCACCGCCTGAACGTGGCGGGGTTGGCCGGCAGTTCTCACGGGCTGCACTTCGAGCCCTCCGCCGTACGGGCGATCCACCGATTCGCCCGAGGCACCCCGCGGCTGATCAACGCCCTGGGCGACAAGGCCCTGCTGGCCGGTTACGTCAGCCAGACGCCGGCCATCAGCCGCCGCCTCGTGCGCCGCGCCGCCCGCGAACTCAAGGGGAGCATGGCATGAGCCTGATCAACGACGCACTCAAGCGTGCGGAATACGAAAAGGCCCGAGGCGCCGCGGCCGCCGGGACGCCGCTGCCGCGATGCCCCTCGCCGCGACCCAGCCCCCGCCACATGAGCTTGGCCGCGAAGATCGCCTTGGTAATTTTCTTTCTCGGCGGCGCCGCCCTCCTGGCGCCCCTGGCCGCCTTCCACCGCCCTGTCGCGGAGGCCCCCCTGGTCCTCGCGACTGCGCCCCAGACGCACGCCGCGATGCCCCCCGCTGCGCCCAGCAAGCACCCGCTCAGTACCCAGGCGCAAAGCGCCCAGCAAAAGACACTCGCCGGACTGAAGACCTACCTTCCCTCGCCGGCAACCCAACCCGCGGCCGCAACACAGGTCAGTCCTCTCCCCGCGTGCCCCCCGGCAGTTTCTACCGCCTCAGCAGCGGATAGCGTTGCCGCGAAAAGGACTGCGCCCGTCCCCGCGCCCCCGGCGCCCCCCACCCGGCCTGCGACCGCTTCTTTCAAGCTTAGCGGCGTGATGTGCGGGCCGTCCGGTCCAGCGGCGATCATCAACGGTCACGCGCTGCAAGCCGGCGACCGGATCGACGGCGCGACGGTCGTGCGAATCGATCAGCAATCGGTGCTCTTGAACATTGACGGGCAGACCGTCCTGGTGCGGCTCTGATCCTCCGGAGCGATGAGAACTATGAGAGATATCACGTATAACCGTAAGGGCAGGCCGGGTCCGACGCGATGCTTTACCTTGGTGGAGATTCTGATTGTCGTGGTGATTCTGGGAATCCTGGCGATGATCGTGATCCCCAATTTCGCCAGCAGCAACCAGGACGCCCGCGATGCCGCCCTGGCGGTCGACCTGGCCACGGCCCAGAAAGCTATTGGCCTATACACCGTTCAGCACGCCGACCGCGGCCCGCATCTCAACGCCAGCGGAACCCTTGACACCGCCAATGTCATTACGCGTCTGACATCCAAGACCGACGTCCACGGCAACATCACCAAAGATGGAACGCTGGGCCCGTATCTGCCCGAGTGGCCGAAGAACCCCAACGGATCCACCTCGTTGGCCAAGACGATCATTTACGGCACGGCCTCGCCGGCGCCCACGTCGGGCTCGGGCGGGTGGTATTACAACACCAGCACCGGCCAGCTCAGCGCCATTGCTAAACCGGTCCAGGCGCCGAAAGTCAATCCGCGCGGCGCCACGCCGATCCTCTAGCGGCCGCTACAGCGAACCCTGAACCTTGGCATCTTTTTGAAGGACCTTGTCCCGCTGCTGGCTCTTGTACTGTGCCAACTTGCGGGCCAGCGCCTTGTCGCCCAGGGCGATGATGGCCGCCGCATACACCGCCGCATTGGTCGCCCCGGCGGCGCCGATAGCCATGCACCCCACCGGCACGCCGGGAGGCATCTGCATCGTGCTCAAAGCCGCATCGAGCCCGTTGAGCGATCCGTTGTCCATGGGCACGCCGATGACCGGCAGCGTGGTGCCCGCGGCCATCACGCCGGCCAGGGCGGCGCTCATACCGGCGGCGGCGATGATGACCTTGAGCCCGCGCCCCGCAGCCGCGGCGGCGTACTGGTGGGCCTCGTCCGGCGTGCGATGCGCCGAGAGGACGCGCACCTCATACGTCACGCCCAGTTCGTCGAGTTGCCCCAGGCAGCGCTTCATCGTTTCCAGGTCGCTGTCGCTGCCCATCACCACGCCCACGATCGCTTTGCTTTTGGCGGCCATAATCGTCCCTTCTATTTTTTGCGAAAGTCAAACGCCACCCGGATCGCCCTGCCGCCGCCGAAATGCATCGCCACAGCCAGCGCGCGGCGGTAGTCGTCCAGACCGAACGTATGCGTCAGCAGCCCTTCGGTCTTGAGCTCGCCTCGACCCATCAGTTCATGCACGAGATTGTACGTGGCGATCTGGCGCGAGCCGACTCGCTCGATCTGCCGCCCGTAGGCGCCCCGCACGCTGAGCTCGCGGAACCACAGGGCGGTCAGGTCCGCCCCGGCGCCCCGCCCGGTGCCGACGTAGATCACCTCGCCGCGGCTTCGCGTCCACCGCAGCGATTCGGTCAGGCTCTGCCTGCCGGTGACGCACTCAAAGACGACGTCGTAGCCGCCTGTGAGCGTGTAATTGCCAAACCGCACGCGGTGAATATCAGCCCCAGTAACCGCGGCGACGGCCTCATAGCGCCCGCGGCGATCATCGGGCAATTGCAGACATCGCGAGGCCCCCATCGCCGCAGCCATCCGCGCCTGGCTGGGCCGGCGCACAAGGGCATGGATCTCTCCGGAGTAGTTCATCGCCCGCAGGGCGCTGATGACGCCCAGGCCGAGCATGCCGGCGCCGTATACGAGCACGTGTTTGGCGCCGCCAAGTTGCTCCGATCGCAGCACGGCGTGGAGGCTGCAGGCCAGCGGGTCGGTCAGCACAGCCTGCTCGTCGGTAAGAGAGTCAGGCACGGCCACAAGCTGGCTGGCGTGCGCAATGAACGAATCGGCGAAGGCCCCACCTGTGGCCCGGTTGTAACCCAGGCTGGTGCCCGGCGGCAGGCGAGAGTCGCCCGCGCCATCGGCGCCGAAGTTTTCGCACGCGCCGTAATTGCCAGCCGCACAGGCGCTGCAGGGCGGATCGATCCCGCGCACGGGGCAGGACAGGCTGGGCTCGACGCAGACCCTTTTGCCGATCCAGTCTTTGCTGACGCCGCCGCCGACCTCTTCGACGACCGCCACGTTCTCATGGCCGAGCACGAACGGCATGGAACTGAACGCCTGGAGGATCGAGTTGGGAACCTGTTTCTGGGCGAGGATCGCGCAGTCGGTCCCACAGATTCCGGCCAGCCGCGTCGAGACGCGCACCCATTGGTCCGTCGGCAGCGGCGGCGGGCTCACATCGCGCAGCGACAGGCCGTTCAGGGAGGTAAGCTGGCAGCGGCGCCAGACCTTCCGCAGGACCCAGCAGGCCGCCCAGCCGACGGGCTTTATGTCGTACACCAAGGCACGCATGGCGCTAGATGTAACCACGCCGCGCGAAAATTTGGAAGGCCCATTTCTCACGGGGATACAATCCTCACGGAGGCTGCCTATGCGAATGAACCTTTTCGCCCCGCTGGTGGGGCTCGCGGCTGTCCTGTTTCTCAGCGGATGCGCCAAGATTATCACGTTCCCCGCCCGCCCAAGCGCCCCGAACGGCCTGGACAGCGGGGCTTTTCGCGCGTACGACACCAACGATGACGCCGTGCAGGATTTCTTCCTTTTTGTCGACGCCGCCGGACGAGCCGACCGCATCGGATACGCCGCCGACAAGAGCGCCAAGCCGACGGACATCATCCGGCTCGACGACATCCCGGCCGGCCAGTGCCCCCACCTGGTGCTCATTCTCGACGGATTCGGATTCGATGTGGTGCAGCGCTACTACGATGAGAAGAACCTGCGGGTGTTCTACCCGCCCTCGCGCGTCGTGGCGCCCTACCCGACCGTGACGGATCCGGCGATGGAGGATCTCCTGCACGGGCCGCCCTGCCGGGCCTTCGAGGCGGCGTATTTCAGCCGCCCGGAGAACCTGCTCGTGGGCGGTCCGCGCGAATATCTTGCCGGAGTGAATGAACCCTACAACGAGATCCTGGACTACCGCGCCAACACGTTCTCCGACGCTATCGGCTATATCGCGCCGTGGGACACCTTCCTCAGTGAAACCGACACGTGCATGGCCGCCTTCCAACGCAGCGCCGCCTCCGGACCGCGGCGAGAGTTCCTGGCGTACTTCGTCAGCTCGGCCGGCGTCAGCACCGCCGACGGCGAGCAAGGCCAGCGCCGCTGCCTGGAGCGCATCGAGCGAATGGTGCTCCAGGCCCTGCAAACCCGCCGCGGGCGGGTGAAGATCACGCTGCTGTCCGATCACGGCCACAGTTATATGCCCGCGTCCCGGATCGAGTTTGAGAAGCTGCTCGGAGACAGAGGCTGGCACGTAGGCGAGTCGCTCACGGGCCGCAAGAGTGTCGTGCCCGTGTCGTTCGGGCTGGTGACTGTCGCGAACTTTGTCACGACGAACCCGCCGGAACTGGCGGGGGACCTGATCGCCATCAATGGCGTTGAGCTTGTCAGCTACGTCGACGGCGACGCCGTGGCCGTGCTGGGCACGCTTGGCCAGAAGGCCTACGTCCGCTGCGTCAACGGAGCGTACCGCTACAGCCCCGACAGCGGCGACCCGCTGAAGCTCAAAGGCGTACTGCCGGATTTCTCTCGAACATATACGGCCGACGACATGCTGGCCCTGACCGGACAGCATCATTATCCCATCCCGCTTCAACGCCTTTGGCGGGCGCATCACGCCTTGGTGAAGAACCCGCCCGACGTGATCGCCTCGCTGGCGAACGACCGCTATTACGGGGCGACATACTTTGACGGGAAGATCAAGATAGCCTCGACGCACGGCGGCCTCAACGAGATCAACAGCACGACGTTCGCCATGTCCACCGCCGGCCCCCTGCCGCCGCTGATGCGCTCAGCCGACGTGCACACAGCGCTGGGCAAGCTGCTGGGGCGTCCGTTCCCGCAAAAGCCCTGGCCGGGAGCGGTCACGAGATAGAACGACCTATGGGAACCAATAGGGCCTATATGACGGGGACCTTGCGGTTTCATAGGTCCTATAAGTCCTATTGGTCCTATAGTCCTATCGGCTCAGCACAAAGATCGCCAAGTCCGCGTTGCGATTGGGGTCGACCGTGATTTCCTTGGCCTGCTCGGTGTCCAAGGCCAGGCGGCGGTGGACCGTGATGCCCTTTTCCTGGCAGAAGACCTCGAAATCGTCCAGTGTCAGGAAGCGGATGTTGGGCGTGTTATACCACGTATAGCGCAGCAGCCCTTCGCTCCGCGGCGCGCGGCCGTCGTAGTAGAGCATCTCGCGCAGCTTGCGATATCCGAAGTTGGGGAAGCTCACCACGCACCGCCGCCCCACGCGAAGCATGTCGGCGACGACCTGCTCGACGTCCTTGATGGCCTGGAGCGTCTGCGAGAGCACCACGCAGTCGAACTGCCCCTCCCCGAACGACCGCAGGCCGTTGTTCAAGTCGGCATGCATCACGCTGAGCCCGCGCCGCACGCAGGCGATAATCGCCTGCTCATCGATCTCCAGCCCGTGCAGCACCTTGTGGCCGCCGCGGCGAAGCTGCGTCAGCAGCCCGCCGGACCCGCAGCCCAGGTCCAGCACGCTGGCGCCGGGCTCGATCAGGCTGGCGATGAGACTGTAGTCCAGCCGCTGCGGACGGCTGGGGCTGAAGATGTTGGTGTGGCTGATGCCCCAAGCGTCGCTGGCGTCACTGGGCTCCTCGGGCTGGGCGTCGCCGCTGAGGTCGGCCAGGAACCCGCGCACCAGTTCGCCGTAGACGCCGACTTCGTTGTCGAGCAGGAACGCGTCATGCCCGCAACTGCTGGCGACGTTGCAGTACGAAACCGGGCGCTGCGCCTTGATCAGCGCCTCGACGAGCTGCCGCGACTCTGACGGACTGAACAGCCAGTCGCTGCTGAAGCTCACCACCAACCAGCGGGCGTTGTTGCTCTGGAAGACCTCCGCCAGCCGCTCGCTCGTCGCGCCCAGGTCGAACAGGTCCATCGCCATCGACAGGGCGATATAGCTGTTGGCGTCGAAGCGTTCGACGAACTTGGCGCCCTGGTAGCCCAGGTACGTCCCGACCGAGAACTGCTTCTCGAACTCGATCGCCACGTCGCGCGGGGCCAGGCGGTCACCCTCGAACTTCTCCTGCATCGCCTCGCGCGACAGGTACGTGATGTGCCCGATCATGCGGGCGATCGCCAACCCGACGTTGGGCCCGGCGATCTTGTCGTAGTATTCACCGCCGAAAAAGTTCGGGTCGCGCAGGATGGCGTTGCGCGCAACGACGTCGAACGCCAGCGCCTGGCTGCTCAACCTCGCCGAAGAGGCCAGCGGAATCACGCCGGCCATCTCGTCGCCGTAGCGCGCCGCCCACGCCAGCACCTGGTGGCCGCCCATCGAGCCACCGATGACGGCCAGCAGCTTGTCGATGCCCAGGTGGTGCATCAAGCGGCGGTTGACCTCGATCATGTCGCCGATGGTGATGGTCGGAAACGCCGGCCCGTACGGTTTGCCCGTAGCCGGATTGATGCTGCCCGGCCCGGTCGTCCCGCGGCAGCCGCCCAGGATATTCGGGCAGATCACGTAATAGCGGTCGGTGTCTATCGGACAGCCCGGCCCGACAAACCTGGCCAGATCCCACCAGCCCGAATCGTCGCCTTCGTCATGGCGTGCCACGTGCGAATCGCCCGACAGCGCATGGCAGATCCACACCGCGTTGTCGGCTGCGGCGTTGAGGTGGCCATACGTCTCGTACACCACCTCGACCTGCTCGAGCCGCCCGCCCTTCTCCAGCGCCAGGGGCTGATCGAACACTGCCCGCCGCGCATGGCGGAGCGGCCCCGCCCCGCGAATTGAATCACTGCTTTGAAGATTCTCAGCACACATGGTCACACCGTCTACGGATGGTTGGATGAATGGATGGTTGGTCCATTCATCCAATCATCTACCCATCCATTCATCCGGTTGTTAAGCCTGGGAGGCCTTGAGTGCCTGGTCTAGGTCCGCCCGGATGTCTTCGACGTCTTCGATGCCCACGCTCAGGCGGATGTACGAGGGCGTCACGCCGGCGGCACGCTGCTCGTCTTCGGTAAGCTGCTGGTGCGTCGTCGAAGCCGGGTGGATCACCAGCGTCTTGGCATCGCCGATGTTGGCCAGGTGGCTGGCCAGTTTCACGGCGTTGATAAACTTCACGCCGGCGTCCTTGCCACCCTTGATCTCGAAGCCGACGATCGCCCCGGCCCCGCCGGGCAGGTACCGCCTCGCATTGGCGTGGTAGCGGCTGCTAGGCAGGCCGGCGTAGGTCACCTTCTCGACAGCCGGGTGCTTTTCGAGCCACTCGGCCAGCGCCTGGGCATTCTGGCAGTGACGCGGCATGCGCAGGTGCAGCGTCTCGAGGCCCATCAGGAACAGGAATGCGGCGAAGGGGCTCATGCAGGCCCCGGTGTCGCGCAGCCAGTGCGTGCGAATGTGAATGATGTAGGCGATGTTGCCCATCGGCGCCAGGGCCTCGGCGAAGACCATCCCATGGTACGACGGGTCGGGCGAGCAGAACTCCGGCCATCGCTTCGGGTCGTCGGCCCAGCGGAACCGCCCGCTGTCGACAATGGCGCCGCCGACGTGCACGCCATGTCCGCCGATGAACTTGGTGGTCGAATAGACGACGATGTCGGCCCCGTGCTCGATCGGGCGCAGCAGCACAGGCGTGGTGACAGTGTTGTCGACGATCACGGGCAGGCCCAGGCTATGGGCCGTCGAGCAGATGGTCGCCAGGTCCGGCACGTCGTTCTTGGGGTTGCCCATCGACTCGAGGTACACGCAGCGTGTATTCGCATCGGCCAGCTTGCGGATCAGTTCGGGCTTGTCCGGGTCGAAGAACCGCACCTCGACGCCCAGGTTCTTGAGCGTCTGCGAGAACAGCGTCCACGTCCCGCCGTAGAGGCTCGTCGAGGCGATGAAGTTCTGCCCCGAGTGCGTGATCGTCAGCACCGCAGCGGTGATGGCCGCCATCCCGCTGGCGAAGGCCAGGCCGCCCACGCCGCCGTCGAGTGCAGCCAGTCGCTTCTCGAGCACGTCGTTGGTGGGGTTCATAAAGCGGGTATAGATATTGCCGAACTCCTGCAGACCAAACAGTGCCGCGGCATGCTCGGTGCTCTTGAACAGGTAGCTGCTGGTGGCGTAGATGGGCACGGCTCGCGACAGCGTGGCGGGGTCCGGTTCCTGCCCCGCGTGGAGCGCCTTGGTTCCCAGTCGATAGTTGGCTGAGTCAGTCATGTTACTGCGTACTCCTTCTTATTCCTCAATCCGCAATCCGAAATTTGTTTTGTCCACAAAAAAGCCTCTCGCAGGGAGAGGCGCCAACATCGCAAAGTTTCGGCTTGGTTACCCGCGAAATCGGCGGGTCACATCGGCCCCTTGCGGGATGGCTGCGGCACCTTATCGCTCACGCAACGCTTCGCGACAGGTTGCCGTGCGGTCGTCGGGCCAGAACCCTCGCGCACTCTCGATGATGAAGCGATAATAGCGGCCCATCTCCGCCCGGACAAGAAAAATCGGTGCTGAAAAGGGCCCTCCCGGCGTCAATCCGGCGTGCGGCGCGGGCCGCCGATGCCGTTGTTGTGATAACCGCCCTGCTGGACATCGGGGCTGGCGTCGGGCTTGACCTCGCTGACGGTCAGGGTTTTGATCGTCGCAGCGCCGCCTTCGGCCGACAGCGTGACCGCCCCGGGCGTGCAGTCGGCCTCGAGATGCTTCTCGATGAAGAAATACTTGTCGGCCCAGACGCTGACCATCCCCTTCTGCACGAAGACCCGCAGGTCGAGCAGTTTGTCCGGCCGCTTGATGTCAAACCGAAGCGTCGCGCTGTCGACGGCCAGGTGGTCGCCGGTGAACTCGATCTTCAGCGCGCCGGCCTTGCCGGTAACGTTCATCACCACACGTTTGGCGCTGCCGGGGTCGATCTGGGTCTGGATGACGGCCTTGGTCGTCGCAAACGGGATCGCCTCGCCCGCGCCGGCCAGCGGCTTGTTCTCGATCTTCGTCACGTTGCCAAAGAGTTTGGTGACGGCCGGCAGCAACACGCCGGTGTCCCAACTGATCGGGCAGCGGCGGCCGTGCGTAAAAGGCTTGCCCTTGTCGCCCAGGCAGTAGTACCCGCTGTAGACGCCAGTGTCGGTGACGACGACGGCGTTGCAGTCGCCCAGAGGCTTGTAGTCGAAGACCGTCACCATCGGGGCATGCCAGTTCCAGTAGATGCTGGCATGATTGTGCCCGGCGTGGATGAGTTGGACGTTGTAGTCCTTGAGCAGCTTGTGGAACTTGCCGCCATCGGGGTTGGGGTAGTGATAGCTCAGGATGATGCGTTTGCCCTTGGGCTGGGCCTTGAAGTCGCGTTCGAGCCACTCGACGACCTCAGGGCGGACAGCTTCCTCATAGCAGTCGATGCCGGTGAAGTGCACGTCGGCGTAATCGAACGACCATCGCATGGGGCCCAGGTCCTTCGTCCAGGCGCCGTGGCCTTCGATCTCGGGCTTGCCCGGGGCCACCACGTCGTGATTGCCGATGGTGTGCATGAACGGGATCTTGAACTTCTTCTCGGCCTCGGTCAGCACGGCAAAGGTCTGCCCTTGCGGGCTCTCGCCGAAGCTCGTGTCACCGGTGTCGAGCACGAACTTGACCTCGCTGCCCAGGCCGTTGACGAACTCGGCGAAGACATCGCAGCCGCCGGGGAAGCGGCAGTGGCTGTCGCTGTGGTGGAGATACATGAACGGCAGCGACTGCTTGTCCTCTCGCAGGCCGAAGTTGACAGCCGCGGGATCCTTCATGTCCGCCAGCCGCACCCAATAGCGCCCCGTGGGCCACTTGCCCGACGGCCAGCAGACGGTAATGGTCTGCGCCGGGCGGTACTTGAACATGGGATCGGCCGCGGGCTGGATCATGTATGCGCCATCCGGCCCCGTGACGACAAACTCTTTGCCGTCGGTAATCCGCACGCCGCCGACCCCCTGCTCGCCGGCATCCATCACGCCATTGCCATTGGCATCCAGAAACACCTTGCCGCTGACGGCCTGCGGCGCATCGGGCTGCTGAGGCCATGCCGCCGGGCATATCATCCCCGCCGCAAAAACGACCAAACCAATCGTGCGAACGCTCATGAGATTACTCCTGCAGCCAATGATAACCCCCTTGGAGTGCGGCGGCAACGACGCCGCCCTGGATGCTTTGGACGCGACATAGAGACTCAGAGAAATCTCCGAAGAACGGAATGCCCTTCTGCCAACGCGCTCTCTCGTTGTCTCTGCCTCTCTGTGTCGTGCGGTTAGCCTCAATTCAGAGGACGCGATGGAAGTGGAGGAGGCACAGGTGCCGACACGGGCGGGCGCGATTCGATGCGTGCAATTTGCTCATTCAATAACTGCATCAAGGCCGGGTTCGCAGCACGAAACTTGCAGATACCCCGCGCTGCATCGATTACCCCGAGACGGTATGGGCGACTCATCTTGTCCGGGAATATCGCCAGCGAGAATATGAAAAGGAATATGCCGCCTGCCGCTGGAAGGCCAATCCTTAGTCCCATGTCATCTCCCGGCAGTAACAGACACACCAGGCTCACAAGGCCAAGAATCACCGCCAGGACAACGGGCACGCTCGCCAGCCAGAGAAGCCGCGTACGGGATGCGCAGGAACGGCAGAGATGAGTGGGAAATGCCCTTTTCGGGGTCGTACACGGAGCCACATATGGCTTTGCCTCAATGGCGCCGCAACGCCAGCATGTTTTTGGAAACTCAATCCGTCCCGCCCTGAAGACCGCCCAGCCAGCGGGATTTTCGCCAGGATCAAGGCTCGGTACAACCCGGAAAGTCTGGCAGCCGGTGCTGGGGTCAATTGATTTTATAATAGCGGGTGGCGTCCCTATTGGCACCGACACGTGCCCGGGGTAGGTCCTGTTGGGATTGATGCGACGTCTTAGCAGCGCCCTGATGCCGTAGACCCAGACTGGCGAAAGAACACTTATGCTCATCAACGTTATCGTCAGGTAGAAAGGTAGAGGTGACGCGGTCCCCATATGACCCCTCAGAAGGTACCCGAAAAAGAAAGCAGTCAGAACGCCGAGCGGAACGATCACCAGAGCGAGCCGCGGGAGCCAACGGTACTTCGCATTCCGATATTTTCGCACAAGCTCGTCGTTTACCCAACGGCACTTTGGACAGGGCACCAGCTCCGCTTCTTCCGTCAGCCGGTCCTGGACAGCTTTCAGGAGTTGCGTTTGCGCCTGGTCCATCGCCCCCTTTTCGTTTATACAATAGTGCGCGCGGCCATGCCCCGTGGCCGCCCGTCGCAGCTCGTACGAGAATCCGGTGCCGCATCTTTCACAGACGATATCGTGGACTTTTGAAGCTGTTGCTGTTGCCGTAAAAATCGTCGCTACATAGAAGAACATATTTGTCACCCTTATAGCCGACAGGTACCGTGCCCGGCGTGAAACGCCACAAAAAGTACGTCGATTGCTTCCCGGAATCAACGATAAAGACGTCGTCCAAAGGAGGATGTATATTTCCATGTCCCTTGAGGTTCATTTTACGATGCAACACCTTTCATTCCCCGCTTACCGATGGCACACTATGGTTACTGGTCTGATATTTGCCTCTGGGTCCAGGGAGGTTTTCTTTGCGGACGTTGCGAACTGACAATATCGAGTTGCACCTACGTACCTCCGGAACCATCTCGTGTATTGAAAACTCGAAGGCTGGCGAGCGATACGACATCTCGGCGGATTCATTCGCCGTACGCACGGACCGGGGAACGCTGGATTCGGCGACGGCCAAGTGTGTCGAGGCTCGTACCGACGAGGGGGAGGCGGCGTTTCGATTTGTCGCTGGCGATCTGGACGTGACGCTGCACTATCGCCTGCGGGCCGGGCGGGCTTATGTCGAGCGGTGGCTCGAAGTGGCCCCATGCAAGACGCCGCTGACGATTTACGAAATCGTGCTGGGGCGGACCGTCTTCGGCGCGCCGCCGCGCGAGGCGGTGCAGTACGACACGTTCTGGAACTGCCCTACTGTCACCTTTCTGCGATGGGACCGCGGCGGCGTGATGAGCGGGATCGAGAACCCGTTCTTCCACACGAGACTTGGCGGCAATGAAGCGGAGTTCTCCTTTGAGCCCTCGCTCATTCTCAAGAGCGGCGAGGGCTACGTGTCCGAGCCGCAGTTTATCGGCGTCTATCGTCTCAGCGGCGTGATGCTCACCGACCATGCCCCGCGCACCACGCTGGGCCAGCGGCCGCGGTTTCGCAACCCGTACGGGCACGTGCCCATCGACCGCTCGGAAGTCCGCGCGATGCAGAAGTTCGCCCTGGACTACATGCACCCACGGGTCGAGCGGTTCGTCTTCATCCTGTACAACTTCTTCTACCCCCTGCCGCAGATGCCCGCCGCCAACTCGCCCGAGGAGGCCGCGCACACCAAGATGATCGACATGTTCGCCGAGCTCGGCGGCGACTTGATCATCTTCAACCCCATGCATCCCTACACCAAGCCTGCCGGCGACATGGACGCGTACTGGGACCTGGGCCCAGAAGGCTCCGCCGCACAGCACATCATGGACCACGCGCGGGCCAAGGGCATTCCGTTTGGCTATTACATGGGCTGCGCCCGCCACGGCCACGAGGGTAACGCCTGCGCCCTGCCCTTCGCGCCGGAGCGGCCGCAGTGGAAGAAGGTCGACGCCGCCGGCAACGTCGCGGCCGAGAACTGCATCGCCTGCGACGAATACGCCGACTGGTGGTTTGCGGTGCAGCGCAACACCATCGAGCGGTTCAAGCTGGGCCTGTGGTCGTGGGACCCCGGCCCCGGCAACGGCTGCTTCTGCTACAGCGACCAGCACGGGCACCTGCCCGGCAACGGCGCCTATAAAGGATGGCGCAGCGCCACCGAAATCCTGCGGCGGCTCAAGGAGGAGTTCCCCGGCCTGTACTACCAGGCCTTCTACGGCCGCAAGGAGCACGGGCTGTGGGGCTTCAAGTACTTCGACCAGCACGAGTCGTACTGGGAGCTGGGCCTTTGGATGTGCTCTTTGCACAGCGACCTGCACGCCGACCGCATGAACGCCGACGGCGTGCGGCAGCAATGCTGGTGGAACCAGAACTTCCGCTTCCAACCGGCCGTGCTCTCGCACGCGATGGTGCACCGCTTCCAGGAAGGCGTACACGACACGCGGCTGACGAAGGCGTGGGATCATGGCGGCTGGAAATTCAGCGTGATGAGCTGCCTGGCCGCGGCGGGCAGCATCACCACCGTAATCCTGCCCGAGGACCTCTCGCTGGTGCCGGGGATGACCGAGTTCTACCGCAAGTGGCTGGCGTGGGCGCGGGAGAACTTCGACTACGTGCAGTACAACGTGCCCTTCGGCAGCCAGGTGCAGGTCGGCGGCGTGGACGGGTACGCGCGGATCAAAGGCCGGCATGGGTTCATCTTCCTGGTCAATCCTGGCCCGCGCCCGGCGCGGATCGAGTTCGCCCTGAACGACGAGATCGGCCTCGATGTCGCCGGCCAGTTCACGCTGCGCGAGCTCTACCCCAGCGAAGGCCGCTTTCGCTTCGACCACGTCCACGGGCGCGGCGTGTTCGACAGCGGCCAGCGCGTCTCGCTGGTCGTTCCGGCATACGAAGTGCTGCTGCTGGAGTTGGCCGAGCTTGACGAGAAGAATCCGCCGCGCGTGTTCGACAAACCGCGCGAGGGCACGCAGACGCTGCCGCGATACCTCGACGACTGGCGACTGCCCGACGGCAGCGCGTTTGATTTCCCGCGACACGCGGCCGCTGAGAAGCTCGTGCTGAAGACTTCGTTCGAGGCGCGGCCGGAGATTCGCGATCTGCTGGCGGCAGCGCGGCCGGCAAATCTGGACGAATTCGTGGAGCTGATCCCCAAGTGGAAGAAGGATTACCCCTCGGACAACTACGCCTGGGCTCGCCCGGACCGCTTGTGGCTGGTGCTGCCGTTTGTCGATGCGGACAAAGCCGCCCCCGCTTCGCTGCGCGTCAACGGCAAGGAAGTCCCCGTCGAGACGCACGCATGGCTGCGGAAGTACATCTACTACGCCGACCTGACGGATGCCGTGGCCTGGGGCCGCCGCAATGAGATCGGACTGGAGTTCGCCTCGCTCGCGGCCGACCAGTTCCTGGGTCCGTACCTCGATTACCCGCCCGCGCCTGGGCACGAGATAGATTCTTGCGTGATCTACGATGCCCCGCTCGACGCCTCCATGCCGCAGCGCACGCTCACCGGGCCGGCCGACACGCACCGCCGCCCGGTCGTCTGCGATTTGCAGATTGACCCGCCATACCTGTGCGAGGGCGTTGAGACGAAGTTTTCCGTCAGCGTCGACCTGCCGCCGGAGGAGTTGGAAGGCGTCTATCTGTCATACCCGGTACATGACGCCGCCATGACGTACGACGCGTCCTGTGGCCGGTGGGTCATCCCGGTGGGCGGCCTGGGCCGGGCCTGGCTGATCATGGACGTTCCGAGCTACCACGTCTGGGCGGTGGCCAAGAGCGGCTTGGTGAGCGAGCCAATCAGCATCCCGCTGGAGTGGCGCTTCAAGAAGTAGCACGGGCATCTTGCCCGTGAGTAGCATGGGCGTCTCGCCCATGCTCCCCGATCCCTGCCTCACGATCAGGGACACGCATCCCCAGGGGATGCGTGGCACCCGTCAAAGGGTACTTCCCCTTCGTAGCAACCGCGCGGAGCAAGTTCCGCCGCTAACGAAACAATAGAACATCATCCTCTTTGTTTTCTCATCCGTGACATTGGTGGACGTAACTCTTGTCGTATATACTGTCGCAACGCTCACAAGGAGACGCTGGCATGAGACATCGTGAAATCGGCAAGTCGGGTATTCAGGCTTCGGTGATTGCCTTGGGCGCTTGGCCCATCGGCGGCGGGCCCTGGTGGGGCAAGACCGATGACGAGGAATCGATCCGCACCGTGCAGGCGGCCATCGACATGGGCGTCACGCTCATCGACACCGCGCCGGTGTATGGCTTTGGGCGCAGCGAGGAAGTCATCGGCCGGGCCATCAAAGGCCGCCGCGACAAGGTCGTGCTGGCCACCAAGTGCGGGCTGTGGTGGAAGGACAATCGCGGGTTCGAGTTCTTCCAGAGCGAAGGCCGCACCGTGCGCCGCTGCCTGCGGCCCGAGACCATCCGTGTCGAAGTCGAGGAGAGCCTCCAGCGCCTGGGCGTCGACGTGATCGACCTGCTCCAGACGCACTGGCAGGAGGAAGGCCCCGGCTCTACCCCCATCGCCGAAACGATGGGCTGCCTGGTGGACCTGCAGAAGGCCGGCAAGGTCCGCGCCATCGGCGTCTCGAACTGCTCGCCGGCCCAGATGGACGAGTACCGCAAGGTCGGCCGCATCGACTCCAACCAGCCGCGTTACAGCATGCTCGACCGCTACATTGAGGGCGACGTGCTGCCCTACTGCCGCAAGAATGGCATCTCAACCCTGGCGTACTCGCCGCTGGAGCAGGGTCTGCTGACCGGGGCGATCACGATGGCCAGCACGTTCAGCCCGGACGAGTACCGCAACAATCTGCCGTGGCTCGCCCCCGCCAATCGCAAGAAGGTGCTGGACATGCTGTGGGGCTGGGCGGACCTGCTCAAGAAATACAACTGCACGCTGGCGCAGCTCGTGATCGCCTGGACGCTGCAGCAGGACGGCCTGACGTTCGTCCTCTGCGGCGGCCGCAAGGCCAAGCACATCGCCGACAACGCCGGCGCCGGCGACCTGGTGCTCGACGAGGCGACGCTGACGCGCATGCGGAACGATGTCGAGTCGCTGGGCGAGCCGCAATGAGGCTGTCAGCCTTCAGCTTTCAGCTATCAACAAAGACAAAACCATGTCTTGCTGATAGCTGAGAGCCGATAGCTGAGAGCGTCTTTATCTTGTCCGGAAGTTCGTGCCTGGAGCGTATCCGTTGAAGTAGCCTGGAATCGGGTCCAGGAACGGGTTGCACAACGCCAGCGTTTTGACCAGCGCCTCGTAGCCGCTCTGGGTCTTAAGCCACTTCAGCGCTTCCTGGTACTGCCCGCCGGTGGTCTTGGGCAGGTTCGGGATGTCCTTGAGCTTGGCCAGCATCGCCGATCGCTTGCCCGCGTCGCTTTCCTGCTGCGCCATCGTGAGGTACTTCGTCATCGCCACGCACTTGCCGTACCAGTGCGGCAGGGCGTCCTTGAGCAGGTCGATGTAGTCGTCGCCCTTGGTCGCGGCCGAAAGCTTCTTGTCGAAAGCGTCGTACTTGTCCTGGCGCGCCAGCACCTTCGTCTTGATCCAGTCCATGATCTTCGGGTCGACATCCCGCGAGAAGTCGCTGTAATGGTGCATCATGGGGATGAACGTCGCGTCGCCGCCGGCCGCGGCGATCTCTTCGCTGGTCTTCTTTTGAATGGCGAACGCCCCACCGGTGTTGCCGCCGACGAACAGCGCCGGACGGCCGCGCAGCTTGTCCTTGGTGACGATCACATCCCTCTCGTTATCCCCGGCGATGAAGATGAACGCGTCGAACGTGTCCACGTATCCGCGGTCGTAGAACTGCGGGCGGAAGTTTCCATGCATGCCCCAACTGCCCGAGGAGATGCCCGCCAGGATCACCGCACCGTGCTTGATGGGCGTGGCGGCCTCGAGGACGCGCACCATCTGCGAGGCGTTGCGCGGGCCGCTGGTCAGCATCGAGGTGAACCCGGCCAGCATGACGATGAAATCCTTGTTGCCGGTGATGGACTGCCAGCGGCCGACGAACTTGCGTTCGTCCTGCCCGCCACCGAGGTGCACGATGACCGGGTGCGCCCGTTTGGGGTCGTAGTTCTCGGGCAGATGCACCGACATCGCGACATCGGTGGGATGGCCGCGCGTGCGGTGGGTGTCCTTGCCCAGGACCGGCACCGAAATGTGGAACGTGGCGTTGGGCTTGAGCTGTTCAGGCTTGATGAGCTTGGGATCCTCAACGATGATCGGCAGGCAGTGCAGCCCGGCCTGGGCGGCTGGCGCCGCGGCAAGCAAAACCATGCCCAGCACAATGAGGATCAAGATATTGCGATTGTTCACTCGGGTTCTCCTGGTTTATGTTATATAACCACTGGGTAGGATACATGTTTTGGGGACAATGTCATGAAAAGAATCCTGATCACGCTGACGGTGTTGACGCTGGCTGCCATGCCCGCATCGGCCAAAAGGACTCTGCCCCCCAAAGTGCCGCCGGTGATTCACGAAGGCATCAAGTATGTATCGCCTAACGACAATGGCCGTCGCGGGTATATCCAGGCATGGGGTGAGGCCAGCCGCCAATTCCTGTGGGAGAAGACTATCTTCACCAACTTTATCAATCCATTTGTGGAAGAAGATGTCTCATGGATCTTCATCCTGACCATGACGATCGAGAAGGGCAAGCTCATCATTATCAGCGAATCAGGTAAGCGCTACAGCCTCGATCTCAAGAGCAGAAAGGTCAAAAGAATCTGGTTCTGATAGTTCCGCATCGCCATCATCCCCCTCATCTTTGTTCTTTCTTCATTCGTGTCATCCGCCTTCGCCAAGGCTACGGCGGGCAGGTTCGTGACATTCGTGGACGTACCCTCCCCGACCCTATAGCTACTTCACCCGCACCATCGCTTTGATCACGCCGTCGCGGTAGTTCTGCACCAGGTCGAAGGCTTCCTTCACGCGGTCCAGCGGGAAATGATGCGTCGCCATCGGCGTGACGTTCACGCGGCCGCTGGCTACCAGGTCGATCGCGGCCTGGACGCACTCGTTCTGGCGGCGGACGTTCTGAACGGTCAGTTCCTTGCGGCGGGCCAGGTCGATCACCAGGCTCACGCGGTCGACCTTGGGAATGCCGATCAGCACGAGCTGCCCGCCGGGCTTGAGCATCCTCACGCCGGCGTCGATGGCATCCTGCTCGCCCGAGCATTCGAAGACCACATCCAGCCCGTGCGGCTGCAGGCGGGCAATCTGTTCGATGACGTCGCCGGTGCGGGCATTGCCCGTCCAGTCGGCCCCGAAGCGCCCGGCGAACGCCAGCCGCTCGTCGAGCAGATCCGTCATGTAAACTTTCACCGGCGCGCCCGCGGCACGGATCGCCGCCAGCACCGAAAGCCCGATGGGCCCGCAGCCGAGGACCGCCGCGGCACGCGGCGCGACCGCCGCCGCGGGCAGCGTCGAGAGCCGATGAGCGTACACGCCGACCGAGAGCGGCTCGCACAGCGCCGCCTGAACCAGATCGACGCCGGCCGGCAGCGGATAGCAGCAGTAATCGGGCATGACGAGGTATTCGGCCAAGGCGCCGGGCCCTTGCCCCGGACACGCCAGGAAGTGCTGGTTGCGGCAGGTGTGCCGCCGCCCGGAGAGGCACTGGTCGCACCGGCCGCAGACGATCAGCGGGTCGATCGCGACGCGGTCGCCGGGTTTGACATTCGTGACGCCGCGCCCCACTTGGGCAACCACGCCGCTGCACTCGTGGCCGGTCATGCACGGGTACTCGACGACCATGCTGCCGATGCGCCCTTCGTTGTAGTAGTGAACATCGCTGCCGCAGACGCCGACGGTGTCGACGGCCAGCAGCACATCATGCTCGCCCGCGATCACCGGAACCGGAGCCTCGCGGACTTCCATCTGGCGTATGCCTGTCAGAAAAGCTGCTTTCATGGCCGTATGGTCTTCCAACAACCGGGAAAAAACAAGAGGCGTTACGTCCACGAATTACATGAATGCCACGAATGGGGAGAAGCCAGAGGAATGTTGGAAGAATGGAATATTGGGGAGATGCCCAAGAGGGTACTTTCCATCCTTCTATCATTCCAATCTTCCTCCCGTCGTTTCCCCATTCGTGTCATTCGCGACATTCGTGGACGTAACCTCCCTGACCCTGCTATAAAATAACCCTATGCCTGACACCTACAACCCGCTGACTGAATCGATTGCCGACGAGCTTCGCGCCATCGTGGGCTCAGCCAACGTCGTCTTCGGCGATGCCGAGAAGCTCGAACCCTACTCGCACGACGAAGTGCCCGACCGCCGCTACGCGCACATGCCAGAGGCGATCGTGCGGCCGGACTCGGCGCAGCAGATCGCGGCCATCATGCAACTGGCCAACCGCTGCCGCGTGCCGGTGACGCCCCGCGGGGCCGGCAGCGGGCTGTCGGGTGGGGCCGTGCCGCTGCATGGAGGCATCGTGTTGCTGACGGACCGGATGAACCGCATTATCGAGATCGACCGCGAGAACATGATGGTCGTCGTCGAGCCCGGCGTGGTCACCTCGGCTATCAACGACGCCGTCATGCCGCTGGGCCTGTTCTACGCGGGCTACCCCATGAGCCTCGAAACGTGCTTCATCGGCGGCAACGTGGCCGAGAACGCCGGCGGCGGCAAGGCCGTCAAGTACGGCGTGACCGCCCGCTACGTCACGGGCATCGAGATGGTCACGCCCACCGGGCAGATCGTCACTCTCGGCGGCAAGCTCATCAAGGACGTCACCGGCTACAACATGATCGGACTGATGATCGGCTCGGAGGGCACGCTGGGCGTGTTCACCAAGATCACGCTGAAGCTGCTGCCGGTGCCCAAGGCCAGCGTCGACCTGCTGTGCCTGTTCCCCACCGCCGCCGCGGCCATCGCGGCCGTCCCGGCCATCATGACCGGCAGCGGGATCGTGCCGGCGGCCATCGAGTTCATGGACCAGCAGTCCATCCGCATGGCGTGCCGCTACCTCAACGAGACGCTGCCCTACGAAGACGCCGGGGCGATGCTGCTGATCACCCTCGACGGCCCCGACGAGCAGCAGGTCACGCGCGACTATGAGAGCATCGGCAAGTTCTGCCAGGCCGCCGGGGCCAGCGAGGTGTTCGTGGCCGACAACGCGACGACCTCCAAACGCGTCTGGAACGTCCGCAAGAACATCCCCGAGGCCTACGCGACGATCTCGACCCATCAGGCCAACGAGGACCTGGTGGTGCCCATCGCGAGCATCCCGCAACTGCTGGAAGGCATGGGGCGCATCGCCGCCGCCCACGGCGTGCACATTCCCGCCTACGGCCACGCCGGCGACGGCAACCTGCACACGCGCATCGTCAAGGGCGCCGACATGCCTCTGGACCAGTGGCAGACGCTGCTGCCCAAGGTGTTGCACGAACTGTACGAACTCACCGCCAGCCTCGGCGGGCGCATCAGCGGCGAGCACGGCATCGGCCACAAGCGAAAGCAGTACATGCCGATCTTCGTCTCGGTCGAATACCTGGACATGCTCCGCTCGATCAAGAAGGCCCTGGACCCCAACAACATTCTGAACCCCGGCAAGATCTTTGACGTGGCATGAGGGATGCAGGGGCGGGACGCCCGTGCTACGTCGGGTTCGCCAGAAACTCGTCCAAGCCGCGCTTGGTCTGCGTGCCTGCCGTGAGGTCTTTGACCGTCACGCCGCCGTCGGGCTCGATGATGGCGGCGAACTTGGCGCCGCGCTGGCTGGCCTGCTTGAACTGCTTGCCGATGGCTTGGCGCTTGTAGCTGAAGTCGGCCGACAGGCCGCTGCGGCGAAGGGCGCCGACGACGGCCAGCGCCTTGTCGAACGTGCCTTCGGCGTCGATGACGAAAAAGTCCAGCCGCCCGCCCAAGGCAGGTAGCTTGCCCTTCTCCGCCAGGAGGATTCCCAGCACCACGTCGCCCATGCCGAAGCCGGTCGCCCCCAATGCGGGCCCGCCCAGGACCTGCAGCAGATTGTCGTATCGACCGCCGCCGGCGATGGCCCGCAACGACTGCCCCGCGTCGAACACCTCGTACACCACGCCGGTGTAATACGCCAGGCCGCGAACCACGCCCAGGTCCAGCTTGCAGTACTCGGCCGCCCCCATCACCGCCAGGCGCGAGAGCAGTTCCTGCAAATTCGTCACGGCGGGGGCGACGCCTTCGCTACCCTCCAACAGGCAGGCCACGTCTGAACAGGCCGGGCAGTCCTGGAACCGCCGCGCCGCGTCAATCTGCGAGTCTGCCATCCCCGCCACCTTCGCCAGGCGCACGAACTCGGCGTCTTCGACCTTGGCGCGTTTGTCCAGCACGGCCAGCGCCGCGTCGATTCTGTCATCAGTCACGCCTGAAGCTTTCAGGGCCGCCACCGTCAGCGGGCGGCTGCCGATGCGCACCTGCACGTCGCTGGGCGTCAGGCCAACCTCGCGCAGAAAGTCTACAGCCGTGAATATGCACTCGGCGTCGGCGATGGTGTCGTCGGAGCCGATGACGTCGATGTTCCACTGAAAGAACTCGCGCAGGCGGCCCTTCTGGGGATTCTCGGCGCGGCAGAGTCGCGGGGCGGAGAACCACTTGATCGGGCGCGGCAGGGCGTTGACGCGGGCGTTGACCATGCGGGCCAGCGCGGGCGTGATCTCGGGGCGGATCGCCAGGCTGCGCCCGCCGCGGTCGGTAAAGGAGAAGAGCTGGCCGGCGATCTCCTGCCCGCTCTTGGCGGTGAACAGGTCGAGGTACTCGAAGATGGGAGAGTCGTATTCCTCAAAGCCGTTGCGCAGCGAGACGCGGCGCCATGCGTCGACGATCCAGTTGCGCAATCGCATTTCCTCGGGGTAAAAGTCTCGCGTTCCCTTGACGGCCTGAAAGTCCATGATCGCTCACTTGCCCTTGGCGGGCTTCTTTACAGTAGCCACAGCATCGCAGTGCCGCGCCTTGTCGAGCTTGGCCCGCTGGCGCTGCTGCTCGCGCAGGTAGACTTCCTCGCCGAGGGTCTGCCGCGCGTATGCGTCGAGTTGCTCGGGGGCGAGGAACTCCTGCTCGTAGCCGTATTCGTTATCGGTAAAATCGCATTCCTTCGGGTCGTACTTGCGGCAGATCAGCGGGCGGCCGGCGTAGTCGCCGCAGCGGTTATCGTCGCCGAGCAGCTTGCAGCGATTGGCGATGGAGATGAACCAGTCGCCCTCGTCGATGTGCACGCTGACGCCCTCGTGCAGGAGGTACCAGCGCACATCCTCGAACTCGTCGAAGCTGTCGGGCTCGTCAATCTGGAAGCAAAAATAGCGGCAGCACTTCCCGCCGCATTGCTGGCACATCTTGCTCATATCCAAAAACTCCACCACAGAGGCACAGAGAAGAAGGAGGCAAAGATCAAGGACGGATTATAGGAAACTCCATCGCTGGCGACAAGGTATGCTGCGTCCGCCGCTTGCGGCTTAGCGTCTTTTACCCGGGGCATTTCACCGCGAAGATCGCGGAAACCGCAGAGTGAACTGAAGGTTCATGTTCAACTGCGAGTTAAGCTCTTATCGTGCGTAGCAGGAAGTTTTCAGCTATAGTGCTGCCAAAATAAGGAGCCGTTTATGGCGGATGTCAGTGCGATGTCGTTGGCGATTGAGGGCGGGTGGCAGGCGGTCGAGGATGTGCGGTTCGAGCACATGTGGGACGCCAAGGAAGTCTGCCACCAGGATATCCGGCTGGACATCCTCACCGAGCCGGCGTTTCAGACGATGACCGGGCTGGGCGGGGCCTTCAGCGAGATCGGGTACCAGGCCCTGGCGACTCTGCCTGCGACCAAGCAGGACGAGATCATGCAGCAGCTCTTCGGCCGCGAGGGCGCTCGGTTCACCTTCTGCCGCGTGCCCATCGGCGCAAATGATTTCGCCACCGACGCGTACAGCCTCAACGACACGCCCGGCGATTACGAGATGAAGCACTTCAATCTCGACCGCGATAGGAAGAGCCTCATCCCGTTCATCCAGGCCGCACTGAAGATCAATCCTGACCTGCGGCTTCACGCGTCGGCGTGGAGCCCGCCGGGCTGGCTGAAGGTCAACGGCCAGATGGTCGGCGGCGGAAAGCTGATCGAAGAGCCGCGCGTGTACGCGGCTTACGCCAAGTACCTCCGCATGTTCGTGCAGGCGTATGCGGCCGAGGGCATCACCATCACGCGCCTGGTGCTGCAGAACGAGCCCGAATGCGGCAAGGGCTACCCTACCTGCACCATGCCGCCGGAGCAGATGAACGCGCTGGCCGTCCAGTACCTCGCCCCCGAGCTTAAGGCCGCGGGGCTGACGACGGAGATCTGGGCCGGCACGCACACGCGCCTGGGCGGGCTGTACCCCTTCCACGCCCTGCGCGACGATGCCTTTGCGGCCGTCATCAGCGGCCTGGGCTTCCAGTACGAGCTGCCCGAGAAGATGGTCGACCTCGTTCGCGTGCGGCCTGGCCTGCGGATGATGCACACCGAATCCCACTGCCACATGGGGCTCAACCGCCCCGTCGAGGCCGCGGCGCTGTACGAGGACGTGTGGGACTTTATCACGGCCGGCTGCGACAACTTCACGTACTGGAACATGATCCTCAACGAGACCGGCCAGAGCGGCTGGGGCTGGCGGCAGAACTCGCTGGTGGTCGTGGACCGGGCGGGCGGCACGTTCCAGTACGGGCCGGACCTGGACGTGATGAAGCTGCTCTCGCGGGCGATCGCGCCGCTCAGCCGCCGCCTGCCGACGCACTGCCTGCACCTGCGCCGCGTGACGGCGTTCGCCAGGCCCGACGGCAAGATCACGGCCGTGCTGTACAACACCGCCAACGCCAAGAAGGCCACGTTCTGCATCGACAACCGCCCGCCGGTCGAGGTGCAGATCCCAGGTCAGTCGCTGGTGACGGTGGAGCTGTAATCGTCAGGGGTGCCATGGCGGCCGTTTCTAAGACGCTACCTTGGTGATAGGCGCGGGTTCAATAACTGCCTTCGGGCGGAGATACCATGCGCAATCGAATCTGGATTCTAGCGGCCGCGGTTACGCTGCTCTTGACGATAGGCCTGACCTGGGCCGACCAGCCCGCGGCCCCAGTCGCCGCATCGCAACCGGCCAGCGCGTCCGGTCCGGTGACGATCACCGTCTTTGGCACCAACGACATCCACGACCACATGGAAGGCTTCCAGCAGGTCATCGGTTACGTCCGCGCCTTCCGCGCCAAGAACCCCAACTCGTTGCTGCTCGACGCCGGCGACATGACCGGCACGGGCGAGGAGGCGCTGGGGATCACGCGTGCCGAGGCCATGTGGCGCATGGCCATGGCGGCAGGGTACGACGCCGTGATCTTCGGCAATCACGACCACGGCAACGGCAAGGCGCGGCTTATCGAGCTGGGCGAGAAATACCCGGCCATGCCAATGCTGATGGCCAACGTCAAGTTCGGCGAGAAGGAGCAAGACCTGGCCAAGCGATTTCCGCCGTACAAGCTGTTCCAGTTCCAGGGCGTGAAGGTGGCGGCCATCGGCGTCTCGTCCTCCGATGTCCGCTACACGAAGAAGAATCGCTTTGAGTTGTACTACGAAGTGCCGATCGTACATCAGTACGTGCGCAAACTCCGCAAGGAAGCCGATATCATCATCGCCATCACGCATCTGGACGAGGGCTCTGACCTGGCGATAGGCTCCGGTCCTGACGCGCCGGATTTGATCGTGGGCGGGCATTCGCATGGCGCCCCGTGCACCGTGTGGGGACGTGAGAAGAAGAGCTTTCTGATCAAGGCCGGCCGATATGGCCGCTTGCTGGGCAAAGTGACGATCGTCTGGGACGGCTCTAAGATCAGCAGCCTCAAAGGCGCGTTGTTGGGCCCCAAGGACGATTGGCCTGAAGATGAGCAAGTCACCACGTTGCTCAAGGCGTATCGCAAGGCGAATGAAGAGCGTAAGTTGAAGGAAGGCAAACAGAAGTAACACGCTGCTGTGCGGAAAGAGGCTAAGCCGCAAGCGGCGCGATTAGGACATACACGCGAAAGGAATTGACGATGACTCTCAGGCACAGGTTGGCGGTTTTGTCGGCGGTTGTTGCGATGGGAACCGGTTCGCTCTCGCTCCAGGCGAGGCCCAAGCGAGCCCCTGCCGCTCCGCCGGCGCCGCCCGCCGCGGGCGTGCTGCATCTGCCCGCGGTGATCGGCTCCAACATGGTCCTGCAGCGCGACGTGCCTCTGCCCATCTGGGGATGGGCCGGGGCGGGGCACAAGGTGACCGTCAAGCTCGGCGACGTCGAGAAGACCGCGACCGCTGACGACAAAGGCAAGTGGACGCTCACTCTGCCGGCGCAGAAGGTCGGCAAGCCCCTGACGATGACGGTAACGGCCCCGGCTGTCCCAGGCAGCGACAAGCCCCAGGTGATCGAGCTGACGAACATTCTCGTCGGCGAGGTGTGGATAGGGTCGGGCCAGTCGAACATGCAGATGGCCGTCTCCGGCGCTCGCGACGCCGCCAAGGATATTGCCGCCGCCAAGCTTCCGAACATCCGCCTGTTCAACGTACCGCTTGTGCAGTTCGCCGAACCGGCGACGGATGTGGCCACGCAGTGGACCGAGTGCACGCCCGAGACAGTCAAGGGCTTCTCGGCTACGGCATTTTTCTTCGGCCGCATGATCAACAAGGAACTCGACGTGCCCGTCGGGCTGATCAATGCCTCGTGGGGCGGCTCGGCGATCCAGCCCTGGACGGTTGCAGCCGGGTACGAGATGGTTCCGCGGTTCAAAACCGTCAAGGTCCAGCCTGGTCCGGCGACGATGTTCAACGGCATGGTGGCCCCGCTGGTGCCCTTCGCCATCCGCGGCGCCCTGTGGTATCAGGGCGAGACCAACTGCATGCAGAACGACGGCCCGTTCTACACCGAGCGCATGAAGGCTCTGATCCTGGGTTGGCGGAAGGTCTGGAACCAAGGCGACTTCCCGTTCTACTCCGTGCAGATCGCACCCTGGAGCGGATACAAGCAGTCGCTGCCGATCTTCTGGCAGGCCCAGCTTGATTCGGTCAAGCTCATCCCCAACACCGGCCTGGCCCAGACGACTGACCTGGTCGCCAACATCGGCGACATCCACCCCATCGACAAGCAGGATGTCGGCGCGCGGCTGGCGCGGCTGGCGTTGGCCGGGCCCTACGCCCGCAAGGACACCGTTACCTCCGGACCGACCTTCAAGGCAATGACGATCAAGGGCAGCCAGGCTGTCATCACATTCGACAACGTCGGCGGCGCCCTGGCGAGCAAGGACGCCAAGGACCTGACCTGCTTCGAGATCGCCGGCGCCGACAAGAAGTTCGTCCCCGCCACGGCCAAGATCGAAGGCAGCACGGTCGTCGTCAGCGCCGCCAACGTGACCACGCCCGTAGCCGTTCGCTTCGGGTGGTCCAATGTTGCCCAGCCGAAGCTGGTCAGCAAGGATGGCCTGCCCGCCTGGCCGTTCCGCACGGACAATTGGGAATAGTTGCCGGTAGTCAGTAGCCGGTAGCCAGTAAGAATCGAGCCCTTCACTACGGGCTACTGGCTACCGGCTACTGGTCACTTCTTTTCTTATTCAACTGCCCCGCGCGGACAGTCGATACAGCTTTTGGAGGCTCGCGTAAGTTTCAGGTCAGGGTACGCCGGAAAGCACGCCTCACCCGCTTGGTGCGGAGAAGAGGACATGATGAAATTTGATGTCATCCTGCTGGAGGATGCGCGCGGCGGTTTTATCGCGCTGTGCCCGTCCATGCCCCAATGCAAGGCGCGAGCCCGCAGCCGCGAGGCCGCCCTGCAATCGCTGCGCAACGCCATCCGCAATTTCCTGGCCCCCGTGCTTCGCATCAGTCCCGAGCTGCTCTCGCTGAACGTGTCAGAGCAGGGCGCCGCGGCCGCCGGCAGCTCGACACGGGCGGCGGCATAGTCTTCAGTCGCACCCCACTTCCGGATATACTGCGGCCATGAGTTCCCTCACCCTGACCTTCAACGACAACATGCTGGGCATCCACACCCCCCTGCTGCCCGGGGGATCTCTGGGCGTGTGCTATCTGGAAACATACTGCCGCGCCGGTTCGACCCATCGCGACTGGGGCCAGACGGCCATGATGTATGAGGCGGAGACGCTCTGCCTCAGCGACGACGGCAGCCGGCTGCGCCTGCGCCACCGCGTCTGCGACGGGACCGTCGTCGAACACGAGATCACGGCCGGAACCGACGAGGTGAACTTCCGCCTGACCGCTCGCAACCCGACCGACAAGCCCACGGAGGCGGTGTGGGCCCAGCCGTGCATACGGATCGGGCGCTTTGCCGGCTCGTGCGACTGCTGCGGCAAGATGGACCACCTGGGCAAGTGCTTCATTTTTCTCGGCGGCGAGTTGACCCGCCTGCCGACGCACGACTGGGCGACGCAGGGTCTCTACACGCCCGGGCAGACCTGGTGCCCCGAGCATGTCTGCCGCGAGGACGTGAACCCGCGCCCGCTGAGCCCGCTGGTGCCCAGCAACGGTTTGATCGGCTGCTTCAGCGGCGACGAGTCGCTCGTGCTGGCCACGGCGTGGGAGCCTTACCAGGAGCTCTTCGCCGGCGTGATTACGTGCATCCACAGCGACTTTCGCTTTGGCCCGCTCGCGCCGGGCGAGTCGCGCGATATCCACGGAAAGATATACATCGTCCCCAGCGACATCCCCGCCCTGCTCAAGCGATATGAGGCCGACTTTCCGACCCACCGCCGCTAAGGCGTATCACGATGGCCCGGCAGGCCTCGTGCCCGCCGGTTGCGTAGCGGGACGCCGCATCCATGCTGCCGACTCGTCAGGAACAATCTTGATCGGGCCATCGATCACCAGACGCTGGTGCACTGTAAAACCGGCGTCCGAGCGGCGGACTATCTTGTTGACGCGGACTCTCACGCGCGGATCCACGGCGATGGGCCCTCCGGGCACCAGAAACATCTGACTGTTGTCGATCTCGACGACAGCCTTGCCGCTGCGGTCGCACCCAGACAGTGCCAGCAACACCGGCAGAATCACCCATACTCTCATTGATCTATCCCTTTCAATAGTTCCGCCCCGCTCTACATCCCAGTATCCTGCAAACGGCCTTTTGCGCAGCAATTGCCGCGCGGGCACAATTCAATCGCAGGCGGTATACTGGACGGGATGAAGCCTCCGCACCACAGCGATACTCCCGCCGCGCACCGGCCGGCGGAACTGCTCAGCCCCGCCGGCGACCCGCAATCCATGCAGGCCGCCATCGTCAGCGGGGCCGACGCGGTGTACTTCGGCCTGGAAGACTTCAACGCCCGGCGGCGGGCGGCCAACTTTTCCGTAGACAACCTCGCCGAAACGATGACCCTGCTGCACGACCATAACGTGCGCGGCTACGTCGCGATGAACACGCTGATCTTCCCGGAGGAACTTCCGGTGGCCGACGGGTTCGTGCGGGCCATCGCCGACGCCGGGGCCGACGCGGTGATCGTGCAGGACATCGGTCTGGCGCGGCTGATTCACGAGATGGCGCCGCAGCTTCCCCTGCACGCCTCGACTCAGATGACGCTGCCCAGCGCTCGGGCGATCGCCTGGGCGGCCCAGTGCGGCATCTCGCGGGTCATCCTTCCGCGCGAGCTGTCGATCGAGCAGATCGCAGCCATCGCCACGGCCGGGGGCGTCGAGTTGGAAGTCTTCGTGCATGGCGCAATGTGCATCTCGTACAGCGGGCAATGCCACGCCAGCGCCGCCTTGGGCACCGGCAGCGGCGCCGACGCCCGCAGCGCCAACCGCGGGCTCTGCGCCCAGCCCTGCCGCCTGCCCTGGCGACTCCTCGTCGACGGCAAGGCGATGGACCTGGCCGGGCGCCCCCACGTGCTGAGCCCTCGGGATCTGCGGGCGTATGACCTGATCCCGCGATTGCTGGCAGCGGGAGTGAAGGCCTTCAAGATCGAAGGCCGGCTCAAAGATGCCAACTATGTGGCCGCGGTCACGGCCTTGTATCGCAAGGCACTCGACGCCGCCCTGGCCGGCCGGGCGTTCGTCGCCGATCAGGCGGATGTCCGCGCGCAGGAGCAGTCGTTCTCACGCGGGTTCACGCATGGGTATCTCAAGGGGCACGACCCGGCCGCGCTGGTCGAAGGGCGCAGCCCCAAAAAGCAGGGACGGCGTTGCGGGACGGTCGTGGGCGACAACAACGGCCGCGTGCGTGTGCGGGTGGACCGGGGCGAGCACCTGTCGGCGGGCGACGGCGTGGCGTTCGACTCGCCCGGCGAGGCTGAGGCCTCACAGCAAGGCGGGCGTATCTACGCCGTGCGGCTGATCGACCGCGAGAAGGCGCTCGTCGAGCTGACATTCGGCCGCGGCAGCGTTGACGCGCGGCGGGTGCGGGCCGGCTGGACCGTGTGGAAGACCGACGACCCGGCGATGGAGAAGGAGATCGCCCGAGGCTTCGCGTCCCTGGCCCCGGCGCGCCGGCGTCCGCTGTGGGTTGAAGCCGACGCGGCGCCTGGCCGGCCGTTGATTATCCGCCTGCGCGACGTGGCGCAGCCTTTTCAGGCTGTGGGGCCGGCGGACTCGCAGGCTGGAAAGCCTGTGCCATCCCATGGACACGAGGCGGTCGTGACGGGAAATGCGCCGCTGGAGGCGGCGGTGAAATATCCACTGACGATCGAGGTTCTGCAGGCCCAGTTCTCCCGCCTGGGCAACACGCCGTATGAGCTGGCGGGGGTGGAGCTGCGCCGCGACAGCCAGAGCGTGCGGCAAGTGGACGTGATGGTCCCGGTAAGCGAACTCAACCGCATGCGCCGAGACGCCGTGGCCATCCTGCAGGCAGCCCAGCGTCAGCGTTGGGGCATCATTAACATCAACGCCCTTGCAACGCTTCGCGGGCGGGCGAAGCTTTGTGCCATAGACGTCTCGCCCGTGCCGGGGCAACAGCATGGCCGGGACGGCCATGCCACAAAGAACAGCCATGCCGGACTTTGCGTACTGGCACGGACGGCCGGACAAGTTCTGGCCGTCGGGCAATGGGCGGCAATGCGGAAGCTCACGCCTGAGCAAGTGACGCTCTATCTTGAGGCTGGCGACGAAGACGCTCTGTCGCCCATGCTCGCGGCAGCAGGCGAGGCGGGCATCAGGCCAGCGCTCGTCACGCCGCAGATCGTCGCGCAGGATGATGAGCACCTCGTGCGGGCGATGATTAAGCATGAGCCCGCTGCCGTTCTCGTGCGCAGCGCCGGCGCGCTGAGCCTCCTGCGCGAGCTGGCGCCGCAGGTGCCGCTGGTGGCAGATTCTTCGCTCAATGCCGCCAACGAACTCTCCGCCGCATGGCTGCTCGACAGTGGTTCTTGCCGCGTGACGGCCTCGCTCGACCTGGCCCTTCCGCAGATTGAAGCGATGGCCGCGGCCCTGCCGCCAGGGGCGCTGGAAGTGTGCGTGTACTCGCGCCACGCGATGTTCCACAGCCAGTACTGCCTGTGGTCGGGGCGCATCGAGCCGGCAGCCCCGGGCAAATGCCGCCGCACGTGTCGAACGCATAGCCTCGCGCTGGCCCCGGCCACGGGCGGGCTTGCCGCCGGCGGGCTGAACATCCCCGGCCGCGCCATGCCGGTCGTGCGCGACGCGGCGTGCCGCAGCACGGTCTATGCAGCCCGGGCGAGTTTTCATCGCGACTGGGCGGGGTCGCTGATGCGCTGCCACGCGGGGGCGCTAAGGGCGGAGTTCCTCGACGAGGACTCGCCCGAGATCAGACGGGTGCTGGACGCGTTGTATTCGGCCACAAAAGCGGATAGGATCAATGACGCAATCCGAGTGAATGAATGAACGCATTGCCCGTCATGATGCGACTGTTCTTGGTGCTGCTGCTGGCGGTTGCCCCGTTGGGCCTGCCGGTCGACGCCGCGCCCGCTGGATCATCGCATCATGATCGGTCTGCCCTGCAGACCAGGCAAGACGGCACGTGCCTGCTGTTTCTCACCAGCCGCACTGACGGCCACCTGACGCTGTCCATGCCGCGCAAGGCTCCCATCGGTCCGGCCTGGGCGGCGAAACTGATCACCCGACCGGTCATCCATGTCTGGACCGAAGGTTCCTCCTATTGGTCGATCCCCGATAATGGTTGCCCCCACCCGTCCCTGTTGCAGCTCAAGAGCCTGCTGACGATCTGACTCTCCCGGCTCCTTCTTTATCGCGTTTCAAAGCAACCATCAGTCACGCGTGCGCGCACGCAGTTTCGGGAGTACTTTCATGGCGGCTGCAAGCACCCAGAACATCGAGGCGGTCCTCGCCAAAACCGGCGCCCTGTTGGACCAAGGGCGTCCTGAGGAGGCGCTAAGCGCCATCAGTCATTGCGGATTTAACTCTATCCGGTTGGCCAACGCCCGCGGCGTTTGCCTGCTTCGCATGGGTCGCGTAGGCCAGGCTCTGAGCCTTTTCCGCGACCTGGTGTATCCCGGCGGGGCCTTTACGATTCCAGACGGGACGCCGACGGTGTTCCAGACCAACTATGTCACGGCCTTGCTGACCGCGGGCAATGTCACCATCGCCAAGAGCCTGCTGGGCAGAATCCGGGAACAGGACCATCCGTCGGTGGTGAAGATCAAAGAGGCCTTGCGGCGGTGGAGCGCCGACCTGGGCCTGATCGGCCGGGCAAAACTGCTGCTGGGCGGGTCCCCGACCAAGCCCGTGCTGGACTACGCCCCCGGCGACTTGTAAGGCCGTCAAGGCCCCCAGATAAACCAGACGAACGCGCACGAGGCGACGACGGCCGCAATCGTGAACGGTACCCCTACGCCCATGAACTGGCGGAAGGTCACGGGCATGCCCTGCTTTCTGAGCATGCCCACGGCCACGACGTTGGCCGAAGCGCCAATGGGTGTGATGTTGCCGCCCAGGCACGCGCCCACCAGCATGCCGAACATCAGTAGCGGCACCGGCACGCCGATTGACACGGCCACTTTGTCCACCACCGGGATCATCGCCAGCAGGAACGGAACGTTGTCGACGAAACCCGACACCAGAACCGAGACGCCCACGATGGCCGCGAAGGCCCCGAAGGGATGCCTGCCCAGCGTCTGCGACATGTACCTTGCCAACTCATCCAGGACCTTCACGTGGCTCAGCCCGCCGACAACGACGAACACGCCGATGAGGAAGAACGTCGTGTCCCAGTCCAGCGACTTAACCAAGCCGCGGCTCGAACCCCATCGGGCGATCAGGCGGAACCAGATTATCGCAATAGCGGCCAGCACCATCGTGAACGTGCCGGCCAGCCAGACGAAACCCGGATCAAAGATGGACGTGACGGACAGCCCGGCGACCAGCGCCACCACCAGCACGGTCGGCACCCAGGAGCGGATCTTTTCCACAGCCAGCATTTCGGCTCTCTGGCGAAACTTGCGCAGCAGCCATGCCGCCACGATCAGCGACGCCACCGCCCCGGCCTGCACGGCGAAGAAGATGCCCAATTTGCCCTGGTAGATGAAGAAGTCCATGAACGACATCTTCAGGTGTCCGGCCAGGATCATGCTCGGCGGGTCGCCGATGAGGGTGGCCGTGCCCTGCAGGTTCGAGCTGACGGCGATGAGGATCATCAGCCGCACGGGCGAGATTTCGAGCTTCTTGGTCAGGCTCATCGCCACCGGGGCGATCAGCAGCACGACGGCCACGTTCTCGACGAACATGGAGATAACGCCTGCCAGAAAGGAAATCGCCAGCATCGCCCCGCGGGCAGTGCGCGTTTTGTCGACGAGCCACTCGGCCATCACCGCCGGCATGCGCGACTGCAGGAATACATCGGCCAGCACCATCGTGCCGAAGAACAGCGCCACGACGTTCCAGTTGATCTGCCCCAGCAGGGCCTCGCGCCATTGCAGCACGCCGGTCGCCACCAGGACGACCGCCCCCGCGCAGGCGACGATCGATCGGCGCGTGGGAAATACCACAAACAGCGCGTAGCACGCGACAAAGATGCCGATGGCTGTCCATTGCTGTAGAGTCATGGTCATTCTCTAAACAAGCGCCGCACGCAAGTCAAGCGTGCAGGCGCATTCAGCGTGTCGCGGGCATCTCGCCCGCGTCTTCAACCTGAGTGTAATGATAGAGGAACACCGCCGCCGCGACGGCGACGTTGAGCGAATCAGTCCCCAGTTGCATCGGGATGACGACCTTGCGGTCGCACAGGTCGGCCAACCCGGGCCGCAGCCCCTGGGCTTCGTTGCCGAACATCAGGGCAGTGCGCGGGCTGCGGCGGGCCTGGGCAAGCGGCACGGCGCCTTCGGCCAGGACCGCCCCCACCGTCTCGAACCCATGAGCGGCCTTGAGGCGCGCCACGTCGGCGGGCAGGTCCGGCGACCGCACGAGATTGAGGCTGAAGATCGTGCCCATCGAGACGCGGATCGACTCGCGATAGAACGCGTCGCAGCAGTCTTGTCCGGCGATCACCACGTCGGCGCCGAAGGCGCTGCTGATGCGCAGCAGGGCGCCCATGTTGTCGGGCTTGGTGATCTCCGACAAGACGACGGCCGTGGCGTGCGGGGGCAGGCCCACAACCGCCTCGTCGAGTGCCGGACCCTCGCCCCGGCGGCCGCAGGCGATGATGCCCAGGTGGAAGTTGAACCCGATGATGGCGCTGAGCAGGTCCGGCGGCGCCACGTACACGGGCACGTCTTGCGGCACGAATGGGAGGATCTTGGCCAGTTGCCTCTCGGCCACCAGCAGCGACTCGGCGGCGTAGCGGCTGGCAAGCAGGCGGCGCACGACCATCTCCCCTTCGGCGATGAAGCGGCCTTCGAGGCGGGCGAGCTCGCGGTCCTTGAGATTGCGATAGACGCCGATGCGGCCATCGTCGATGGAGGTCACTGGATATGTCGCCGCGGTTTCGGTCATGCCAGGCTCGTCAGGCGCGGTACGGGACGCCAATGTCGGCCACGATGACCTCGCCGGTGTAGTCCGCGGCGCCGGGGGCCTCGAAGCCGATCTTGCGGGCGACGAACGTGACAGTGACAGTCGCCTTAACGGTCGGGTCGTTCGGCAGGCCGCTGTCGCAATCCAGGCCGGTCGGAATGTCCACCGCGACCACAGGCCGCCCGGCCGCGTTGATCTGCTCGACCGCCCTCGCCGCGGCGCCTCGCAGCGGACCGTTGATGCCCGTGCCGCCGACGGCGTCGATCACCAGGTCGTACTCCGCCAGCCGCTTGCCCAGGCCCGCCACCGCATCGGCGGTCACGGCGTAAATCTCATGGTCCAGCGCGCGGATGGCCTTGAGGTTGATGAGCGCGTCGCCTTCGATTCGATCGATCGGGGAGATGATGAATGTGGCGACGATGGCGCCTCGCAACGCTAAGTGGCGGGCCGCGACATAGCCGTCTCCGCCATTGTTGCCCGCCCCTGCCATCACCGCCACCCGCCGCGCGCCCGGGCTGCCCAGCAGCCTGCATGCGGCGTCAGCTACCTGCCGGCCGGCGTTCTCCATCAGGATGACGCCGGGGATTCCGAGTTCATCAATGGCCCAGCGGTCCACCGCCCGCACGTCCTGTCGCGACAGAGCGGTCATGGCGAAGGCTTCCTAGAATGTCTCTTCGATGGCTTCTTTCAGGTCGGCCTTCTGCTGCAGCCCGACAAACTTCTTGACGACCTGGCCGTCCTTGAAAAGCATCAGCGTAGGGATGGCCGTGATGCCGAACCGCCGCGCGGTCTCCTGGGCGTTGTCGGTGTCGAGCTTGGCAATCTTGGCGCGGCCGGCGAAATCATCAGCCAACTGGTCGATAACCGGGCCAAGCATCTTGCAGGGCATGCACCACTCGGCCCAGAAATCCACCAGGGCGGGAACGTCGCTCTGGAGTATTTCCGCCTCGAAGTTGTCGTCGGTCAGTTCCACTACGTTTTTGGAACTACTCATCTGGGCGGCTCCTGTAAAGGGACACGATTCTCAATGCGAATCATAGTAGGCGCAGTGCGCAAGTCAACAACGTGTCGGGCGAAAAAGTAAACCATCTACGCGGCGACCCAAAAAAGGCTTGGCAGAATGGCGTTTCGCAGGTAACGTAGAATCTAGAGAACGGAGTGCGACATGACTCAAAGCTCCCAAATCAGTTCGCCGTCGGGCGTCACTGCCACCGCCAGCAAGGACCTCTGCGTTCGGCTGTCGATCGTGGCGGGACTGTTGATCCTCATGGGCGCGTGGTTCGCCCATGACGGATATCTCGCCGAGGGTGGCAAAGACATCACGCTCAACGCCGCGGGCAAGCCCCTCGACAAGCCCATCCCCGGAAAATACCCCTACGCCCCGCGCTCTCAGGACCTCAACGTCTGGCTGAACTGGAGTTCCAATCACTACGGCCCCATGGTGCTGATTCCGGCAGGCCTGGTCGTGCTCGGCCTGGCGGTTCGCTCGGCCAGACGGCACGTGCATGCCGACGCCGACGGAATCGGCTTTGCCGGCAGCGAAAAGATCCGATGGGGCGATATCACGGCATTGGACGCCTCGCAGCTCAAGAGCAAGAAGATCCTGCGCCTCTGCTGCAGCGGCGGGCGGTCGCTCGTGCTCGACGCATACAAGCTGACCGGGTTCAAGGAGCTCGTGAGCTTCATCGAATCGCACGCCCCCGCCTCGGCCAAGGCGACCGTCGCGGCCGCGGCAGAAAAATAACCTGATCTGCCGTCCAAACCCCCTTGACTCGCGGCTTGGCCTGACTAAAATAAAACGTCTACGCGTCGCTAGCTCAGTTGGTAGAGCAGCTGACTCTTAATCAGCGGGTCTCTGGTTCAAGTCCAGAGCGACGCATGAAAAAGCCCCTGCAACCGCAGGGGCTTTTTGATTGGGGAGTTTCGATTGCGGATTGCGGATTAGATTCTCACGCCTCTTTGAGTCCGCAATCCGAAATCACAAATCCGAAATTGCGGTCTCTGCTTTGCACGCGATCTCGCGCGTTACACCGTCGCGCATCAGGCGCAGAGTGATCGGGCGGTCGGTCTTGACGATAATTTCCCAAGCACCGCTTGCGGCCTGGCGCTGTTCGAGTTCTACCGTCGCCGCGCCTAGCGGGAAGTTCCGCACGCCGATGTTCGTTTGCGACGGCGGGTTCCAGGTCAGTGTCGCGGTGCTCGCGTCGGCGTCGATCCCGATCAGCACCTCCAGCAGCATCGCCACCGGGCCCAGCGACGTCCAGCTGTAGTCCGGGCCGGACCAGCTCCCGCGCTTCGACTCTTCCGAGCAATAGTTCTCCCAGATGCGGCCGGTGTCTTTGAACACCTCGTACATGCACTGCAGGTGGCGAACCGTCGTCTCGACCGCCAGGTCGTGGCGGCCGCTGCGGTCGAAGCCCTTGATCGTGGCGAAGTTCGTCGGCGCCCAGGTCGACCCGCGCCAGTAATCGCCGCCTGGACGGAACTGCGGCGAATCGGCGGCCAGGCTCGGCACGGGGTGGTGCCGCCAGAAGCTCTTGGGATCCTTGAGGTGCCGCCCCAGCGCCTCGACGCGGTCGGCCGGCACGATGCCCGCCCACAGCGGCCAGAACGCCGTGACGACCTTGTTGGGATTGTGCCCGCCCCCGGCCAGCGACGTCGAGTAGATCTGCATCGACTCGCTCCACAGCCGCTCGTTGCACGCGCGGGCAATGTCGGCGTGCTCGGCCCGCAGCGTCGCGGCCTGGGCAGTCTCGCCGACGGCCTCGGCCATGAGGGCGAGGGTCTGGGCCTCGTGGGCCATCTGGGCCGTCAGGCAGGGGTAGCCGTCGCCCAGCGAGGGCGAGTTGTCCAGGCCGTTGGCCAGGCCCGTCGTCCAGTACGTCCCGTCGTCGAGGCGGCGGTTCTTTCGCAGCCAGTCGTGATTGGCCGCCAGGATCGGCAGGGACTTGGCCAGGCGAGCGCGGTCGCCGGTGAGCTTGAAGACGGCCCACTCGGCGATCGACATGATCGGCGGGTTGGGACTGAAGTCCGGCTCGAACGAGATCGGCAAGCCGTCGCGCGTCTCGTGCTCGCGGTGGATGTACCCGCCGTCGAACTGGCGGCTGTAGAGCAGGTCCAGCATCGCCCAAGGGTTCAGCGCCCGCCATGCGTAGGCGACAGCCATCGTCGTGAACGAGCTGTCCCAGACGAACTGCTGCGTGCCGAAATTCTCCGTCGCCGTGCACATGTACGAGTTGGGCAGGCCGCTGTAGGGCTCGGGATACCGCACCAGGCGCAGCAGCACGTCCCAGGTGTAATCGTACAACTCGCGGAAGTGCGCCCACTGCGGCGGCAGGATCGGCTGCGGCGCTGCCGCCCGCAGCGCGTCCAGGCCCGGCCACTCGAGCTTGCGGAACTCGCGCACGGGTGCGTTGCGGCCGATGTACTCATACACGGGCATGGGCAGTTCGACAGCCCCGGCGTCGTTGGCCAGCGTGAGCGTCAGTTCGCCGGCCTGTTCGCTTTCAGGCTCGATACGTCGCGGCTCATCGCCGCCCTGGCGCAGCGGCGGGATCGGGTTGTCCAGCGTAGCCACCGGCACGAAGAACCGCCGCCGACCGGCCTTGACGTCGTCAATGGGCGTATCTTCAAATCCCGCGCCGGGGCCGATTGGCGTCGAGAGCTTCACCTGCACATCTCCGGTGTAGACCGACCAGTCTCGCGACGGCGGGCCGGCCAGCTCGCGCGGCGTGCGGACGTACACGTGCTGCCAGATCGCCCCGTCGCGCACGAACTGCGCGGGGGTGAACCGCAGCACCGCCGCCGGGGCGGCCGCACCGGGCACGACCCAGCCTTCGATCTCGATCTCGTCGCCGTGGCGGCGCTTGATCTCGTCGCAAACCCTCTGGCGGTTTCGTGAGGGGCAGTTGGCGTCGACGAACTCCGGCTGCCACGGCCGATCGCCCACCTCGACCAGCAGCGGCGTCTGCCCCGCCGCCACCGGCATGACGATGGCGAACTTCATTTGCCGCTGGTACGAGCGCCAGAAGAGATTCTCCTCAGCCACGCTGCGCCCGGCGACGCTGACGCGCGTGGGCCTGTGTGACTTGACCATCAGCACCATCACGCCGGCCTGATCGGCCTGAAGCGTGCCGGCATAGAACCCGCGCCCCGGCGCGATGGGCAGTACCTTGCCGCTGATCTGCGCCGCCTGCGCAAGCTCGGGCCCGATCGGCGAATGGGCGCACTTGCTCCAGAAGGTGATGCTGACAGGTTGCTTTGTGCTCACTTGGTGGGTCCTCTGGCAAACGCGTGGGGCAAGCCCCGTCGCTAACTGGTGGGACTAATCCTGGGTACCGGCTACGGGCTACGGGCTACTGGTTACTACATCACTGCGCGGCGATGGCCGTGGCGATGGGGCGGACCACGCTGGGCACAACGACCCGGCGGACCATGTCCTCGCAGGTGCGGCACTGGCGGGGGAAGTCGCGGGCGACGTCCATCACCTGCCCCATCCGCGGGAAGTTCCGCACCGCGTAATACACGCTGATGGGGTCGGGGCTGTAGCGGCCGGTGCGCACCTGGTAGCTGTTGTTGCGCGTTGCCAGGTACAGGCGGCCCTGCATGCAGCAGTCTTCGTCCAGCGACATGACGATGTTCGGCTCGCACTCGATGGTCGGCCCCACCGACTCCTGCAGCAGCGCCCCCAGCGGCGAGCCGTCCAGCAGCGCCGCCGCGACCACCTGGTCGCGATTGCCGCGATACTCGAGGTTGAAGCCGATGAGGATCTCGACGCTCTCGATGTCGATGCCCGTCACGCCCAGGAAGTACGTGCTGCGGTCCAGCAGCCACGCGTGCATCTGGAACACGGTCTCCAGGTCGTCGGGGTTGAACCACCCCGCCGTCATCTGGTTGCCGCTGATCTCCAGCCACTGGTACGTTCCCTGGTCGCGGTCGCCCTCGAGCACGAAGCCGGCGCCTTTGGCCGGAACGCCTTCGCCCTCGGGCATTTCCTCGCGGCGATAGAAACTCGTCATCAGC
>JAJFVE010000138.1 GCA_021371965.1 Planctomycetaceae bacterium
GTGGGGCAACATCGAGGTGGACGAGAACCAGATGACCAGCATCCCGGGCCTCTTCGCCGGCGGCGACATCGTCCGCGGCGGCGCGACGGTGATCCTGGCCATGGGCGACGGCAAAACCGCCGCCGCGTCCATCGACAAATACCTCCGCGGGAAGTGATCCAAAAACTTTACCACAGAGGCACAGAGGGGGACGAGGCAGAGAAGAAGCAGGATGGGCGGGCAGTGTGCGCAGCGTTTGACAACGCGCTGCGGTTTTGCCCCCCCCGCTTGCGGCATAGCAGCTTCTAACGCTCTTGACGGTCGACTACTGTGTGCTAGTACCGTCTCCGAAGAATGAGCGGCGACAGACCAAACTGGCTGAAGCGATTGTTTTCGCGAGTATCTGCAAAGCCGCCTCGGCCGACACCTCTTGAACTCATCGAGGGCGGATTCGCGATCATCGCCGAAGAGGGTAGGATCCCTGTGCGTTGGGCGGACGTGAAGGAAGTCTTCGCCTTCAAGCGCGACATCTTCAGACAATTGGCGCAAAAAAGCTCCGAGGAGGGGGTGCTCCTCGGAGCTTGATCGTCGTTCAATAGCTTCTTCTAGAAGTTCATCGACATCAGGAACTCTGCGTTGGACTGCGTCTTTTTGAGCTTGCTCAGGAGCAGTTCCATCGCCTCGGTCGGTTGCATGTCGGCCAGGACCTTTCGCAGGCCTCCGACTAGTCTCGCCTCGGCCGGGTCGAGCAGGAGCTCTTCCTTGCGGCTGCCGGAGCGGGAGATGTCCACGGCCGGCCACACGCGTCGGTCGACGAGTCGGCGGTCGAGGTACAACTCGCTGTTGCCCGAGCCTTTGAACTCTTCAAAGATCACTTCGTCCATGCGGCTGCCGGTGTCGATCAGGGCCGTGGCGATCACGGTGAGCGAGCCGCCGTTTTCGATCGCGCGGGCCGAGCCGAAGAACCGCTTGGGTTTCTGCAGGGCGTCGATGCCCACGCCGCCGGTCATGATGCGTCCGCTGCCGGGGGCCACGGCGTTGTACGCCCGGGCCAGGCGCGTGATGGAATCCATCAGCACCACGACGTCCTTGCCGAACTCGACCATGCGCTTGGCCTTGGCCAGGATCATCTCGGCGATCTGCAGATGCCGCGCGTACCCTTCGTCGAAGGTCGAGCTGACGACCTCGGCGCCGGGGCAGCCGCGCTGCATCCAGGTCACTTCTTCCGGGCGCTCGTCGATCAGCAGGATGATCACGTGCGCGTCGGGGTGGTTCTTCACGATGGCGTTGGCCATCTTCTGCAGCAGCATCGTCTTGCCCGTGCGCGGCGGGGCGACGATCAGCATGCGCTGGCCGAAGCCTACCGGCGTGATGAGGTTCACCACGCGCATCGAGAAATCATCGGCCGCGGTCTCCAGGAAGATGCGCCGGTCGGGGTGCGTGGGGGTGAGTTCTTCAAACTCGCCGCGCTTGGCGGAATCTTCGGGGCTGCCGAAGTTGATCGCCTCGACGCGCAGCAGGGCGAAGTACTTTTCCGACTCCTTGGGCGGGCGAATCTGCCCGGCCACCAGGGAACCTTCCTTGAGGTTGAAGCGGCGGATCTGGCTGGGCGAGACGTAGATGTCGTCGGGGCTGGGCAGGTAGTTGTACTCGGGGCTGCGCAGGAACCCGAACCCGTCGGGGAGAATTTCCAGAACGCCCTCGCCGTACATCAGCCCGGTCTTCTGCACGCGCATCTTGATGATCTCGAAGACCAGCTCGTTGCGCGGGAGGTTCTTGTTGACGCCTTCTTCCTCGGCGATCTTGTGCAGGTCGGCCAGTTCCATCGCCTGCAGCTCGGTCATGTGGAGGCTGCCGCGCTTGACCTTCTCGTACTTGGCGTGCGTCTCGCGGGCGGCCGCGACGACCACGTCGCTGGCGTCGCCTTCGAGCTCGGCCTCGTAGCGGCGGCGATGCTCGCTGCGGCGGTCCTGGTGATCGTGATCCTCGCCTTCGGCGGGTTCTTCGTAGGGGGCTTCGTCGCGCGCGGCGGGCTTGGGGCGGTCGACCGGTCCGAGGCCTTCGCTCTCTTCGGCCTCGGCCTCGGGTTCGCTCTCGCTCGGGGGCGGCGGGGCGATGCCCTCGGCGGCGTCCTCGACAGCCTCGGCCGCCTTGGCGGCGGCGTCTTCTTCGACATCGCCCACCGGCGCCTCGACGGCGTCAGGGGTGGTTCCTTCCGCGGGCGGCTCGATGACTTCGGGCTTGGCCTTACGGACGTACTTGCGTTTTTTAACTTTCTTCTCCACGGTCGTGTGCTCCAGCCGGCATTTTAGCCCTGATATGCTCGGCAACAGGTGGGGCTTCGTCCCCTCGGCCGGCTGGGCTGCCGGCGGCGGTATGTTTTTTGTGTCCCAGAATCAGCGGATACTGTGCACCAGCAACAGCCGGGGCATTCGTGCCATCAGCACAGGTCGAATCAGGAAGGTCCCTTGGCGTGCGTAATTCTCGTGAAAACCTCGCGGACCTGCTGCTCCAGATCAGTCTCGCTGGAGCAGTTGTACACACTATATTGGCACATCGATCGCTTTATGTCTAGCGAAATCTGCGAATCTTCTCGCCGTTTCCACATCGCCTGGTCCCACCCTCGCGCCGACGCCGCCCGGCGGCTGCGAGTCTCCGGATCCGCCTCGACAAAAATCATCGCCGTGCACAAGCTATTCCATCCCGTCTCGACCATGATCGCCGCATCGAGAACGACGGCCGGGGCTCCCTCGTCCGCACCGGCGGCCGCGATCAGATCCTCAAGCCGCCGCCGCATCCGCGGGTGCATAACCGCATTCAGAGCGGCTAGTGCCTGAGGGTTATTAAATACGATCTCCGCCACTTTCCGGCGGTCGATGCGTCCTTGGGCATCCAGCGCGCCGGCGCCCAGAGCGGCGGTGACCTCGCCACGCACCTCAGGTTCATCGAGCATCTGATGGCCGAGCACGTCGGCATCTACTACCGGGCAACCGAGGCGATTCAAGGTCGCAGCCACGGTGCTTTTTCCGGCGCCAACGCCACCCAGGATTCCAATAACCGGTTTGGATGTTCCGTTGCTCATCTCCCACGATTGTCGCCGCCCGTGAAGACAAGTCAAACGTATAAGGCGCCAGATGAGTCTCTTTATTCTAGGAGGCCTGCGGCCGCGGAGCGGAGGTTTTCACTGCGGAGTAACAAGATACGACACCTTTGCTGGACGCAGACCACAGAGTAAGGAGATAGGGGCACAGATGCTATGATTGTCACGAAATTGGGACCTCCCCCGTTTTCCCTTTCCCAGGCACGTCGGTCAGGCTACTTCCGTGCGTTGATGTGGAGGCTGATGATCTTGCCGTTCAGGGCGGAAATCATCGCCTGACCAGCATAGGCGGTCTCGCGTACTACCACGTCGCGGAACCCGGCTTCGTTCATGGCGGCAAGATACTCCTTCTTGCCGCACGCGACGGCTAGCCATTCCTCCCAAATCTTCATGCCGGGATCATCGCTGCGACCGATTGTGCCCTCAACAACCAGATCAGTGATGCAGATTTCGCCGTTGGGCTTCAATACTCTGTGCGCTTCCTTGAAGGCCGCCGCCTTGTCGCGGGCATGGTTGATGACGCAATTGCTGATGATTACGTCGATTGATTCGCTGCCCAGGGGCAGATGCTCGATCTGTCCGTGCCTGAACTCGACGTTTCCGTAGCCGCCCTCGGCCGCGAAGGCGGTCGCCCGCTCCACCATTGCCGGCGTTGCGTCAACGCCGATGACTTTCCCCTTCGCGCCGACCTTCTTGGCCGCGATGAAGGCGTCCAACCCGCTGCCAGCGCCCAAGTCGAGCACAATCTGCCCTGGTCGAAGCGCGGCCAGAGCCGCTGGATTGCCGCAGCCCATGCCCATCTTCACCGAACCTTCGGGCACTCCCGCCGTGTCATCCGCCGAATAACCGTTCACCCGCAGAGATGCCGCGCGATCGGTTCCGGCAGGGACATGGGATGCCATGTGTTCGTATTGGCCGCCGAGCGGCGTCTCAGCCTGTCCTTTCCGCGCCATAGGTCTGCTCTCACCGCACGTCAAATCAGCGGACACCCAAATCTGGGGACACCACAAATCTCGGACACCATACAAAAAACACCATACACGTTTTCTCGTCTTCTTGCCCTTTCGGGGCCGGCTGCCGGGATTGGGGCAGGGGGCGGCCCAGGGCGGCCTCGAGCTTTCTGACGAACCCCACCGACTCCAGCGGTCTGCCTGTATTCTCGCTGCGGTGAAGCGCCCGGGCAAGGTCCTGCTCGTCTTTTTCGTCGCGCGCTGCAAAACCTGTCGGCTTTTCGGCTATCAGCCGTCAACTCGCGTTGGACGGTGCAATTCGCGTTGCTGAGGCAGCGAGTGCCTGTACCCGGACTAAGGAAGAAACTAGTATGGTGTCCCCGGGTGTGGTGTCCCCGGGTGTCCCCGGATTACCGGGGGGCATGTTTCAGGAAGCCAGGGGGGGAATTGGGTTGCCGGGACTGTAGATTGCCGTACAATCCTGCTGGCGGCTGACGTCAGTCGTCAGCACATTGAACCTGTCATGAGATCAAAAGTAAGGAGCTCGCTGATGCGTAAGATCACATTGTTGCTGTTGGCCATCGTACTGGTTGCAGGCCTTCGCGGCTGTTCAAAAAAGGCCAGCGAGGACATCCCGCCGGAACAGGCCAAGTCCGAAGCCGCAAAGATGGATGTCGAGCAGCTCAAGGCCAAGGTCGCCCAATACGAGGAGGCGATAAAGGCCAAGCAGCCGGAGATCGAGAAGCTTCAAAAGGAAATCGGAGCCGGCCTGGCCGATGCGATGAGCGGCAAGAAGACGCAAAATGCCGACACGATCAAGAAAGAGCTCGAAGCACTCCAGAAGTCCGTTCAGGCATTGACGGAACGGATGGGGATTTACGCCGCGGAACTGAAAAAGAAAGCAAGCTAGATCCTGAAGCTGACCGAGCAACCCCTTGCCCAGACCATGCACCGCAGCGAGACAGGCAGACCGCTGGGGTTGAAGGAATTCGTCCAGAAGCTCGAGGCCGCCCTGGCCCGCCCCTTGCTCCCCAACCCCGGCGGCCGGCCGCCAAAGGCCAAGAAGACGAAACGAAAACGCAGAAACTAGTATGGTGTTCCCGGATTAGCCGGCTTCGGCGTGACAAGCATCACGCAGCGCGGCAACCGCCGCCAGCAGGCGTTCTTCGGCGACGATGATGGCCGGTTGGGTCTGCTCGTAGCAGGAGTACCTCTGCGACGACAAAGACGAGCAGGCCCTTGCCCAGGCGCTGCATCGCAGCGAGAATACAGGCAGACCGCTGGGGTCGATGGGGTTCGTCAAGAAGCTCGAGGCGGCCTTGGGACGCCCTTTGCTCCCCAACCCCGGCGGGCGGCCGCCAAAGCCCAAGAAGACGAAACGAAGGCGAAGAAACTAGTATGGTGTCCCCGGATTATGCGATCCGCCGCAGAAATAGAAGCATGGTATCCCTCCGGCGGAGCACAGGCGGCGCTCCGTGGTGTTAGTTGGGTTGAAGAACCATTGACAGTGACCGCTGGGAGCGATGCAGCGGTTTACTCCGCTGGCGCTACTGGCGCACGCTGCAATCTGATGAGTCGCCTCCCTGAAGTGCCGCAACTTGGCGTTGCTCGTGTAGATGGGTCTCTAGGAATAGTGCGATTTGATGGACTTGAGGATGGTATCCTAATTGACCGCAAGCTGTCCGTTACATCTTATCCCAAAACGTATGGGCAAGCTGTCCGTCAATCTGAAGTGTTGTCATATCATGGGTTGACCGGCCGCTGGGAGGTTCCCACAGCGGCCGAAGCCGCTCGCGCCCAGAGGATATTTGACGCCCTGGGGATCAAGAACATAACGCTAAAGGTGGTGCCGAGATGACTGAGGCAATTGCACGGATTATTGTTGACTGTGTCTTATTCCTCCAACTGAGCGACGATTCTCAGGTGAATGCGGACGCAGCTGTGGAACAGACAGAACAGATCGCTTGGCAGCTAAAGCGACTTGCACCTGAAGAGCGCACAGAATTCCTCAAATACGTCTCGCGCTTCGCATCCCAAGCTGAAAAGGAGTCTGGACGTGATAGTCGTTGGCAATGCTTGGCAGACATGCCGGAAGCTCTTGGCTTATTGGGATCGTCTCAAGAGTGAACTAACCCCCGTAGGTATTTTGCTTCCACTGATCCGTTGTAGTGGCTGTACCGGCCCAGCCACTTGTAGGACCATAAGCGGCGTAGGCCGGGAGGACGCTTTTTTCAGAAACACGTCCTCAGGGTCTGCAGGAAAGAGCGAAGCTTGCTTGATGCGCGCAGAGTTTTTCCGGCCTTAGCGGGACGGTGCCTTGTTCGGTTGTCAAAGAGCAGTGGCCCCGCGTAGCGCGGGGGGGCTATCGGGTCATGCCGCCCTGCGGCGGCGTTTGACCTCGATCTCGATCAGCGGCAGATTGGGATCGCCTCGGTACTTGAGGCGGCGGATGGCTTGGGAACGTCGGCTATTGGGGTCCACGTATACCACAAGGGGGCGGCACGTGCGCGAAACCGCTGTGAAAAGTACAACAAAGTACAATTGTGGGACAAAGCATACCACTTGGGCTCTCAGCCGGCAGCTATCAGCTGTCAGCTACCACTTGGAGGTCGATGCGGACATCGCTGTGAAAAGTACAACAAAGTACAAGGAAGTGCAGCAGGGAGCATGGGCGGGACGCCCATGCCACACGGCAAGCGCACGGGCGGGACGCCCGTGCCACAAAACAAGAACCGCTGTGAAAAGTACAACAAAGTGCAAGCAAGTACAATTGTGGGGCGGCCGTACCACTTTTGCAGGGAGGCCGCAGGGCGTAGGTCATAGGTCGCAGCATTCGTATCGCCTATACCCTATCCCCCACGACCTATGACCTGATTACTAAAGAACCTGCTGCCAGGCGGGCGGGGTCTTCAGGCGGTAGAGGGTTTCGCCGGCTTTGGGGACGTAGAGTCGGCCGGGGCGGTCTTGCCAGTCGGCGGGGTTGATGGTGGCCGGGTCGCGGTAGCCCAGGTTGACGGCCTCGCACGTGGCGCGGTCGATCCCGGTGGCCAGCGTCACGCGGATGCGCGGGCTCTCGCGGCCGGCGGCGTACGTGCCGATGCCCTTGACGTGCGTCGAGTGGGCCAGCACGCCCCAGGGATAGTCTTTGAACCGCTCCCACTGGGCCAGGAAGTACTCCAGCGTGTGGAACCCGATCTTGCGGATGATGTGCCCGTGCGTGTAGGAAATCTCCTTCACGTGCGGGGCGTATATGATCAGTTCGCCGCCGTCGGCCATCACCGGTTCCATCTTGTACATGCACTTGGCGGCCACCCACAGGTCGTCGTACATTTCCGGCGCCCGGGCCAGTATTGATTCGTATGGCGCGTCGACGTATCGGATGTGTACCTGGGCCGACAGGTCCGCGGCCGCAGACCAGGACTCGCGCACCTTGCCGGCAAACAGGCCTGCCAGTTCGTCGTGCCCCGCGACGACCATGCATAGCGCGGCGGTGGGGACGGGGAGCAACTCGGCGGCGGCCTGGAGCGTGTGGCGGACGGGCGTGTCT
>JAJFVE010000172.1 GCA_021371965.1 Planctomycetaceae bacterium
AACCACAACGGGCCGGGGGCGGTGGACCGCGACGGTTACCCGCTGCCCGGATCGGCGGCGGTTGACGCGGGGGTGGAGCTGGCGGGCTTCACCGACGGCTTCAAGGGTAAGGCTCCGGACCTGGGAGCGTATGAGTTCGGCGGCCCGCACTGGGTTGCCGGGGCGGACTGGAAGGACCCGGCGGCGGTGTCGGCTCCGCCGCGTGACCTGTCCTATAGCCCGCGCGGGCCGGTTACCGCTGACACGATGATCAAGGAGGGGCTGGCGCTGTGGCTCGACGGCGCCGATGGGGCGACGGTCGAGGCTGCGGCGGATGGTACGGTGAAGGCCTGGCGGGACAAGTCGCCCCGTCACCTCGTGGCCGTGCCGCCGGCGGCTGACAAGTCGGTCCGGTGGGTGCGTGACGGCCTGGGCGGGAAGCCGGTGATGCGTGGCGAGGGCACCGGGGCGCTGCGCGTGACGGGTCTCAAGCGCGACCCGGGGCCGCTCACGATGCTGATAGTCAGCAGCGGCCCGCAGGCTGCCGGGCCGTCGTGGCAGCGGATCATCTCGTGCTTCACCGGGCAGGGCCAGGAGTGGGTGCTCCCCAACTGGATGATCGGCCGCGCGGGTGGCGCTACCCCCGCTGCCTACCCGGCGCAGGTCTTCAGCATCCAGGAGCCCGGCAAGGCTGCGCTCGACACTATCACGGTGCTGGGCGCCACCGCCGTAGAGGGCCAGTATCTCGCCGGCGACGTGGCGGAGGTGCTGGTCTTCGACCGCCTGCTGCGTTTCGATGAAGCCGAGGCGCTGGAGCACTATCTGCGCACGAAGTGGACACTAACTCAGTAGCCGCACGCCAGTAAGGCAAAAGCCCCGCCACAGTGGCGGGGCTTTCTTTGTGCTTGAAGTCTGTTCCCTGAGTTCTGATCACCGCTTCAGTCTACTGTGGCGGCTGGCACCACTGGAGGATCTGTACCATCGCCGGGCGGCCCTCCGCCTGCAGCTTGCCATCCGGGCCGTAGATCCGCAGGTACGGGATCGACGTGAGGTTGAACTGTCGTGCCACAGGCGACTGCCAGTCTATTCCGACCTGTCCCGGCCGGTTGATGTCAACCTTGACCACTGCAATGTCCTGTCGCTGAGTGACGAGAGCCTCGAGCCGCGGCGCGAGTTGCTTGCATGGTCCACAGAAGTCGCTGTAGAAGTCCACAATCGTCGTTTTGCCCGGCACCAGGTGCTCTTCCAGGTTCACTTCCTGGCCCTTGCCGATCACCTCTACCGGTGTGATCTGGGCTGCCGTCGGCGTCTGCTCGATGGTTGTGGGTAGCTGAGCCCCCGTCTGGGGCTGCGCGGCGGCCGGGCGCATATACATCCGCCCGTAGCCCACGGCGTTGCGCTGCATCTCGGCGTCAAGCCCGCCCATCTGCGAGGCCTGCTGCATGGTCGCCGAGCCGAGTATCAGGTGTGCGGCGCCGATGGCGTACATTTCCGGTCCGGTTAGCTTCGTCTGATCGGCCTTCGCCGCCAGATCCAGAATCGTCCTGGCCTGCACCGCCGCGCCGGACAGGTCATTTTGCATCAAAGCCGCTCGCATGGACTCGAGCGAGGTACTGAAAGTCGGCTGCTGCGCCTGCGCCACAGAGATCAACAGGCACGCGGCCA
>JAJFVE010000178.1 GCA_021371965.1 Planctomycetaceae bacterium
TCTGAGCCGCTCCGACTTTGTTGACCTGCACGTCCCCGGCACCGCCGAGACCAAGCATCTGATGAACGCCGAGGCCTTCGCGAAGATGAAGCCGAGCGCGTACATCGTCAATACCTGCCGCGGTATCGTGGTTGACACCGAGGCCATCGTCGAGGCGTTGCGGACCGGTCAGATCGCCGGCGCAGGCCTGGACGTGCACGAGCAGGAGCCGCTGCCGATGGATCACCCGCTGCGCAGCTTCCCGCAGGTCATCATCACCCCGCATGCGGCGTTCTACTCGGAGGAAGCCGTTGACCAGGTCCGCGCGGATACGGTGATCAACGTTGTGAACATACTGCAGGGCACGGCGCCGATCAACCGGGTCGTCTAGGCCTGCACGATAGTCAGACATGAAGAAGGGGACGGAGCTTTTGGCTCCGTCCCCTTTTTGTTGCTTTCACGAGTTCCGGCATGCGGAGCATGCCTGTGTTTGGTGTTCACCTGTTCCGGCATGCGGAGCATGCCTACCACGCGGAGAGGGGTTAGGGATTGGGCGTCAGGGCGAAGCCGCCTGCTGCGGTGTCGGCGTCTACTGCCACGATGAAGACCTGCGGGGGCTCACTGGTGGCGGTGTCGAGGGACTGGTAGCCGTCCGCGGAGAGGCGGAGGGTGTAGTTGCCGGGCGCGAGGGGCAGGCGGAAGGTGCCGTCTTCCAGATTGACGCCGCTGGTGGCTGCGGGCTCGGTCTGGCCCTCGGGGTAGGCTTCAACAACTGTGGTGGCCCAGGCTTCCTGCGGCAGGACGCTGCCGGCGAGCGCTCCGTAGCTGGGTTCGACGCTCTCCACCTGCGTGAGGCGGATGCCAGTGGGCTTGAGCATATAGCGGCCGTTGCCGGTGACGTTGATGGCGCGGGCGGGGTCGAAGTCCAGGACGATGGTGCTGGTGGTTCCGGCTTCGACGGTGAAGTCACCGACGATCTTCAGGCCGCTCTGCTGCCCGCTGGGCGTCACCAGCGGGAGGCGGACCTCGGGAGCATCCGCGAGGGTGGCGTAGTTGACCGGCAGCTCGCCATTGACGTTGGGGGCGAGCACGAGGCGGAGTTGCGAATAGGTGCCAGCCGGGACCGGAGCCTGGCCCAGGAGCAACTGCTCGTAGTCAAGCTGCATGATGTCCACGACGCGGGCGGGGTTGAACGTGGCCACTACAGGCAGACCGGCGCCGGTCTCAGTGCCTTCGTCGCCCTCGGGAACGACACGGATTTCACTGATCGCCACCACAACGCTGTTGTAGCCGGACTGGTCGGTGATTGCCACCTTCAGAACGCCGGTGGTGCCGGTGCGCCCATCGCTATCACTCCCTCCGCCACCCCCGCAGCCCATGATCAGCAATACAGCGGTGCCCAGGCAGACCAGGGCCAGGATCCAGGATGTTCGTGACATAGTGTGTAATCCTCCAGCAGTTTCAGACGCGGGCGCGTTTGAGCGCAATGCGGCTAGCTCTGGGAGGAGTGTTCCCCGCGTGGTTCAAGGCATTGTCTGGGATGCCGCAAGACTGTGCAGGAGGGCGCCGGAGCGTGTTGAAGGTTAGGTCAGTGGGAATAAAGAGGTCACGTGACGTCTCAAAGGTTCAGACGAGACCGAGAGCAATTGTTGACCACGCCGCTGACGGCGTAGTCGCAGGAGGCAGGAGCCATGTCTGAGCGTACTCGATATCAGGAAGCTGTGGTGGTCATGATGGCGCTTTTGGCGCTGGTGACGGTGCTGGTGGTGTGCATGACCCCGCTGCGCGCGCAAGATTTGCGGGCGCTGGGGATGCAGGTTGTGGGGCCGCGGGAGGTGCTGGCCGACAGCGTGGCGGCGGTGCGGGTCATCGTGACCGACCACGCCGCGCGCAAGCCGGCGCAGGGGGCCCTGGTGTCGATCCGGCTCGCGAAGCCGGATAATAGTCTTTCCGAGCTCTTGCTCAACGCCCGCGCTGATGGGCGCGGGACCGTTGACATGAGCTTTGAGATCCCGGCAGTGGTGCCGGGGGCGTACGAGTTTGTCATCCGCGCGCGATATGGCGGGGATACCGAGGAGACGCGGCAGGCGGTGCGGGTGACGGCTGGCAACCAGGTGTTGCTGACGACCGATAAGCCGCTGTACAAGCCCACCCAGGTGGTGCATGTGCGGGCGTTGGCGCTGCGCAAGCCGAGCTTGAGGGCGCTGAAGGGCGA
>JAJFVE010000188.1 GCA_021371965.1 Planctomycetaceae bacterium
GAGGACGCTGAGGGAAGAGGTTGTTTTGCTTTCTAATGTCCTCAGCGTCCTCAGCGACCTCAGCGGCTTAATAAAGGATCGTGCAATAATGACATCGCTGCAGCGCATGAAAGCCGCCATCGCCGGCCAGCCGTTCGACCGCTATCCGTTCATCAATCCGTATCCGGACTTTTCGCTCATGCCGTACTGGCCCGAAATGCTGGGCCTGACGTGGCTGCATGTGCAGTTCGGCTCCGACGCCCAGCGCCTGGCGTGCTTCCGCGCGATGCACGAGCAGGTCGGTCTGGACTGGCTGATGGCCGGCTGCGGACCCTGCGGGCAGGACAGCCGCTACAGCATCCGCGTCGATGACGGCGTGCCGGTTCTGATCGAACTGGCCAGCGGCACGGAAACGCCGTTCCCGGAGTTCTGGAAGGATGAGCCCATCACCGAGCAGCGCTACCGCAGCGTGGCCGATGTCGAAGCCGAGCCGGCGCCGCAGACCGTAGAGGAACTGCTGGCCGGGGGCAACTTCGACTTCACGCGCCTGCTCGCGCAGGAACTGGGCGACAGCGTTTTTCTCTATGGCAATGTCGGCGGGGCCTTCAGCAACACCTATCGCGCCCTGACGTTCGAGGGCATCTACGAAGCGATCCTGGATAACCCCTCGCTGGTGCACGCCATCGCCCAGCGGGCCACGGCCGGCACTATCGCCTGGATCAAGGCATTCGCCCGCTGCGGCATGCACGCCGTGCGCATCAATGAATATCCCTGCGGGGCCGAGCTGCTCAGCGACGCGCACTTCCGCACGTTCGTCCTGCCGTACCTCAAGCAGATGGTCGACGCCATCCACGACGCGGGCATGATCGCCGTGCAGGAGTACCTTGGATGGGTCGGCCCGCGGCTCAAGCATTTAGCCGCCCTGGGGATCGACTGCCTTGAGACCGAGTCGTCAATGAAGAACTACCGCAACGACATCGGCGAGATCCGCAGCATCATCGGCGAGGGCGTCTGCCTCTTCAGCAACAGCCAGATCCTCCAGGTCATCGAGCAGGGCAGCGAAGAGCTCTGGCGAGCCGACGCGGCCGAGCAGGCCCGCGGGATCGGCAAGCAGCGCCGCTTCGCCATCTGCGCCGGCAGCCCGACGACATGGGCGACGACGCCCCAGCGCCTCAAACGCTACGGCGAAGTCGTGGGCCAGACGCTGGCAAAGATCGTTCCGCCGCTGGGTTGAGCGAGACTGTCTGCTCCCGCCGCTTGCGGCTTGGCGGGACACCAAGCTCAAGCTGCTGGCCAAGGCCACCGACGACGGCTACCGCCGCGCGCTGGCGCTGATTGAGCCGCTGAAGTAAAAGGTTCCGACAAACGGCCCGGGCACGTGACAAAACGTTGGCCCGGGTGCCACGCACAACTCCGTTGTGCGTGCCAACGTGCCCGGGGCAGGAGACGCCGCTGGCGGGCATGAGAACCTCAACTACCAGACTCCCGCCGAGGTGTTCCACAAAACCTCCGCGTTGCGCTTGAGATGCTAATTCGCCCGGGATTGCCTTGAGGGGGCGGGACAAGAGCCCCAAAAAAGCGGGCAGCCCTGTTTCCAGGACTGCCCGCTTGTCTTGCTTGAGATCAACGCGACTAACTGCGACGGCGGCGGATCAGGGCCGCCACGCCACCGATGCCCAGCAGCAGCATCGTCGCCGGCTCGGGGACCGAGCCGCTGGTCAGTGCGATGAAGCCGGGGTTGACCGTGTCCGACAGCGTGTAGCCGGTCGGGGCGACGAAGTTGCTCAGGTTCACCCCGCTGATGTTGCCGGCAAAGAGGTTGAAGGTCCCGGAGGCCGGCAGGGTGCCGAAGTTCAGAACCGTGCCCGGATCGACGGCCAAGCCGCCGCTGCCGATGGTGACCAGGTCCGTTCCCAAGTCGTTAAAGGTGAACTCGACGTTGGCGGTGCTCTGGAGCCCGACCAGGTTCATGTCGCCCACCGGAGCGAGATTGAGCATCGCGCCGGTGCTGACGACATTGCCAGCGCCCGAGCCGGTGATATTGCCCGAGAACGTGCCGGCCGTGCCCAGATTCATCGTCAGCAACCCGGTGAGGTTCGAGACCGTGCCCGAGCCGGAAATGCTGTTGATCTGAGCGGTGGTCAGATTCCTGATCGTTCCGCCGCTGAAGGTCGTTGTAATGTAGGGCGTAATGGCGATGGCGTGGTTGGTGCCGCCGGCGCCGAGGTCGAGCGTGCCGCTGCTGACAATCACCGTGTTGCCGGCGACGGAGGCGCCCAGGTTGACGCCCGAGGAAATCAAGGTTCCGCCATCAATAACCAGTGAGCCGGTATTGCCCGGACCGTATTTGATCCTGCCCAACGCCACCGTGCCGGAAGTGAGAGTGCCGCTTTCCACCGAAAGAGTCCCGTTGCCGGCACTGCCGCCATAAACGGTGCCTTCGTACCCAAGTTGGATATTGCCCGCCGGGTTGTAGGGTGAGCCCGCCAAGTCTCCAGAACTGCCAACATAGTGTGCCGTCGAATAACCGGCTACAATGCCGGTCATGCCGCCCGGCCAGCAGTTCGGGTTGGACCAGTCATTGGCGACGTAGATCCCTTCGGCCGCATGCCCGGCCCACACATAGACCAAGGCCGAACTCTGGCCGGCCGTCAGGAACAAAACGGTCGTGGCAGCAATCAACAGGGCTAACACAGGCTTGAATCGCGACATAAATCCATCCTTTCTTTCCTCGTGCTTAAAAGCCGGGAATACGAGGTTGCGGCACAAAACCGCACCAAAAGCAAAGTTATGGATTAGCCTCGCCTCCGTCTCGTTCCTTCTTGATATGAATAGCCTAACGAGAACTTCGGGCCAAATCTAATCTTGTATTTATGGTACGTACTATACCACAGGTTTCGAAAAAATCAAACATTTCTTCTCAAAGGCAATCAAAAGGCAAGATAAAAAAGGCAATCCGGGGACATCCATTGAGCAAGTCTGTGTCAAGTCTCTTGAGGATCCCTTGCTGGAACTTTAGTAGCGGGAGAATGTTAGCGGGCATTGCCCGAAAAGAGCAAGCCATATTCAGGGTCCAGATCGTCTGGGAAGTCCCCTCGGAAAATATGGTGACCGACGGCCGCCAAGTCATCACCGGCGCTCCGTACGGGATCGTCAACGACGGCACGTGGACGACTATTCAGGCCACCGGCAACATCCCGGAGCCGGCGACGATGAGCCTGCTGGCCATCGGCGCTCTGGCGGCCAATAAGATGGACCGATCCTGCGTTGCCCCGGCCGCTCGCGACACGGCAACTTCTTCCCCGAGTCCTCTGGGCGGAAGAACGTCTCATTGTCCCAAAGGAATTCCCGGCTCGTGCCTCTCATAGCGGGACCGACGGCGGCGCACTATCAGTGACAGCGCGGCGCGGCGGCGCGATAATGCCAATACACAGTCTGCATTAAAGGGTCTTCAAATGCGCAACGTGATCAAGCTGGCCGCCGCCTGCCATCCTGGCGCTGGGGCTGGTTGCATCGTCGGTTGTGCTGGGCAACGAGACCAAGTTATAATGGCGAACGCTGGAGAAGTCGGATTCGGACCATGTTCCCAGGACGTCCGTGTTTAGCGTGATAGCTTTCTTAGGCAAGTTTCAATGAAAATGGCAACCATGCGATTGCTGGATCTGGTCTTGGGCATCCCGATCTGTGTGATCCTGACATGGACGCGGCGACTGACAGACTGCCTGAGACGAACTCCATGCACCCAGATCAAACGCATTGCCGTTATCAAGCTGAGTGAACAGGGTTCAACTGTCCTGGCCCTGCAGGGAATGAACCGACTCATGGCCCGCTTTGGCCGAGAGAATGTCTACTTCGTAGTGTTCAAACAGAATCGGTTCATCTTGGATGTTACGGAAATCGTGTCTCCAGAGAACATCCTGACCCTGTCGGCCACGGGACTGCTGCCCTTTCTTGTCGGGACGATCCGGTTGATTCTTCATCTGCGGCGGTTGCGTATAGATGCCGTAATCAACCTGGAATTTTTTGTCCGGTACGCGGCGGCGGTATCTTACTTGAGCGGCGCCTTGGTGCGAATCGGACAGCATTCCTTCGATCACCGCAGACGCTATTGCGGCAATCTGTTCACGCACCGCGTCAGGCACCGCCCAGACCTCCACACGTCCCAGATGTTTGATATTCTCTTCGACGCCGTGGGCGCCCCGGCAGGCGATTTGCCCGTCGCCGCTGCCGCCCGGCCCGTCAGCGACGACCTGCCCCGTTTCCATCCCCTCGCCGGCGATCTGGAGGCCGCCAAGGCTCTCCTGGGCTTGTCGTTGGGATGCGTGCCGACGGCGGGCCTGATCCTGATGAATCCCAACAGCAATGACGTGCTGCCTCAACGTCAATGGCCGGCGGAGAACTTCGTCGTGCTGGCCCAGCGTCTCCTGGTGGAGTTGCCCGATATCCATATCGCGCTGACCGGCACGGACAAGGAACAGCAGGTGACCGAGGAACTCGCGCATCGCATCGGCTCGGGCCGCTGCTGCAGCCTGGCCGGACTGACCACCATGCGTCAACTTCTGACGATCTATACGTTGGCGGACGCGCTGGTTACCAGCGACAGCGGCCCGGCCCATTTTGCCGCGTTAACTCCTGTGAACATTGTGGTGATTTTCGGCCCTGAGACCCCCAAGCGATTTTGCTCTCTCAGTCGCCGCTGTCACACCATCTGGCTGGCGATGCCGTGCAGCCCGTGCTTCAGCGCCTATAACAATTGCAGTTCCTCCTGCCGAGACAACCTCTGCATGACGCGCGTATCGGTAGAACAGGTCTTTGACGCGGTGCGACTGGCTTGCGCCCACGCGTCGGGTCCTTCGGGGGGAGCGAACCCATGATCCCCCGCCGGCGATTACCGATATGCTCCGCAGACTTGTGGCAGGGGTTCAACACCTTGCTGCACAGCGACCCGCGCCAGGATCGGCAAGACGTAGCGGCCTTCGAGGCGGCCTTTGGCGATTATCTCGGCTGCGCCTTCGCGCGGGCCACATCCAGCGGCCGCGACGCCATGGCCCTGGCGCTGCAGGCCGTTGGCTTGCGGCCCGGCGATGAGATCATCATCCCGGCGTATACGCTGGGCGAACTCATCAAGGACCTGCAGTCGAAAGGCTACAGGCCCGTGGCGGCCGATGTTGAGCCTGACACGTTCAATGTCGATGTGCGCAGCATCGCTTCGCACATCGGGCCTCAAACGCGGGCGATTCTGGCGCTGCACCTGCACGGGGCGCCGTGCGACATCTCCGCAGTCTGCGACCTGGCACGGCGTCATCATCTAAGAGTGGTGGAAGACTGCGCCCACGCACTGGGGGCCTCGGTAGGCGGACGAAGGGTTGGCACCTTTGGCGACGCGTCATTCTTCAGTCTCGAGACCAACAAGGCCCTGCCGACCTACGGCGGCGGAATCGTGGTCGTCAGAGATCCGCTTGCGGGCGAGTGCGTGGATTCGATCCTCGCCCAGCGCCGCGTCAGCCGCTGGCCGGTCCTGGCCAAGATGGCCTCGTGCTGGAGAGACGAGGCGCTGGTCCGCAGCCCCTTCTATGGGCTCCTGGCCCGCGTGTTGTTTGCGCCGGCCGTCGCAGGCGCGTTTGAACGCCTCTATCGCCGCTCGCATACGCGGCGTCGAAGGGCGGTCGCTTACAGCGGCCTTCAGGCCAGGCTCGGCCTGTCGAGGTTGGCAACGCTGGACGAGCGGAACCGCCGCCTCAACGAGCGATGGACGGCGATGCAGACCCAACTGCCGGACGGTTTCGTGGCTCAGAAGCGCGACCGCGTGGGCCAACCGGCCTTTTACAACTTTACCGCCTTGAGCACGCGCCTCGCGCCGCGGGATCTTCGCCGGGCGCTGTTCCGCCGGGGTATCGACATCGGCATTGGCAGAGAGGTCATGGATGACTGCGGCCGCATTCTTGGCGCAACCGATTGCCCCGTCGCCACTGACATCTTCGAGCGGGCGGTGATACTGCCTCTTTACGAAGGGCTCAGCGCTAAGCATTTTGCCCGTACGGTCGGGGCTTTGAAGGAAGCCGTCGTTGTGCCGCTCTAGCGGCGGTACAGCCGCCACTGGCGGTAGGACTCAAAGGGGTGCCCCAGGAGATACGGCAGGTGGAAGCGGATGTCCGGTTCGGCGCTGCCCACGTCCCAGCAGGCGCGGCGACACCGGGCCGCTTCTCGCAGCAGCGCGCGATACCGCGGCGAAGCCACGATGCGATCCAGCGACATCTGCCGAACCGACAGCCCGGTGGGCAACTCGTAACAGGGCAAGACCTCTCCGCTGGACGTGATCTGGGCATAGAGCACCCCGGCGGTGCAGGGGATCGTTCGTCCTTCAACGTACGCCCAGTCGTAATGCCCGCAATAGCACGAGGAATTGGATTCAATGCCCAGGTCCCACAACCGCCGCGTGCTGCGCTCCAGGGCCTGCTTGATTGCCTCCAGGTCCCTGGCCGTGGGGATCAGGCCTTCGAAAGCCGACCGTGCCATCTCCCGATGCTGAAGGTGCGTGTGGATGGGAATGAACTGGAGTTTCTGCACGCCCCATTCGACGGCGCGGTCGACGAAAGCCTCGATCACGTCCATGTTGCGGCGCGAGAGCACGACGTTGACGCCGACCGGGATCGGCCGCGGCAGCGACCGCAAGAGCTTCATCGCCCGCACGGCTCGGTCGTACCCGTCGACGCCGCGCACGCCTTTATAGCCCGCCGGATCGACATGATCGCAGGACAGGTGCACCGCCGCCAGCCCCGCCTGCGCCAGAGATCGGGCCCGCGCTTCGTCAATGAGCAGACCGTTGGTCACCATGTGCACGGAGATTCCCGCTTGCGAGAACCAGGCGATGCAGTCTTCCAGGTCGTCGCGGAGTGTTGGTTCGCCTCCGCCGATGGAGAGCATGCGGACTTTCAGACGCCGCATGGCCGGCAGCATGTCCTGGATCTCGGCCGTGGTCAATTCGTCACCGCAGGGACCGGGGTTTTGCCACAGATCACAGGCAAGGCATCGGGAATTGCAGCGGTTCGTAATACACAACTTCACCAGCGGCAGTTGGCGGATGGGCCGTCGCAGGAACCGTGACATCCACGCCGAGGCGAACGTCTGCGACAACTGCGCCAGCGACGCGATGCCCGATAGAGCGGACTTCAGTCGAGTTTGTGATGGGGTGGGCTCCGTCATATCTGCCATTCACTATACCATGCCTCTCCAAATGGCAGGGGGCGTTTATTGCCGGTACGGGCGGTGTTGCCGGTAAAGGGCCAGCCGCTTCTGGATCTGCTGCGCCAACTCGCTCTCACTCCGTGTGGCGGCGGCCTCCTGGGCCCTCTGGGCGGTGCTGACGGCCTCATCAAATCGTCCCGCGGCCGCGTATGCCGCCGCCAGCGTGTCCAGAACCGTCGGAACCTGACCAGACGTAATGCGGCAGGCCTCTTGGGCTGCAGCCACTGCCCGGACCGGATCGATTCCCGGCCCCGGTTCCCTCGTCGCCAGCAGCCATGCGAGTCGATTGAGCAAAACCGGATTGCCGGGCTGTAGGCTGATGGCGTTTTCAAGACGCTCGGCGGCAGCCGCCGGTTGGCCCAGTGCTTCCAGCGCCTCGGCCCATCCCTCCTGCGCCTGCCAGAGGCCCTTTGCCGCCGCCAGCGCACAGCGGAATTCATCGATAGCGTCGCCGTATTGTTTCATCCCGTTCAGGGCCAGGCCCAGGTTCATATGCGCCTTGGGATTCTGTGGCTGAAGCCGCAGCGACTCGCGGCAGGAGCGGGCCGCCTCATCGAACCGCCTGGCCCCCAGCAGTGCTGCGGCAAGGTCATTGTGAGCCTTGCCCCAGTCCGGTTGGGCCGCCAAGGCCAGTTGCTGCTGCTGGATTGCCTCGTCGAACCTGCCCATCGCCGTCAGCGCCAGACCTAGATTGTTCCGCGCGGAAACGGCGCGACCCTGTCCCAGCCGGATCGCCTCCTGGAACAGCGGAATGCTCTGATCGTACTTTCTCTGCATGCCTAGCGCCACGCCCAGTGAGTTCATCGACTCCTGGTAGCCGCTCTTGAGCTGCATGGCCGTTTGGAATTCGATGATGGCTTCATCGCAGCGGTTCTGCCCAAGCAATGCGTTACCCAGGCAGTGATGGGCGCCGGGAACGTCGGAATACTTCGCAATGTTGTCCCGCCACAGGGTCTCCTGATTGCCAAAAGCATCGGCTCGTTGCCAGGTCAGTCCTCCCAGGACGGCCAGAATGATCCCTGCCGCGGCCCACCCCCAGCGCCTCGCCGCGCCAAAGGGGCGAGTGTAATGTTCCGCCAGGGCTGCCACAGCGACCAGCGGCCCCAGCAGCGACACATAGTAAAAATGGTCCGACACCACCGAGAACATCATGAAGGAGGTGTCGACCAGCCCGACGGCTGGCAGGAGGTTGACCACGAAGAAGCCCAGCCCCAGCAGGCACGTGCGTCCTGGCCAGGTGGCGCGCCATCGCCAGCACGCGACGAAGGCAATGATCAGAGAAACCAATGGGAGCCAATGATACCAAACGCCGGGATCCACCCGCCAAGCCGGATAGATCATCGCGAGCTTAACGGGCAGGAAGGTCTTATAAAGGTAGAACCATAGCGCCCATCCTGCCGTCGCGACCCGCTCGGCCATGCCGGCCTGGCGAACGGCCGCCCCGCCAGCGGCGTTGTTGTGATCGAACCAGATCGTGGCGGCGCCCATGGCCAAAGCCAGAAAGAAGAAAGGCGCAGTCTGGAGGGCGTCCCGCAGGCGCAGACGCCCTCGAAGGGCCCAGGCCATGCCCAGCAGGACGATCGGCAGCATCACCCCGCCCGTCTTGGCCAACAGGCTTGTCAGGAACAGAGCAAGGGCCAAGGCATACCACCGCTTCCGCCCTTCCTGGAGAAATCGTGCATAGGCCCAGGCCGCCAGCAGGAAGGGCACCAACGAAAGCGTGTTCTTGAGCTCGCTGATCCATGCCACAGACGCCGTACACACCGGATGCACCGCAAACAACGCCGCCGCCAGAAACGCCCCGCCCACGCGCAGTCGCAGCAGCAGACGCCAGACAAGCAGCGCCGCCACAGCATGCAGCAGAATGTTGACCGCATGGTATCCGGCCGGGTCGGCTCCCCACAACCGCCATTGCACCCAGAAAGCCGTGAACGTCAGCGGCCAGTAGTCCACGGCCTTGGCCGAGAACCAGAAGTCACGCAACCCGTCGCCGGCCAGCAGCATCCGGTTATGGACGCCGTCGGCGCGGATGGGGACAAAATAGTCATCGTCCCAAACGAACCCGCCCTGCAAGGCCGGCAGGTAGACCGCTACCGCCAGGGCAGCGATGAGTACTCCCTGCAGGAATATACCCCCGGAGGACGCCCCCGTGGTATGAAAGCGATATTGTCTTGAGGTTGTCGCAGTCAATCGGGGTCTCCTTGCCTGCCGGCGACGCACGGGAAAGAAGGCCCGCGCGTCGATGTAACCCGGTAAATCCGCATACGCACTTTTTCAAAGAGACTGCCCGATTATACCCGAAGGTTCATTGGCATGATATAGAGGCGTTAAGTTCAGGAAAGGCAGTGTGTTCCTAAAACCTTTGACGGCAAAGGCAGATTCTGAGCCCGTAGCATTCTTAGGTAAAAGATCGTATAAAAAACCAGAAAATATGGTTGCTTTTTCCATGCATTATGGTACCATGCGTGAAATCGCTTCACATGTGTGGCAGGAAGATGCTTTAACCGTTTCAAAGGAGATAGAGGATATGCAGAAAACAGCAGCAGCATTTTGTGTCGCGGCCGTTTTGGCCATCGCAGCGTCGGCCCAGGCTGACGTATGGCAGTACGATTTTAACGATTTTAGTGTTTCGACCAGCTATGCGGACAGTTGGGGCTTCCTGTCCCAAGTGACCACTACTGAAGGGTGGGCCACTGGCGGCAGCAGCACGACTACCCTTCAACGTGGCATGGTGGAAGTTGATCCGGCTAACGCCAGCAACAAAGTGATTACCTCAAACTGGGCAGGTGGAAACTACGTCAACGCCAGGATCAGCTATGCCGTCGGCGGCGGGCAAGGAACCCTGGCCACCATCACGGACATGGCCACCGCGCCCAAGGTTGTCTACACATGGGATGTTAAGACAGGTGACTATCAGAGCGGTAGCGGCCGCGGATTCCAGTGGGACGTTGGAGTGTACGAGGGCACTACACAGCGGCTGTCGCTGGGTAACAATTCAGCCGCCAACCCCGGCGGAGACGGTGTGTCGTCTTGGCTGTTCTACACTCCTAAGCTGCAGTATACAGCCACGAAGAAGCTGGTATACAACGAGTGGGTTGTCGTGAGTCTGGAAGTGGATCTGGACGCTGGCACGGGAACGGTTTATTTCAATGGCGTTGCTGATGCCAGTCTGACCAACATCGATCTGGTCGGCACCACCGGCGTGGATCTGCGTAACGCCAAGAACATCTGGTTCGACGAGCATGGCGGCGCCACCCGTAGCCTGACGGTCGAAACGATCACAACTCCCGAACCGGCGACGATGGCCCTGCTGCTCGTCGGCGGCATCGGCGCTCTGCTGCGTCGCAAGAGAAGCTGATTCTTTACTATAAATAGCTGCAAACCTTTGACGGGCGGCCATCGGGCCGCCCGTTGTTTTTGGGTGTGCCAGGCATACATAACGCAGCCGAGTCGCGAAAATTGTGGTTCATCCATGCCAAGCGCACTTTGGCCATCAGCGTCTTCTCTGCGGTGAACCATCAGGGCAGCGTCTTCTTCAGCCATCGCTGCACGGATAGCGGGTATCGCTGGGAGACGCGCTGGAGCGTTGCGGCGTCGAGCGTTTCCATGCGGCGGAGGGTTACCAGGGTCTGGGGAGCTGCCAGGCCTCCCTGAAATCGCTGTGAAATCTACAACAAAGTGCAAGGTTCGCATTCTCGCTGGGAGGGGTCCTCCATGACTTCGACATGCGCACCAGAGGCCGCAGCGGCCTTGAGTATTTCCCATATCGCGCTTTACGTCGATGGGATATGCAATACAATTGCGTGACAGGTCCGAAGAAAGGTTGGGATCCATGATAAGACGTCCTGTCGGCCTCGGGATGACGTTGACGGAATTGCTCGTCGTGATAGCGGTGCTGGGGATTCTTGTGACGCTGCTCATCCCGGCCACGTCGAACCTCCTCGGTCGCGTCAATGAAACCGTTTGCGCCAGCCAACTCCGCTCGATCGGTCAGGCGGCCGTGCTGGCGCGGCAGGATGCCGGGGCCAACGGGCAGATCGCCTCGGCCAATTGGCAGGTGACGCTGTATCCCAAGGTGGACAAGGCCGCCAAGGTGTTCCTGTGCCCGGACGGGCCGGTGCCGGTTAACGACTCAAGCGGCGAGGTCACGCCGCCCACGCCGGGCGGGGAGGACATCGAAGGCAACTACGTGATCGTCCAGAGCTTCTACCCGTGGTCCGACCGGTGGGAGAGCGGCTACGACACGTACGCCCCGGGCGGGTACCCGCTGTCGGACGACAGCCCGTGGATTCTGCACTTTTCGCAGCACCAGAAGGATACCATCACTACCACCGACAGCTACGGCAATCCCAATCCGCCGTGCTATTTCGGATACAACAACGCCTTCTGGGCCCAGTGGGACCCGGTGCTCAATCGGTGGGCTCCGCCCAGCACGTACGTCTATGAGAGCGACGGATCGGGCACGTCGTACTGGGGCATCACGTTCGGCATTCACTGGGGCTCGGCGTACACCAACGTGTTCATGAAGGCCGAGCCGGCCGGCTCCGGCGGCGGCGTGCGGCTCTGGACCAACCACGAGGCCATCTCGGGGACGTATTCCAGCACGTTCTCGGTGCTGACGACGGAGGCCTCCGAGTCCGTCGTGACGAGCAAGGGCGTCGGCCGTCTCGCGCCGAGCACCGGCTTTGCCATGCAGCAGCGTCACGATCTGCCGGGCTCTTACCACGTGCCCCAGCCCGGCCAGACGCTGGGCTACCTGACAACGGGCCCGGGCCCGATCCTCCAGACCGAGCGCTGCCACTCCAGCTCGATCTGCCCTAACGCGCCGGGCCAGTGCGATGGGCGCAACGACTGGATCATCATCGGCGAGGGCAAGGCGACCATCCCCGGCGCGCCGGGCGCCCCCGGCACGGCCGGCGGGTTCAACTGCACCAATTACGGCATGAACAGCCTCGCCGGCGGGATGTCGCGGCCGGAACAAATCTTCGCCCTGGACTACGCCGACACCATCGCCAAGCCGGAAGAAGACAACTGGTCAGCCGCGACGTGGGACGCTGACAGCGACGGGCGGCTGGACTTCGCCCGCCACCGCGTGCGCGGCGGCCAGGGGAGGGTCAACGTCCTGTTCGTCGACGGCGTCGTGCGGTCCATGACCGCCGCCGAGATCGATCCGCTGTTCCAGGAACTGCGCGACCGATACTGGAAACCGTAAGATCCATGCACCCCTCCCGGCTCACGACTATCGTCCTGATCTGCGGCGGCGTCCTTGCGGCGGCCGCCATCGCGGTGCTGTGTTGGCCCGATTTGCCAAGCCCCGATCACCCGGACCTTTCGCAGGCCAGGGCGGCCATCGCGCGGAAGGACTATGACGCCGTGGTGGGCCTGGTGCGCGGGCAGCCGGCGCCGCAGGCCAAGATGTACGTTCAATGTCTCGGGCAGGAACTCGGCGCCGGCGCCGAGCCCGTCCTGACGCGCCTGCTGGACCGCCGCGTCGAGAAACGCCCCGACGTGCGGGCCTGGAGCGCCTCGGCCCTGAACGCGACGATCGCGCCCGAGCAGCCCAAAGACCCGACGGCCGGTTCGGTCAAGGCGCTGGTGACGGCGATGCGCGAAGACCCCGCGCCGGCCGTCCGCGCGTCGGCGGCCACCACGCTGGGCTACGTGCGGGCGTACGAGACGATGAACGACCTGGTGGCTTCGCTGGAGGACCAGCAAGAGAGCGTGCGGCGGGCCACCTGCCGCGCGATCGAAAAGATCACCTGCATCCGCCTGAACTACCGCTCCAACGCCCCCGAAAGCGAGCGGGCCGCGCAGATCGCCAAGATCAAAGCCTGGTGGGCCCATCCCGACACCCAGAACGCCGTCAGCGGCTACTACCGCGGCGGGCGCTTCAAAGCCATCCAGAAGAAGTACTCGCGATAGCCCGCTTTGGAGCGCGTCGGAGATTTGCCAAGACTTTTGTGCTGTCCATTCGTGCCGCCGGCGTTCTGCCGGTACAATCGCGGGACCTGGCATGAACGCAAACCCCAACAAGCCCGTGACGCTTCGCCTGCGGCTCAAGCCCGCGGCCGAGGGCATCGTGCGCGGCGGGCATCCGTGGGTGTTTGCCGACAGCGTGGCGCAGGCCAACAGGCCCGGCCGCACGGGAGAGTTGGCGGTGATCTATGACCGCCACGATAAATTCCTGGCGGTGGGGCTCTTCGATGCCGACTCGCCCATCCGCGTGCGCATCCTGCACGCGGGCAAACCGCAGGCGATCGACGGGGCATGGTGGCAGTCGCGCCTCGAGGCGGCCGTGGCGCGGCGAGAGGGATTGTTCGACGAGCGGACCACGGGATACCGGCTCATCCACGGCGAGAGCGACGGCTGGCCGGGGCTCGTGCTGGACCGTTACGCCGACACGCTGGTGCTCAAGATTTATACCGCCGCATGGCTGCCGCGGCTGGACGAGACGCTGGCGATGCTGCAGTCGCGTCTGCCGCAGCGGCGGATCGTCCTGCGCCTCAGCCGCAACATTCAGCCCGTCGCGGCCGAACAATTCGATCGCTACGACGGGCAGGTGCTGATCGGCGAGGCGCCGCCCGAGGCCGTCGTCTTCCTGGAGAGCGGCCTGCGGTTCGAGGCCGACGTGCTGCGCGGGCAGAAGACTGGCTTCTTCCTCGATCAGCGGGAGAACCGCCGCATCGTCGAGTCGCTGGCGGCCGGACGGCGGGTGCTCAACGCCTTCAGCTTTTCCGGAGGCTTCTCGGTCTATGCCGCCCGCGGCGCCGCGGCAGGCGTGACGGACTTGGACATCAGCCCCCACGCCCTGGCGGCTGCGGAACGCAATTTCGCGCACAACCGCGACATCGCGGCCGTGAGCGGGTGCCCCCACGAGACGGTTCAGGCCGACGCCTTCGAGTGGCTGGGCAACTCGCGCGAGACGTTCGGCCTTGTGGTGCTGGACCCGCCGTCGATGGCTCGCAGCGCCGCTCAGCGTGAAGGGGCCGTCGCCGCATACGAGCGGCTCAGTTCGCTGGGCATCGCGCGGCTGGAGCGGGGCGGGATTCTGGCGTCGGCCTCATGCTCGGCGCACGTGACGGCCACCGAGTTTTTCGCCGCCGTGCATCGCGCCGCCGCAGCCGGCAGGCGCAGCTTCTCGCAGCTCCAGACGACGCTGCACCCGGGCGATCACCCCGCGACGTTCAAAGAGGCCCAATACCTCAAGATGATCTATCTTCGGTTTGACTGAGCGGCGCGGGGGGCGCCGGGTTTGATCGGTCCCGCTTGGTGGCAGGGGGGTTCAAATTCCAAATGATTGATCGCAATTCACACGGGTTTCTGATGGCGGTTGCAGCGGTCGTTTTCGTCGCCGCTGCGCCGGCGGCCGCGGACGATGCCCCGGCTGCACAGGACTGTATCCCGCAGAACTGGGCGGCGGTGAACATCTCGTGGGCGGCCACCTGGGATGCGACCCTCGAGGCCAACAGCGACGCGGTGCTGGGCAAGCAGATTGCCGCCGACGCGACGCTGAATTCGGTAGCGGGCGAGGCCCTGGCGCTGCGGAAGATCGCCCTGCTCAAGGCGATGGCCCAGCGGTTCCCCGCCGAGAAGCAAAAGCACATCGAAGCATATCTGCAGATGGCCGCGGCCGGCGGCGAATTGCGGGACTTCTGCCTGCAGCAGATCGTGCGGGAGTTCCCCGCCCAGCCGGACCTGGCGGCCAAGGCCTATGCGGCACTGATCGCCCAGCCATTCAAGGACAGCGTCCGCCGCCCCTCAGCCCTGCAATGGCAGAGCATGCCCGAGAAGGTGCTGGCTTTCAATGCCCGCGGCGGCATCGCCGATAGTTCTCCCGTGGTGGCGGCCGCACTGGCGCGGCAGGGGGAATTGATCGGCGCCCAGATGCGCTACGACCTGGCTCCGGCGTTCTTCGCACACGCGGCGCGCCTGGCGAAGGCGAACCCCGCAGCCGCGGCGGCCGCGGGGGAATTGCTCGCTTACCTCGGCCACGGAAAGCTCGCCGGCGACTGGTTTGAAAAGGCCCGGGACAATCGGGCCAACGTGCTGTCGATCCAGGTCGGACGCGGGGTTCTGGCGGCGTTGCCGCGCGACGTCGATCTGCAGATGCGCTGGGAGGCGCTCATGCGAAGCCGCAGCGCCACGGAAGATTTCGACACGGCGGATTTGAGCAACCTGCTCGAAGCCGCGGCCAAGTCGCAGGCGACGGTGGCCCGCAGCGAGTCGCACTATCAGTCATTTGCGCGGGCGGTGGACCAGGAACTGCTTACCCACGGCGGCCAGTTGACGGCGCTGCGGCAGGCGCAGGACCGCGTCGCCGGGAACCTGGCGGCCGAGTTGGCGCGCGAGGACGCCCGCGACGAACTGCTCAAGCTCTTTCGCCGCTGTCCGTGGTCGGCGGGCGTGCACGAGGCGATGGCCGGCCTGGCCGAGAACGCCCTGCGCAGCGGACACTACCAATGGGCCGCCGCCACCTTCGCCGACGTGGCCTCGCACGCCGCGGCAGACAACCTGCGCCGCTGGGCGAGCGTGGGGTTCTGGACCGCCGTCGCCGCGCAGGGCGATGCCGGGGCGCTTGAGGCGGTCATGGCCGGCGCGGCCCCGGACGCGCGGCTGCCCTGGCGCGGCGCCGAGGCGACGGCCTCGCAGATCAAGAAAGAATTACTGCTGGGCTGCCGGGGCGTGCGGTCTGCACCGCCGGCGCCGCTCGACGCTTCACGCCTGGCGATTTCGCAATTGCCGCGGCGGCGAATCACGCTGCCAGCCGCCCCCGCGGGCTGGAACGCCGGCGAAGAAGCCTGGGATATGGCGCCGCATGCCCCCTGGCCGGCCGTGTGGGTCGCCGACCGCGGCCCAGAGATCATCGCCGCCACCAGCGAGGGGGTGACGCTGTTGGCCGGCGACGGTTCATCGCGGTGGACGCGGACGGTTCCCGCGGCGGCGGCCCCTGCGGTCAGGGCCGCCAACGAAGAGCCCGCCGTCACTCATCCGCCGCGGTTCTGGCCCCTTCGCCAGCGCGGCGCCGCGATGACCTCGCTGCCCGCCGGCCCGGGCGAAAAGCAGGCGGTCATCTGCTGCCTGATGAACCAGACACTGCCGCAGTCGCTGGCGGGGCTCGACGCCGCCGACGGCAGCGTCGTGTGGTCCAGTGCGGCGCTGGCCGACTGGAAGGGCCTGCGCGTGCTCAGCTATCCGGCGATCTTCGACGGGCGGGCGTACGTGCTGGCGGCCTCGGCCGAGGCGCAGACGCCGATGCTCTCGCTGGTCTGCGCCGAGGCGGTCGACGGGCGCATCGTGTGGCGGCGGACGATCGGGCGGGCGGTCGACGTGCCGGTCGAGCTGGCCCGCGCGTCGGGCGAGGTGACCGTCAGCCAGGGTAGCGTGTACAGCGTGACCCACGCCGGCAGCATTGCCCGCTGCGACCTGCGCGACGGTTCGCTCGAGTGGGTTCGCGGGTATGCTTCGGCGGTGCAGCAGGCGCGCCCGGCGATGCAGTTCTCGCGCAGCGGGCGCGGGCCCATCGTCTCGGGCACGACGCTGCTGGCGGCCCCGCGCGACCACAGCGGCGTCTTGGCGCTGGACTGCCGCAGCGGTGCGATTCTCTGGGAAGCGCCCATGACGCCGTCGGACCGGATGCTCGGCGTTGTCGATGGCGTGCTGATCACGATGGCGTCGCGCTGGCTGGCCGGCGTGGATGTCGCCGGCGGGGGCGTGAAATGGTGCCGCCCGTTTGAACGCGATATCGATGCGGCCGCGATCAGAGGCGGCGAGGTGATCGTGGTCGCCGGCGAGCGGTTCTATCGCGTCGCGGCCGATACGGGCAAGACGATTGAAGAGGCGTCGATAGACGGCCAAGCCGAAACGCCGATGCAAGGGCGGGGCCTGTCCCATGGGAACGCTCATGCCACACAGCCGGCGGTGCAGCGCGTCTTTCTGGGCGACGGGTCGCTGTTGGAGATTGCCGCGCCGGCCTTTGCCGCCGCCCAGGCGGCGCCGGTAGCGATACCCGCCAGGCTTTCCCTGCCGCTGGCGCAGGCGTGGTCGGCGGCGGCGCCGCAGGCGACGGTCATCGTGCCGCCGCCTGGCCAGGCGGACGACCGATTCTATGTGATCAGCGGGCGGCGACTGGCGTGCCTGAGCGCGCGAGAGAATGCGCCTTCTTCTGTGCAGACGCTCTGGGAATGCGTTCTGCCGGCCGCGGCACAGCGCGGGCGCGTCGCGGGGGGCAAAGTGCTCGTCAGCGGCGGGTCCGACGTGACGGCCATCGATGCCGCCGGCGGCAAAGTGCTCTGGAGCGCCACGCTGCCATTCTGGGCGGAGCACCTTGATGTCGGCGGCGCGGTGGCCGCTGCCGCCTCGGCCGGCGGGGAGTGGGAGCCCTGGGCCGCGGCCATCGATATGGCGAGCGGGCGCCTGCTGTGGACGTGCTGCCTGGGTCGGTCGATTCGCGTGGGAAATCAGAGCATCAAGTCGATCGCCGTGGGCGCCGGCGGCGAGGTGAACGTCTATGCCAGCGCGCTGTTCAGCGGCGAGGGCGGGGCCGTGCCCGCACAGATCGTGTTCGATGCGGCGGGGGGCATGAAAGATATCCGCCGCATCCTGCCCAAGGAAAAGGCCTGGCCGCGGCATTACGATCTGGCCGACCAGACCATCTGCTACGTCGCCGCGACCTCCACCGCCCGCGAGGCGGCGCTGGCCGACCAGCGACCGCTGTCGCCCTGGCAGAGGCCTCTGGAGACCAGCAGGTTCTACAAGACGCCAGTGGACCTGCTGATCAAGACCTCGCCCGGCGGGTCGTTCGCCACGTGCATGGAAAAGGTATACGCCTTCGACCGCGCCGCCGGAAGAGAAACCCTCTACGAACTGCCCGCCGGACCGACGGCCTGGAACTGCGTCGTCGTCGAGGCCGCCCACTGCGGCGACGTGACAGCCGTGGCGTCCTTCCTGCACGGGCGATACCTTCGCAAGAACGACCGCACGCCCGAGACACGCTGGGCGATGTTCTCGACGTCGAAACCCGCGCTCTACATCGACCTGTTCGACCGCGCCAGCGGCCGCCACCTCGCCCGCCAGGAACTGCCCGGCGTCACGTTTGAAGAAGAAACCGCGCAGGTGAAGATTCTCAACCGCATGATCGTCGTCGCCGACGCGCAGAGCGTGCAGGTCTTTGCGGCAAAGCAGTAGCCGGCAGCCGGTAGCGCGGTTGGGTGGCATGGCGGCCCGCTGCAGAGAACGTAAAGAATCTCCATCTTCCAAAATCTCTGCGTTCTCTGCGATCTATCTGGTGAACTATTTCTTGTACTGCGGGGGAATAAAGGGGTCAGCGGAATAAAGGGGCCGGCGTTCCGCTACCTCTGGGATCTCCTGAGGGATGCACCGCCGATGCGGTGTGTCCTTCCGGCCCTACAATCCAGCCATGAGCTCATCGTATCCCCATAAGAGGTATGGCAACGATAGCCAGAAAATCCTGCATGAAGTGCATCACGATTGGCGCCAGGAGGCTTTTCCTCCACAGAAACACCATTGCGAAAACGAGTCCCATGAACCCCACGGTCACCACGCCCGCTGAACCCTCGTAGCCATGGCCCAAGGCAAAGATGAAGGAGGACAATAGCACGGCGGCCACGCCGCTGCCGGTGATCTCGGCAAAGCGCAGGATCAGGTAACCTCGGAAGATGGTTTCCTCGGCCAGGGCGACAACCACCACCATGACCGAGGCGAGCGCGAGTTCCACGCCTCCGTGCGGCGTGAGGTCAGCGGGCAACGATTTGGGGCCGGGGGACAAGCCGACAAATTTGGCAGCCTGTTCAACCCATCCGGCGGCAAAGAACGTCGGGATAAAGAGCATCATGCCCAGGCCGACGTCGCGCCAGCAGCACCGAAAGCTCCATCCGATCCGGCGTATCGGTTCACGGTTTCTCCAGATGAAAAACAGCACCAGGCTGACTAGGGCCATGTCGCGAAAGATGATAGCGGTTCCGCCCAGGGCGAAGCTCATGCCGCCCGGCCCTGCCACCCCGACCGAGACAAACGACAGCAGCAAAGACGGAAGGATGAGGAACACGAAGACGGAGACTTCGAGCAATCGCTCCATCCTGCATCGACGCGTTCCATGCGGAGATAAGTCCTCATCGGCCTTGACCGTAAACCCGAATACCTTAAAGAGCGTAGCGGTCTTGCCGAACATGTGTAATCTCCTTTGCTCTAATTCTATTGATGCCCCCGGTCTGCGGAGCGTTATCCTGCATAGAATTCCCGGCGTTTGGAGCTTGGTGTAGCTGAAACGGAAAAGGGGATATCCGATGAAAGCGATTAATCGATGGTTGTCGGCGGGAGTGCTTGTCGCCGTAGTGGCTTATGCTGCAATCGACGGGCCGCGAATTGCCACGCGAATCGCCTTTGCGGTCACCCAGGGCCAAAATCAGGCCGCTCGCGAGCATCTGGCGACGCTGGCCAAAGGTGATACGTTGTCGCCTCTCTTCGTCGAAGTGGCCAAGGTGCTCAGGCCGGCTGTCGTCGAGGTCCGCGTCACCAAGAAGGTCAAGATGCAGGAGACCCCGGACATCAACCAGTTCTTTCAGCACTTCTTCGGAGATGAAGCGCCCTTCGGCCTGCCGCAATCTCCCGGCAAGGGTGCCAAGCCCCAGCCGCGGGAATACCTCCAGCGTGGTTTGGGCAGTGGCGTCGTGATCGATGCCAAGAATGGATATATCCTGACCAACTACCATGTCGTCGGCGGAGCCGATGAGACCCAGGTCGTATTGCCTGACGGGCGGACGCTGAAGGTGGAATGGGCTCGTACGGACCCGATGACCGATCTGGCCATCGTTAAGGTGGGACCTACGGATCTGATCGAGGCCCCGCTGGGCGACAGCGACGCGATGCAGGTGGGTGACTGTGTGTTGGCAATCGGTGCGCCTGAGGGACTGGAGCAGACGGTGACGGCCGGGATCATCTCGGCCAAGGGGCGCGTTACCGACCATGCCAAAACGTATCAAAGTTTCATACAGACCGATGCTGCCATCAACCATGGCAATAGCGGTGGGCCGCTGGTTAACACCAAGGGCGAGGTTATTGGCATCAACACGGCCATCGTTTCGGAGAGCGGCGGCAATGAGGGTATTGGCTTTGCCATCCCCTCCAACATGGTCAAGAGCGTGATGACCCAACTTATCGAGAAGGGCAAGGTGACGCGGGGCTATCTGGGTGTAGCCATTCAGGGGGTGGACGAGAAGTTGGCCAAGAGCTTCCATCTTTCCAGCACCAAGGGCGCGCTGATTGCTTCGGTGACGCCCGACGGCCCGGCCGCCAAGGCGGGCTTAAAATCAGGCGATTTCATCGTGTCCGTGGCGGGCAAGCCGGTCGAGAACTCCAACGAGTTGAGGAACCTGGTGGCCGGCCTGGAGGTTGGCAAGAGCGTTCCGGTAGAGTTCTACCGTGACGGCAAGAAGACCAGCGTAAGCGTGACCATAGAAACTCAGCCAGCAAACATGTTCGCGGCTGGCGAAATGCCCGAAGGCGGGGAGACGACGGCCGGAAAGTTCGGCCTCCAGGTGCAGACTGTGACCAAGGAGTTGGCCCAGCAATACGGATACAAGACCACCCCCAAGGGCGTGGTCATTACGCAAGTCACTCCTGGTTCTTCCGCCGACAGTCAGGGTCTCAAGGAAGGCATGGTGATCACGCAGGTCCAGGACAAGGACATCGACACGGCCGAGCAGTTCAAGGAAGCGGTCTCAGCAAAAGAAGCGGCCGAGGGCGTGCGTCTACGAGTGACCGATCCTTCAGGCATGACGCGGTTCGTGTTCCTGCCGCCCTCGAAGTAGCGCATGGTTACGCCGTGATCAGGAGACTCAACAGGTGAGACACTGCGTTGAGGGAGGCGGTCAAAGATCCCGCAATTGTGCCGGCGCCTACGGCAGCCGGTAGCTGGAATCCCGTAGGCATCGCCAAAGATCTGGAACTGGATGACGACCATGACGCCGCTAGAGTTCATTCTGGCCACGTTCGCTGTATCCGTGGGGGCTGGGATCTTTGGGGCAGTGCTGGGGTTGGGCGGGGGAATCATCGTCGTGCCCGCCTTGACGCTACTGTTGCACGTTGATATCCGCTACGCCATAGGCGCCTCGATCGTCTCTGTGATCGCCACCTCTAGTGGAGCCGGCGCTGTATATGTGAAGGAAGGCTTGACCAACATCCGCGTCTCAATGCTTCTGGAAACTGCCACTACCAGCGGGGCCATCCTGGGGGCCTTTGTTGCGGGCATAGTACATCCGAAATGGCTATTCTTATTATTCGGCCTGATACTGAGCTATTCGGCGTTCCAGATGTGGCGCGGACCCCGCCATGTCACCTCGGGCGAAAGTCATGCCGATCTCTTGGTGCAGCGACTGTCACTTGGCGGATCGTACTTCGACCAGGCAGGGGGGGCGGAAGTTGTATATCATGCCAGACGGCCGAAAGCCGGGTTGCTGGTCAGTTCATTCGCCGGCGTCATCAGCGGACTGCTGGGGGTCGGAGGCGGCGTCATCAAAGTGCCTACCATGAATCTTATCATGGGCCTGCCGCTGAAGGTCGCCTCGGCCACCAGCAATTTCATGATCGGTGTGACGGCCGCAGCCAGCGCGGGCGTGTATTTCTATCGAGGGGACATCAATCCAATCATCGCCGCCCCAGTGGCCGTCGGCGTAGCCGCCGGGGCACTGATCGGGACGATTATCCTGCGGAGAATGCCGACGAAGATATTGCACATAGTCTTTACGGCCGTACTGCTGGCAGTTGCCGCCCAGATGCTGTGGAGGGGACTGACATGAGTCACCCCCCGCCGCTGCCGAGGGACATTAAGCCGCCCTTCAGGCGTGTCGAAATCTTCTTGAGCTATCTGCTTCGTACAGGCGTAGCGTTAAGCATGATGCTGGTACTGACTGGGGTGGTGCTCCTTTTCGTCAGGCACCCGGACGACCTGTCGCAAGCACGGAATCTTCCAGGACTCGTGGCTCCAGGCGCGGAATTCCCGCATACCGTCGGCCAGGTAATCCGCCAGTTTGACGGCGTCTCAGGGCGAGCGGTTGCGTCGCTGGGCCTTCTGGTGCTTATCGCCACACCGGTACTGCGTGTGGCCGTCTCTGTAGTGGCCTTTGCCCTTGAACGAGACTGGACATATGTCGCACTGACGATGTTGGTACTGATCCTGCTCCTGTTATCTTTCCGTGTGGGCGGGGCAGGGTGAGCGAGGTTTCGATCAAGAATAAGGCCGCATGCGCACCATGCGAGAAATCCGGCTGGGAGACAATGGGGTCAGGTGGCCAAGCGCTCAGCGGCCTCTGCGGCGAATCATTCCTGATGTACGTACTGCCCCCAGCGGGCTTGGCCGAAGTGCATCTTCATCGCGGGCGAGTCGTACAGCGCCGGGCCTTGCACCGCGTCGGTGGCGTAGCTGCTTTCGGTCCGGTAGTTCAGCGTGAACAGGAGCAACCGCTCCATCAAGTCGGCGCGGACGGCCGCGTGTGCCGGGTCCTCGAACAGGTTGTACATCTCGCCCGGGTCGGCCTGCACGTCGTACAGTTCGTGCGCGCCGCAGTCGGCGTTGACGATCAGGCGGTGCTGCCGCGTGCGGACGGCCGAGACCTTGCCCGTGACGCAGAACTCGCAGAAGGCGGCGTCTTTGCCGGGCCGCTGCCCCGCGGCGATGGGCAGCACGTCCACGCCCTCGCGCCCGGGCGGTACGTCCACGCCGCACAGGCCGCACACCGTGGGGTACCAGTCGATGGTCTCGATCAGCTCGTCGCACGTCGCGGCGGCCGGCCCGCCCGGCCAGCGCAGCAGGAACGGCACGCGGTGGAGCGACTCGTAGAGGCTCAGCCCCTTGAACAGCAGCCCGTGCTCGCCGGCGTAGTCGCCGTGGTCGGCGGTATAGAGGATGATCGTGTTGTCCAGTTCGCCCGAGGCTTCCAGGGCGGCGATCACGCGGCCGATCTCGTTGTCGATCTGCGTGATCAGCGCGTAGTACCCGCACAGGCCGCGCTTGAGCCGCTCCTGGGTGGCGGCCAGCGGATACCCGCTGCCGCGCAGCACCGCGTCGCGAATCGCCGCGGGCTTTGAAGCAAAACCGTTGACGAACAGGTCGGCGGCGCTGTCGGGCAGCACGATGTCCTTCGGATCGTACATGCGGAAGAATTCCTCGGCCGCGTAGTCGCATCCGTGAGGGCGCTGGAAGCTGACCTGCGCGAAGAACGGGCGCGAGCGGTCGCGGCTGCCCAGGAAGTTGATCGCCTCCTGGCCGGTGAAATATTCGCACGACTGCTCGTAGGAGAGAAATGACGGCCGCGACGCCGGCTCGCCGGGGGTGGTCATCTCACGGTCCATCAGCTCGGCGGCGCCGGACTGGACGATCTGGCGGAAGTAGTGGCAGGACATCGGGTCGCCCGGGGCCACGTCGCCGAGGTTGTCGTAGCGGATGTGCTCGAAGCCTTCGCGGTCCCACAGCGGCACCATGTGGGCCTTGCCGAAGATCGCCGTCTGGTAGCCCGCGCGGCGGAACACGCACGCCAGCGTGTCGGGATTGCGCCGGTCGTAGAGATTGTTCATATTGCCGAAGAGCCCGTGCGTATGGCAGTACTGGCCGGTGATGAAGCTCAGCCGCGACGGGGCGCAGATGGGGTTGACCGTGTACGCGCGGCGGAAGTTGACGCCCGATGCGGCCAGGCGGTCGAGGTTGGGCGTGCGCACGTTGGGGTTGCCGCTGTAGCCGGTCGACTGCGTGTTGTGCTGGTCGCTCATCAGCCACAGGACGTTCGGGCGTTTGGCCAAAGCAGTTCTCCTGAATAGGCTCTCGACTCTAACGCCGCAGCTGCGGTGGGTCAAATGACAGTAGCCGGTGGTCAGTAGCCGGTAGCCGGTGAGGAATCAGCCGCCTGAATGACCGTGGGCATGCCCACTGCTAGAATTACACCAGGAATGTTGAAGACAGGCGGCGCGGTGATGTTGTGTGTGCTGATTGCCATTACAGACGCTCCCGTCGTCTTATATGCTGGAAAGGGCTACCTTGTGAGCATCGTCGTCAAGAGCACCGCGTTCGAGAACGGCCAGCCGATCCCCAGGAAGTACAGCCAGGACGGTCAGAACATTTCGCCGCCGCTGGAGTGGCAGGGCCTGCCGGAAGGCACGAAGGAACTGGCGCTGATCGTGGATGACCCCGACGCGCCGACGCCCCAGCCTTGGGTGCATTGGGTCATGTACAAGATCGCCCCCGGCGTCAAACACCTGCCCGAGGGCGTGAAGGCGGCCGACAAACCGCCTGAGCTTCATGGAGCGCTGCAAGGCGTGAATACGTCCAAGAACGCCGGATACGACGGCCCGGCCCCGCCCAAGGGGCACGGCGTGCATCACTATCACTTCAAGCTCTACGCGCTGGATGCGCCGCTGAATCTGCCGCCGCGCCAGACCAAGGAGCAACTCCTGACCGCGATGAAGGGCCACGTCCTGGGCGAGAGTGAGTTGATCGGCACGTACGAGCGATGATCGTCGACATCGACAAGTATGGCGTCTTTCAGTTGGACGAGGAGTTTTTGCAGGCATACGTCGCCCGGCCGGTGCGGTGGGGCTTTGGCCCGCTGTCGTGGGCGACGTACAAGCGGACGTATAGCCGCGATGGCGAGAGCTGGTGGCAGACGTGCCGGCGCGTGATCGAAGGCATGTTCAGCGTTCAGAGGGCCCACTGCATGCGGGCGGGCCTGGCGTGGGACTCTGCCCGCGCGCTCCACGAGGCGCACGAGGCGTACGAGCGACTGTGGGCGTTCAAGTGGACCCCGCCGGGGCGCGGGCTGTGGATCATGGGCACGCCGTTCGTCTACGAGCGCGGCGGGGCGGCGCTGAACAACTGCGGATTCGTCTCGACCAAAGATCTTGCGACGGACTTTTCCGGACCGTTCCTGTGGATGCTCCAGATGTCGATGCTTGGCGTGGGCGTGGGCTTTGACACGCGCGGGCGAGGAAAGCTGGCCATTGTTGCCGCGCGGGTCGCCCAGGACGTACACATCATCGGCGACAGCCGCGAAGGCTGGGCCGGCGCCCTCGGACGCCTGCTCAACGCGTACGTGGGGAAAGGCTCACTGCCGGCCGGCTGGGATTTTTCGCAGATCCGCCCGCACGGGTCCGCCCTGCGCAGCTTCGGCGGATTCGCCAGCGGACCGGGGCCTCTGTCGAGAATGCTCGCCGACCTGCAGACGCTGCTGGGCAGCTACGCCGGCCGAAGGGTCGACTCGCGCTTGATCGTCGACGCGATGAATCTCATCGGGCGCTGCGTGGTGGCCGGCGGCATCCGCCGCTCGGCGCAGATCGCCTTCGGCGAGGCCGACGACGAAGAGTTCATGGACCTCAAGCAGGACCGCAACAAGGTCCTGGAGTATCGCTGGGCGTCGAACAACTCCATCTTCGCCAGCGCGGGGATGGACTACTCGGCGGCGGTGCGGCGAACGGTGGCCACCGGCGAGCCGGGGTACATGTGGCTGGAGAACGCCCGAGCGTACGGCCGCATGGGCGACGAGCCCAACTGGCTCGACGCGGCGGCCGAGGGATCGAACCCTTGCGTCGAGCAGACGCTGTGGGACCGCGAGCTGTGCTGCCTCGTCGAGACCTTTCCCGCCCACCACGAGAGCTTCGAGGACTACCAGCGGACGCTGGCCGTGGCGTACAGGTACGCCAAGGCCGTCACGCTGGTGGAGACTGAAGACGCCGCCACCAACGCCGTCATGCTGCGCAACCGCCGCCTGGGCTGCTCGATGACCGGCGTGGTGCAGGCCATCGACAAGTTCGGCTACGGGGAGTTCTTCCGCTGGTGCGACCGGGCATATGCGTTCTTGCGGCGGCTGGACGAGGAGCATTCGGCCGCCCTTGCCGTGCCGCGGTCGATCAAGCTCACGTCGGTCAAGCCCTCGGGCACGGTGAGCCTGCTGGCGGGGGCGACGCCGGGGGTCCACTGGGAGCACGCGCCGTATTACATCCGCCGCGTCCGCGTGACGATGGGCCACCCGCTGGTGGAGATGTGCCGCCGCAGCGGCTATCACGTTGAAGACGACGTGTATTCGCAGAACACCGTGGTGGTGTCGTTTCCGGTTCACGTCGAGCGGCTGGGCCGCTGCAAGAGCGACGTGCCGCTGCTGGAGAAGGTCGACCTGGCCGCGCAGATGCAGCGGTTCTGGTCAGACACCCAGGTGAGCATCACCGCCGAGTTCGACCCCGATCGCGAGGGCGGGCAACTGCCCGGCCTGCTGCATGACTACGAAAACCGCCTCAAGGCCGTCGTGTTCCTGCCTTCGCGCGGGCACGGGTACCAGCAGCCGCCGTATGAGCAGATCACCCGCAGCCAGTATGAGCGCATCGCCGGCGGCCTGCGCCCGCTGCGGGGAGATCTCGATCACGAGCAGGAACTCGAAGCGCGCTTCTGCGACGGCGACCTGTGCGAGATGCCATGAATAATTTCCGCCGGGCCGATTTGAGAATGGCGCCGTGCGATCCTATGATAGTAATGGAGCAGGTGAAAGAGGGAGGGAAATCGACCCCTCATTCACATGAGGATCGATCTCAAGCACCTGTTTCCACGAGGCCAAGGTTCTCCTCGGTTGATCAAGGTAAAACTTGGTCAGTCCTAATCCACCTTGGCTGCTTTTTTGCGCGCATGTCGCGGGGAGAGCGGCGGGGAGTGTCGGTCTTTTGATGAATCTTCAACTCAATGCAGAGCGTCCTTCAACGTCTCGTTAGATTTCTTTGTTTAATCCTCCAATATCGCACTGCCTGAGGTCTTGACGACGTTGGCGCGGATGGCGGCTAAGAGGTCTTCGGCTGGACCGCCTTTGCTGACGTAGGCCTTGGCGCCGGCGTGGCGCATCTTGGCGGCCATATCCGACTCATCGTGCATCGACAGGCCGATGATGCAGATCTCCGGCTGATGGGCGATGATCTCGGCGGTGGCCTCGATGCCGTTCATGCCGGGCATCGATATGTCCATGATGATCGCGTCGGGACGCGCGCTTTGGGCCAGTTCGATAGCGGTCTTGCCGTCGGCGGCCTCGCCGACGATTTCGATATCGGGCTCTTCGCCCAGCAGGGCGGCCAGGCCTTCGCGCATGACCTTGTGATCGTCGACCAGCAGCACGGTGATGCGCTTGCCCTGGCGCTGCGCCAGGGTCGACGTCTGAGGCGCCGCCGAGGTTGGCGAAACCACGACCTTGGCGGCGGGGTTCTTGGCCAGCGGGGCGGTCAGCACGACGGTACTGCCGCGGCCGGGCGAGCTGTCGATGGTCAGCGAGCCGCCCAGCAGTTCGATGCGCTGGGCGATGCTGAAAAGACCGAACCCGCCCGTCGAACCGCCGGCGGCGCGTGTGGCGGCGACATCGAACCCGACGCCCCGGTCGGTGACGGTGACCATGATGACGTCCCCGGTGCTTCGCAGCGAGACGTCGGCCTGCTGGGCCTGCGAGTGCCGCGCGACGTTGAGCAGCAGTTCGCGTGCGGCCGTGAACAGAAAGACCCGTAGCGGCTCGATGGGCTCGGCCAGAACGCCATCGGCGCGAACCTGCACGTCGACGCCATGCATGGTCTGCATCTGGCGGGCGAGCCACCCCAAAGCCGCCGCCAGATCGGCTTCGTAAACGATGAGCGGGCTGAGATCCATCGCCAGGACGCGCGAGGCCTCGATCGAATGGGCCAGGAGGGCGTCGACCTGCGAGAGAGCGTCTTTGACGGGCCGGTCGTGGGCGCGGTTTCGCGCGGCCGTCAGGCTGAGCTTGGCCCCGACGAGGGCCTGCTGGAGGTTGTCATGAAGGAGGACCGCCAGGCGGCGGCGTTCACGCTGCTCGGACTGGTGAACCTCCAGGGCCATCGCCTGGAGATGGCCTGCGCGGCAGTGGAGCTGGCAGTTGAGAGCGGCCAACTGGCGCTGGGCCTGGTGGAGGCGCGTGACGTCTTCCAAGGCGAACAACAGCAGTTCCACCTGTCCGCGCTGGTCGATCAGCGGCGTGAGCGTCCAGTTCCAGTACGTCGTGCCCCACTCGGGATGGTCGGGAAAGTCGAACGGCTTGGCGTCGGTGCGGAAGGGCCGGCCGGTGCGGACGACGTCGCGGAAGATCGCCTCGTTCTCCTGGTGCGGGTAAAGGGCGAAGTGGTTGAGTCCGGCAAAATCCTCCACATCTTTCTGACAGGCGTGGGCGTAGGCGTCGTTGACGCGGACGAAATTGAAATCGCGATCGAGGATCACCAGCGGCGTCGGTGAATGCCCAAAGAACCCCTCCAGGGTGCGCGACTGGCGGCGCAGCGACGCGAGGTCTTGGCCTGATTCGGTTTTGCGGCCTGCTCGGACCTCCCCTTTCCGGGTCTTAGGCCTGCCTCGGTTAGGGGTAGGCATAGCATTCCTTCGCATACAACGTACAAACTTTCCAAAATTGTATACACGCCCCTATGTTCATCTCAGAAAATTCCGGGCGTCTTCATACGACCAACTTGATCGGAGGATCACAACAACTTGTGCACAGGGGCCTTATCATTGCCGGTGGCATGCAGGAAACGCCGGACGATGAGGCGGTCGAGTTTGCTCTGCGCCGTGCCCTCGGGCAAGGGCATGGCAATCTGCCCGCCGGCCATGCTGCGATGCCCGCCGCCGGTGCCCTTGTGCAGGACGATGTGGCGAATGACGACATCGGCGCGGCCGTCGGGCAGGATCGTGCGAAGACTCAGCAGCACTCGCGAGCCATCGTATCCCCAGCACAGCGACCACTCGGCCTGTTCGTGGCGCAGGAGCAGGTCGGCCACTTCGGCGATCATGTCGGCGTTGTCGACCGTTCCGAGATTGCTGTAGATGCACTTGCCGGCCAGGTTCGCCCCGGCCAGCGCCGTCACCAGCACGCGGTAGTATTCGGTGGGCTCCTCGCCGCGCTGGATGGTGCCCAGGATGCGCTTGTTGGCCAGGGGGTACAACTCGCCATAGGCGAGTTTGTCCGCTGCGGTGGCCTCGCGGCCGAAGTCTTGGGTGTCGCTCTGGATCCCGTACAGCAATGCCGTGGCCAGCGGGGCCTCGGGGGTCAGACCGGCGGCCTTGAGATATTCCCAGAGGATGGTGGAGGAGGCGCCGTAACGGCTTCGGATATCGAAGAACCGGGCGCGTCGCGTTTCGTCGTGCAGGGGATGGTGGTCGATGACGATCTGGGGGACGATGCCCTGGGGCAGGGAGTTGTTGCCCAGGCCCGGCTGCGTGTCGACGGTGGCGATGACGTCGAATCGCGAGGGCTCGATCTGCGCGATGGGGCGCACGTTGGCGTCGAGGTATCGCATCAGGGCGCGGTTCTCCGCCCGGCCGACGCTGCCGCCGCTGGTCAGCGTGCACTGCACGTTGGCGAGGTGATGCCCGAGCTTCCGCAGCGCCATCGCCGCGGCCAGGGCGTCGGGGTCGGGGTTGTCCTGCAGGACGATCATCAGCGAAGTCTTGCCCGCCAGCAGGCTTCGCAGATCGACCAGCTTTCGCGATGTTTGAGTCGGGCGCATGGCTTATGTCACCTGGGCGCCATGGCGGCCGGCGCGCAGCCGCCGTGTCCCCGAAGCTTTCCGCGAGATGGCGGTTGGGGAACGGCCGCCAGGGCACCCCTCGTGGACGCGACTTTATCCGTTGGACAGCTTCTTGGCTTCGCGCTGGGCCAGGTCGATCCGGGCCTGGGCGAGGCGCATGGAATAATCCTGCAGTTTGGCGGCGCCGGCGGCCGTGATCGACTTCATCAAGTCGCCCTCGAGTTCGGCGATCTCGAGTCGGCTGTAGTAGTCGAGCGTTTCCTTGAGGTGGGCCAGCACGATCTTGCCGGTGAGGATGGGGTGGTTGTTGGTGACGTTGGCGTCGGGGAATCGCGTGCCGTGTTCGAGCTCGACTTCCAGCCCGCGGCGGAAGTCTTCCGGGTCGATGCGCTCTTCGACGCGCATCTCGCCCAGGATGATGCGGGCCTCGTCGAGGGTCACTCTTCCGTCGGCGATGGTGGTCCAGTCGCGGATCTTCAACTGCCTGCAGACGCTGGCGACTTCCTCGGGCGTGATGTATTGCGGCAGATTCATGCGTGTCCTTTCAAATGGCTGCGACATTGTATCCATAATAGCGCCGCGGTGGGAAGAGTGTGTGACCTATTACGGCGGCGACTAAAATAGGTAGGAGCTTATATGCGTCGGAAGAAACTTCTTTGCGGCGGGCTGCGCTTGCATGTCGGCGGACTTGTGACCGCAGCCGTCCTGGCCGCGGCAGGATGCAGTCCTCGCCAGGCGCCGTCGCCGCCGCCGGCCGTGCCGGTCAGCGTGGCCACGGTCATGGTGGCCGACACGCCCGTGCAGGTGCACACCATCGGCACGGTTACGGCGTATTCGTCGGTGGTGGTCCGCTCGCAGATCGCCGGGCCGATTGTCGAGGTGCACGTCGTCGAGGGATCGCTGGTCGACAAGGGGCAACTGCTCTTCGGGGTCGACCCGCGTCCGGCGCAGGCGTCGCTGGCCCAGGCGCAGGCGGCATTGGCCAAGGACAGCGGACAATTGGAGTTCGCCAAACGTGAGTTGCAGCGCACAGTCTTGATGAATCAGAAGGGGGCGGCCACGCTGGATGAGGTCGATACCGCCAAGACCGCCGTGCGCACGCTGACCGATTCCACCAAGGTGGACCAGGCGGCCGTGGAAAGCGCCAAGCTGCAACTGGCGTACTGCTACATCTATGCCCCCATCGAGGGGGTCGCCGGCGAGGTGACGATCAAGACCGGCAACGTCGTGGCGATCCACGACACGGCGCTGCTGACGCTTAACCAGATCCATCCGATCTATGTCACCTTCACCTTGGCGCAGCGGCATCTCGATGAAATCCGCCGCTACCAGCACTCCAGCGGCGCCCTGCCGCTGCAGGCGTACATGGCCGACCGCACGCAGCCGCCGTCGCTGGGGGCGCTGACGTTCATCAACAACACGGTCGATCCGGCCACGGGAACCATCCTGCTCAAGGGGACCTTCGCCAACACCGACAACCGCCTCTGGCCCGGTCAGTTCGTGGACGTGGCGCTGACGCTGACGGTCCAGCCCGGCGCCGTGCTGGTTCCCTCGCGGGCGGTCCAGGCCGGCCAGAACGGCACGTTCGTGTTCGTCATCGACAGCCGTCTCAAGGCCCGCATGCAACCGGTCGAGGTGGACCGCACGCAGGACGATCAGAGCATCATCGCCAAGGGTCTCTCCGGCGGAGAGACGGTCGTAGTCGACGGGCAGTTGCGCCTGGTTGACGGCTTGACTGTGCGGATCCTGCCCGAGGTGATGCCCCAGGGCGCCGCCAGCCGGCCCGGCGCCTCCAGCCGGGCAGCGTCGTCTGCGGCGGCATCGAGCCTGCCGGCGCCGGCAGGCGGAGGCGAGAAATGAACCTGCCCGAGCTGTGCATCCGCCGGCCGGTGATGACCACGCTGATGATGGCCGGACTGCTGCTGGTGGGCGTGATCAGCTACCGCGACCTGCCCGTCAGCGACTTGCCCAACGTCGATTTCCCCACCATCCTGGTTTCCGCCGCGTTGCCCGGGGCCAGCCCCGAGACCATGGCCTCGGCGGTCGCCACGCCGCTCGAAAAGCAGTTCACCACCATCGCGGGGCTGGCGTCGATGTCCTCATCGAGCCAACTGGGCAGCACGCAGATCACGCTGCAGTTCGACCTGTCTCGCAGCATCGACGCGGCGGCGCTGGACGTGCAGGCGGCTATTTCGCAGGCCGGGGGCCAACTCCCGCCCGAGCTGCCCAATCCGCCCTCGTTCCGCAAGGTCAACCCGGCGGATCAACCGATCCTCTACATCGCCCTGACCAGCCCGACGCTGCCGGTCTGGACGCTGGACGAATACGGCGAGACGCTGATGGCCCAGCGCATCAGCACCATCTCCGGCGTGGCGCAGGTGGTGGTTTTCGGCGCGCAGAAATACGCCGTCCGCATCCGCGCGAATCCCTCGCTGCTGGCCAACATCAACCTGAGCATCGACGAAGTCGCCCAGGCGGTGCAGGAGGGAAACGTCACGCTGCCCACCGGCGTGCTCTACGGTCCGCACAAGGCCTTCACCATCGAGGCCACCGGGCAGCTCAACGACGCGGCCGCCTACCGACCGCTGATCGTCGCGTATCGCGGCGGCGCCGTCGTGCGGCTGCAAGACGTCGCCACGGTCTTCGACAGCGTCGAGAACGACACGACCGCCGCCTGGTACTGCACGCGCCAAAGCCAGCAGCGGTCTGTGATCCTGGCGATCCAGCGCCAGCCGGGCACCAACACGGTCGAGGTGGCCGGCGCCGTCAAGAAACTGCTGCCGACCTTCCAGGCGCAACTGCCCACCTCCGTCTCGCTGCACATGCTGTATGACCGCTCGCAGGCGGTCGAGGCATCGGCCAACGACGTGCAGGTCACGCTGCTGCTGACGCTGGCTCTGGTGGTGGCGGTGATCTTCCTGTTCCTGCGCAGCGTCGCCGCGACGATCATTCCCAGCCTGACGCTGCCGATGTCCATCATCGCGACCTTCGCCGTGATGTACCTGCTGAACTACAGCCTGGACAACCTCTCGCTGATGGCCCTGACGCTGTCGGTGGGGTTCGTCGTCGACGACGCCATCGTCATGCTCGAAAATATCGTCCGCCACATGGAGATGGGCAAGCCCCGCCTGCAGGCGGCGCTGGAGGGCTCGCGAGAAATCGGCTTCACCATCATCTCGATGACCATCTCGCTCTCGGCGGTCTTCATCCCCGTGTTGTTCATGGGCGGTATCGTCGGGCGGCTGTTCCGCGAGTTCGCCGTCACCATCGGCGCGGCTGTGCTGATCTCCGGGTTCGTCTCGCTGACGCTGACGCCGATGATGTGCAGCCGCTTCCTGCGCCCGCCGCAGAGCGGTCGCCGCGGCCGCCTGTACGCCGCCGGCGAGCGGGCCTTCGAACGCATCGTCGGCCTCTACGGACGCACGCTCAGGCCGGTGCTGGCCCACCGCCTGATCACCGTGCTGGTCTCGCTGGCGGTGCTGGCGGGCACCTTCTGGCTGTTTGTGGCCGTGCCCAAGGGCTTCCTGCCCAGCGAAGACCGCTCGCAGGTGTTCTGCTACGTGCAGGCGTCCGAGGGCATCTCGTACGAGTCGATGTTCGCCCACCAGCAGGCCGTCAACGACGCCATCCAGCAGTTCAGTTTCGTCGACTCCTTCATGTCCAGCGCCGGCGGGCGAGGGGGCTTCGGCGCGCTCAACACCGGATTCATCTTCATCCGCCTCAAGCCGCCCAGCCAACGCGAGGCGTCGGCCGACCAGATCGTCCAGGTGCTTCGCCGCTCGCTGTCGGACGTTCCGGGGGTCGAGGTCTTTCCCCAGAATCCGCCGATCATCTCCGTCGGCGGGCAGCTCACCAAGAGCCAGTACCAGTACACGATCCAGGGCCCCGACACCACCGCCCTGTACCAGTACGCCCAGAAGCTCGAGGCCCGCCTGCGCGGACGCCCCGGGTTCCAGGATGTCACCAGCGACCTGCAGATCAAGAATCCGCAGGTCACCGTGCAGATCGACCGCGACAAGGCCCGCGCGTACGGCCTCAACGCCCGGCAGATCGAGACGACGCTGTTCAACGCCTACGCCTCGCGCCAGATCTCGACCATCCTGGCGCCCAACAACCAGTACCAGGTGATTCTCGAATCGCTGATCCCGTACCAGCAGTACCCCAGCGACCTGCGCCTGATCTATACTCGCTCGTCCAACGGGCCGCTGGTGCCGCTGTCGGCCGTCGCGACGCTCACCGAGGGCGTGGGCCCGCTGACGATCAACCACCTCGGGCAATTGCCCTCGGTGACGATCTCGTTCAACCTCCCGCCGGGAAGTTCGCTGGGCCCGGCCGTGGCGGAGGTGCAGCGGCTGGCCAGCGACCTGCCGGCGACGATGTCCACGAGTTTCCAGGGGACGGCGCAGGCGTTCCAGTCGTCGCAGTCGGGCATGCTGCTGCTGATCGCCGTGGCGGTCTTGGTGATCTACCTCGTGCTGGGCATCTTGTACGAGAGCTTCATCCACCCCATCACGATTCTGACGGCCTTGCCGTTTGCGGGCTTCGGCGCGCTGGCCGCCCTGGCGCTGACGGGGACCGACCTGTCGCTCTATGCGTTCGTGGGCATCATCATGCTGGTGGGCCTGGTGAAGAAGAACGGGATCATGATGATCGACTTCGCCATCGAGGCCCAGCGCCGCGAGGGAAAGAGCCCCCACGACGCGATCTACGAGGCCTGCCTGATCCGCTTTCGCCCGATTATGATGACGACGGTGGCGGCCCTGATGGCCGGACTGCCCATCGCCCTGGGCGGCGGGATCGGCGCCGACAGCCGCCGCCCGCTCGGCATCGCCGTCGTCGGCGGGCTGATATTCAGCCAAACCCTGACGCTCTACGTCACGCCGGTCTTCTATCTGTTATTTGAACGCCTGCGCACCTGGCGCCGACGGGGAAAGCAACCCCAAGGCACGCTCCAGGGAAAAGAGCTCTGAGCCCCGCGCCGGTTACCTGGCGGGGGACACTTCCTTGCCGGCCTTGGCGGAGGCGTTGATGGCCGTCAGCACGCGCACGACGTCGAGGCCTTGCTCGGGCGTGGCGGGCACCTGGCCTTTGCCGCGGCAGGCGGCCGCGAACAGGCGCGCCTGGCGCGTGAAAAATTCTTCGGTGGAGATCACGGGCACTTCGACGTTGGCGGGCTGATTCTTCTGCTCGGTGAAGATCGTGACCTTGTCGCCGCCGGGGGTGAAGACGGCTCCGCCCTTGGTGCCGTTGAACTCGATGAAGCCCGCATCGGGACCGTTGACCGCCCAGGCGATGTTGAAGTTCAGCGTGGCGCTCTTGCCGAAACGCACCAAGCCGGTGGTGTAATCTTCCACGTCGAACGTGCCGTCGTAGCGCGGCGGACCCGCCCACATGCCGCCAAAGTGATAGCCCTTCATCAGCGGGCCGAACTTGGCGTAGTTGGCGGCGCTGACGGCGGTGGCCTTCCACAGGCCCGAGACGTACATCGCCAGGTCGATCCAGTGCACGCCGATATCCATCACGGCGCCGCCGCCGGACTTCTTGAGCGTCGTGAACCACCCGCCCAGGCCCGGGATCCCGCGCCGGCGGATCAGCGTGGCGCGGACGTGATAGATCTCGCCCAGCTTGCCGCTGTCGATGAGCTTCTTGATCGTCATCGCACGGCCGTCCTGACGCCAGACCACGCCGATCTGCAGGGCCAAGCCTTTCCGACGCGCCCTGACGGCCGCGGCGACCATCGCCTTGGCGTCGGCGACCGAGACGGTCATCGGCTTTTCGCACAGGACGTGCTTGCCCGCCTCCAGGGCGGCGATCGTCACCGGGGCGTGGAGATAGTTGGGCAGGGGGACGACCACGGCGTCCACATCGGCGCTGCTCAGGAGCTTTCGGTAGTCTGTGTAGGTCTGCGTGATGTTGTACTTTTCGGCCGTGCGCTGCAGTGCGGCTTTATCGATGTCGCACAGGGCGGTGAGCTGGAAGTCAGGATACTGGGAGAAATTGCCCGCGTGGCAGTTGCCCATCGTGCCGGTGCCGATAACGCCGATCTTGATCTTGTCCATAGAATCCTCTTTCGTTTGCTGTCGGTCTTACGAATTCTTGAGCAGGTCGGTCAGAAACTTGACGGCCAGTTCGATGTCGGTTCGCGGTTCGCGGCCGACCTCGCGTTCGACGGTCAAATAGTAATCGTACTTTGCCGCTTTCAGCGCGGCCAGGTACGCCGCCCACGGCACTGCCCCCTGGCCCAGCGGCACTTCGCGGATAAACTCGCTGACATCGAATGCCGCGATGCCCGCCTCGGCGAATGCGCCGTAGAGTGCTTCGGCGTCGCAGGGCTTGAGGTTGAGCCCGTCCTTGGCGTGCGTGTGGACGATATAGGGCCCCAGGGTCGTCGTCGCGGCGGGAATGTCCTCGGCGATGACCATCGCCAGATTCGCCGGGTCGAAGTTTACGCTGATGCCCCCGCCGACGGCGACTTCGTCGAGAAAGCTTTTGAGAACCGCCGCGGGTTCGGGGCCGGTCTCGATGGCGAAGGTGGCGCCCATGTCTTTTCCGGCGGCAGCTAGCTTGCGGCAGGCGTCGAGCATGACGCCCCATCGCGGGTTCTTGCGATCCGGTTCTCGGTCGGGGCGGGGCATGCCGACCGTCGGCAGCACACCGATGTGCGTGGTGACGACGCGGCAACTCAGGTCCAGGGCGAGTTCCGCGACGCGGCGCGAGTCGTCGACGCGTCTGGCGTTGTCTTGTGCGATCTCGAACCCGTGCCCGCCGAAGTCGCCGCAGATCGCCGCGAACTCGAGACCCAAGTCCTGCGTCTTCTTGAGCAGGTCGCGCCTTCTGGTTCCCTTGAGCGTGCGCGGATGCGTCTCGCCGGCGGTGGCGTACATCTGCACGCCTTGCGCGCCGATGTCCGCGGCGGCGTAGAGTCCGCCGTCGAGACCTTCGCGGAATGATTCAACCATCACGCCGATTTTCATTGTGCCTGCTCCTGAGGTGGGCGTGAGATTACATCAAAAGCCCCTGGGTTACAACCCAGGGGCTTTTACCGGAAGAATCGGCGCCTACCGGCGTTTGCGTTTGTTTCGTTTTTCGCGATCCTTCTTGGTCAGACGCTTGGAGCGCTGCTTGACCTTGAATCGCGGAACCCCGCCGGCGCCGGCGATTTGGGAGAACTGCTGCGCCATCTTCATGCGCCCCGCCTGATCTTTGCCCGCCATCTGTTTCATCATGGCGGCAGCCTGTTCAAAGCTCTTGACCAGACCGGAGACGTCCTGTGGGTCGGTGCCGGACCCTCGAGCGATGCGGCGGCGGCGCGAGGCTTCGATCGTGCTGGGGTCTTCCCGCTCCTTGACGGTCATCGAGTGGATAATCGCCTCCATCGACGCCAACTCGTCCCCGTCCATCTGCATCGCTTCCATCTGCTCGCCCATACCGGGCATCATCTTGAGCAGTTCCTTCAGCGGACCCATCTTCTGCATCTGCTTGATCTGGGCCAGGAAGTCCGTCAGGGTGAAGCGGCCCTTGGCCATCTTCTCCTGCATCTTGGCGGCCTGTTCGGCGTCGAACTGCTGCTGGGCCTTTTCGACCAGCGTGACGACGTCGCCCATGCCCAGGATGCGCCCGGCCATCCGGTCG
>JAJFVE010000042.1 GCA_021371965.1 Planctomycetaceae bacterium
TATTCGATCTGTCCGCCGGCGGGCAGGCCTCGGGCGAGGCGCGTGAGCTTGACGCCCGTCGGCGTGAGTTGGTCGATGATGTGCAGCGCGGTGGCGTCGCCGGTGACGGTGGGATTGGTCGCCAGGATCACCTCTCGCACGACGCCGGTCTTGACGCGCTCGATCAGCGGGGCGATGGTCAGGTCCTCAGGCTCCATGCCCTCCAGCGGGGCGATCTGGCCCATGAGAACGTGATACACGCCGCGGTACGCGCCGGTAGACTCGATGCTCAGCAGGTCCTTGGGCTGTTCGACGACGCAGATGGTCGAGGCGTCGCGCGAGGGATCGGCGAAGACGCTGCAGAGCTCGCCCTCGGCCAGGTTGAAGCAGCGGCCGCATGGGCGGATCTTCGTCTTGACGTCGCGAATGGCATCGGCCAGCGCCAGCGCCTCGGCGTCGTCGGCCTTGAGCAGATGAAACGCCAGCCGCTCAGCCGACCGTGCGCCGATGCCAGGCAGATTGCCCAGCAGTTCAATCAACTTCGCGATGGTTTCACTGTATGCCATATCGGGAACCGCTTCACCCCAACATCCCTTCCATGCCGGGAGGCAGGCCCATGTCGGTAGCGAGTTTCTTCATGACTTCGGCGGCATACGTGACGGCCTTGTTCTGCGCGGCGCTGACAGCCGCCTTGACGAGATCCTCCAGCAGCGCCGCATCGCCCTCGGCGAGTGCCTTGGGATCGATCCTGATGTCGATCAGCGCCCCGCGGCCGTTGACCGTGGCCGACACCGCATCGCCGCCGGCCGAGGCGGAATGCTGCGAGGCCTCGATCTGCGCCTGGACTTCAGGCAGCTTGCTCTTCATCTCCTGAGCCATCTTCATCATCTTGCCAAGGTTGCCGAACACGTTTATCTCCAAGTTTGGCGTGCAGTTTTATTGTATGGGTTCCGTTGCGTCAACATCGTCGCTCGCGGCTGCAATGCTGCCGTTACCGGCCCCCTCGCGGCGGACGTCGACCACTTCGGCGTCGAACAGGGCTGCAATCTTCCGGATAGCGGGGTCTTTGGCGATGGCAGCGCGCTGGTCGGTTGAGAACCCGCCCATGGCCGGGGCGACGGGACCGGCCGCCTGCTCGGCCCCGCCGGCGGGCAGGAACTTACAGTGGACCGGCGTGCCGGCCAGTTCGCTCAGGGCCGCATCGAGCCGGTCGCTCTGTGCCTCGCAGCGGCGGCGAACGTGTTCGTGGTCGGCCTCGTACAGCAGCGTCAGCGACTGCCCTTCCAGCAACTGGACGGTTCCGGGTCCGAGCAGACCCGCCTCCTGCATCCGCTTGGAACGAAAGAGCGTTTCGACGACCGTCTTCCAGTTCTCGGCGAGCCAGGAAGCCTGCCAGACAATGTTTGTCGCCGGCGAAGGCGCTGCCGCGTCGAGGTCGCGCGAAGCTTCAGGCGGCGGAATCGCTGCGGAAGGCGCCGAGGTCGCCGGGGGCGGAGTACGAACAGGGGCGTCAGTGGTCAGCGGGGAATTTTTTTTTTGCTCCGCGGTATCCGGAGCGGTCGCGCCCACAGCGGGTCTTTGTTGAACTGGTCGGTTCACCGACCCGGTTCCCCGGCTTGCAGGGTTCTCAAGGCGTTCGATCAGCGACGCCGGATCGACGAACTGGTCCGCCTGCGCCAGTCGGACGATCGCCGCCTCGACCAGCGCGCGGGCGACGCTCGAACCGCGGACGTTGCGTCCCGTCGCCTGCAGCACACCTACCGCGTAGACCAGCGCCGGCAGCGAGAACTTGCCCGCCAGGTCGCCCACGGTCTTGCGCTGCGACTCGGGCAGCTCGATCAGTTCGCTGGCCGGGCCGCACGTGCGGGCCAGCATCATGTTGCGGAACGTCTCGCACAGCGACTGCACGACGCTTGAGAGCGTCACGCCCATCTCCAGCGCGCCCGAAAGCTCGCCCAGCGCGTCGGCCGCGTTGCCCGCGGCGATGGCGGCCGCCAGGGCGATCATCCGCTCGTCGCCGGCCGTGCCCAGCACGCGGACCACCTCGGCGTCGGTGACTTTGTCGGTGCCGCTGAGCATCTGGTCGAGCAAACTCAGCCCGTCGCGCATGGACCCGGCCGCCGACCGCGCGATGCGGTACAGCGCGTCGTCGTCGGCCTCCACCTTTTCAGCCTGGCACAGGGCCTTGAGGTGGTCGCAGATGCGGGCAGTGGGGATGTTGCGAAAATCGAACCGCTGGCATCGCGAGAGGATCGTCGCGGGAATTTTTTCCGGCTCGGTCGTGGCGAAGATGAACTTCACGTGGGCCGGGGGTTCTTCGAGAGTCTTGAGGAGGGCGTTGAAGGCCTCCTTGGTCAGCATGTGCACTTCGTCGATGTAGTAGATACGGTAGCGGCTGCGCGAGGGTCGAAACGCCGCGTTGGCCCGCAACTCGCGGATCTCGTCGATCCCGCGGTTGGATGCGCCGTCGATCTCGATCACGTCGATGTCGTCGCCGCGGGCGATGGCCGCACAGGCGTCGCACGTCCCGCAGGGCGTCTGCGTGGGCTCGTCCGTCGCCAGACAGTTCAAGGCCTTGGCCAGGATGCGGGCCATCGTCGTCTTGCCCACCCCGCGCGTCCCGGTAAAGAGATATGCGTGGGCGATGCGCCCAGCCGCGATGGCGTTCTTGAGCGTCTGCGCAATGTGCTCCTGCCCGACGACTTCGTCGAACGTGTTGGAGCGGTACTTTCTAGCTAGTACGAGATAAGCCATGGCAATTTCCAATTGGAAATTTCCAATTTCCAATTGCCTCTCGCAAGCCGCCGCCTTCTTTCCGACGCGGCAAATGGGCAATCGTAAATTGGAAATTGGAAATCCAAAAAAACGCCGTGCACTCCGCGTCGAGAACCTTGCACGGGGCCTGGCGCACCTGACGGCTCGGGTCAGGCAACCCTCCGGCACACGCTGACGAATCGCTTATGGCTGCTTCCTTCCGGACCTGACCAGGTTCACGTCACAGCGTTGCAGAGGACCCAACCTTCAACACCGCCGGGCACGCCGAGGTATCCTGCGCGAGGAACCCTCGGCAGAGAGTTCAGTCCCGCTATAGCGGATTGCGGGTCTTGCCGACAAGTCGGCAATCAGGGCACCGCTAACGCCCCACCTAGCACGGCAACTACATTTATACCACGCTCGAATGACGATTGCCAGTTCCCATCTCGCGTGGCATGGCGACACGCATTGTTGTTTCTGGCGGGTCACCATGGGGACGATGTATCATCCACAGGATCTTAAGGAGTCGCTCCCATGCCATTGACTGATATGCCCGCGTATCAGTATCCGCCCGAGCCCATCTCCGCCGCCAATGCCGCGCACTGGCAGTGGATGCAGGCATTCTACGATCGCGAAGTCTCGCGCCCGGCCTCGCCAGACGAGACGCCGGACCAGGCTCTGCGGCGGGCGGCTGTGGTCAGGCCCACGGCGGAAAAACTCGCCTATCTCGACATGGAGCTCATCACCTTCCCGCACTTCGGCATGAGCACCGTGTCCGGCCATCAGCAGGGCACGGGTAAGGAAGACCCGCGGCTGTTCAACCCGGAGGCCTTCGACGCCCGGGCGTGGGTGCAGTTCCACCAGGACATCGGCGCCAAGATGATCGTCTTCGTGGCCAAGCACCACGATGGGTACGCCCTGTGGCCGAGCCGCCTCAACGACTACTGCATCCGCAGCAGCCCCTGGCGCGGGGGGCGCGGGGATATGGTCGCCGAGATCGCCGGCGCCTGCCGCGATGGCGGGCTCAAGCTCGGGCTCTATATCTCGCTCTGGGACGCCCACGACAGCCGCTGTGACTATCCCCGAAAAGGCCCCGAGCACATGACGCCCCCCCAGCGCGAGGCTTACCAGGCCTACGTCGAGCAGCAGCTCATCGAGACGCTGGTCCCCTACGGCGAGATCGCCGAGCTGTGGTTCGATGGCGCGGGCACCAACGGCGCGGAGGACTGGAACCGCATCTACGAGATCATCCACCGCCTTCAGCCGAAGTGCCTGGTCGCCATGTGCGGCTTCGGCGCACGGTGGTGCGGCAACGAGTCGGCCGTCGGCGACGTGGTGAACTGGAACACCCTGCCCCTGCTGCCACAACTGCGCAGCCATCAGTGGGTGCCCTTCCACTACGAGCAGTTGATCAGCAAGAACCTGCCGACCATCACCGACGACATCGAGCGACTCCGAAACCAGGAGATGTTCTTCATCCCCCAGGAGGGCGACACGCGCGTCCTCTGCGGCGGCTGGCACTGGGACGGCCGCGGCGAACCGCGCAGCCTCGAGTGCCTCATCGACATCTACTACGCGTCGATCGGTTCAGGTGCGGTGCTGATCCTGAGCCCCTCGCCGGACCCCCGCGGCGTGTTCAACGACCTCCAGCGCCAGCGCCTGGGCGAGTGGCGCAAGTGGATCGACGATTCCTTCCGCGACAACCTCCTCCGCGGCGCCAAGCTCACCCTCACCGGCGGGGCGAAAGATTACGACCCGCAGGATCTCCTGCGCACCCAGCGCGACCGGCCCTGGACCGCTACACAGGCAACGGACCTATCGCTGGAGGCCGAGTTCCCGCAGCCGCGCACATTCAACAACCTGCTCGTCGAGGAGCATCTCGTCGACGGCCAACGCATCGCCGCCTTCGCACTCGATGCCTGGCAGGACGGGCAATGGACAAGTGTGGCCCAGGGGCGCACCGTCGGGCACAAACGCATCCTGCCTTTCAGTGATGTGACCGCCGATAGAGTGCGGCTGCGGATTCTGGATTGCCGCGACGCGCCGGCGCTGCGATTCGTGGGCCTGTACAAGGCCCTGCCATACCGCCAGGGCAAGCAAGCCTATACCGACGCCGACTATCGCCCCGCCCTGCCCGATCGGCCCGGCCTGCAGCGCGGCTTGGCGTGGTCGTTCTACGAAGACGCCAACAACGGCTTTCTGCCCTACCAGGAGATGTTCAGCAACCTGCACGCGCCGAACGTCGCGCCCGTGGCGAAGGGCTTTGCCGCCGACCCAATGCAGGCTTTCAGTTCAGTCGCGGCCGGGCGCGATCGCAAGCAGCATTTCGCCATGCGGTTTGACGGGTACTTCAACGCGCCGGCCCGGGCGGTCTATACCTTCAAGGCCGCCGCCACCAGCGGCTGCCGACTCTACATCGACACTCAGCCAGCGATTGAAAACGACGCCTCGGCCGGCGCTGCCGCGACGGCGGACGTTCCTCTCCAGGCCGGTCTGCATGCCCTGACGGTTCTGGCGTATTTTGGTTCGGCCGGCAAGGCTGCTCTGAGCCTGGAGGTCGAGTGGCCCGGCAACGCCGGCGGCGACGGGTTCGGCTGGTCATCGCAGCAGCGATTGCTGCCGCTGCTGTGCGGGGACGGAGAACAGAGACGGGGAGTGCTGGATTAACGGGATTAGAACCAGATTAAGAGGATTGAGATCTCATGGAGAAGGGTTCAGGCGCAGCCGTCCATGCCTCGTCGTCGTCCTCGTCCTCGTCGTCGGTTCTTCGTCGCTGACATACAGTTGATTCCACCGCCAGCGGAGCATTCAATACGGCCATGAATCCCAAACGAACTCTTTGCGGACCCGAGAAGATGTCTTCCAAGCAGCGCGTGCTGCGGACCCTGGCGTGCCACGAAGCCGACCGCGTGCCCATCAACTACAGCGGCAACGGCGATATCAACCGCCGCATGATGGAATACTTCGGCCTTGAACGCCACGACTGGGAGGGCTTCAACCGCGGCCTGGGCGTGGACTTCCGCGGCGTCGGCGCGCCATACATCGGCCCGCGGCTGCACGAGGACCAGCCGCCCATGCACTCAGACCCCTGCTGGGGCTGGCGCACGCGGTGGGTCGAGCACGAGTTCGGTGGGTACTGGGACTACTGCCAGTGGCCCCTCACCGACGCCGGCGTCGACGAGATCGCCCGCTGGCCGATGCCCGACCCGGACCAGTTCGACTACAGCGTCGTCGCCCCCGCCTGCCGGGCCAACAAGGACTACGCCGTGCACATCGGCCACCCCGGCCTGGCGTGCATCATCAATACCGCCGGGTTCCTGCGCACGATGGGGCAGGTCTTCGTCGACCTGATCACCGACGACGAAGCCGGGCTGCTGTTGATCGACCGCATGCTCGACGTACACTACGAAACCGCCCGCCGCACGCTCGAAGCCGCCGAGGGCGGCGTCGATTTCATGTGGATGGGCGAGGACCTCGGCACGCAGATCGGCCCGATCATCAGCATGGACCTCTTCCGCAGGCACATCAAGCCGCGCCACCAGCGGTTCATCGACCTGGCCAAGCAGTACGGCCTGCCCGTGATGATCCACACCTGCGGATCGAGCAGTTGGGCGTACGAAGAATATATCTCGATGGGCATGAACGCCGTCGACACCCTGCAGCCCGAGGCCGCCAACATGTCCCCGGACTACCTAAAGCGCACCTTCGGCGGCCGCCTGGCGTTCCACGGCTGCATCTCAACCGCCGGCCCTGTCGCCACGGCCGGCGTGGACGAGACGATCGCCTACTGCCGCGACACGTTGAAAACGATGATGCCCGGCGGGGGCTACTGCTTCGCCCCGACGCACTCCCTGCAAGACAACTCCCCCACCGAAAACGTGGTAGCGATGTACGAAACCGCCCACAAGTACGGCCGCTATTGATCCAGCGGGTCGACACGGGGACGGGGGGAGTGCGGGATTACAGGATTAGAAAAACAACCAGGCCACAGAGCACTCGACAATCCTTGCACGGCGCGGCATATTGTGATTAACTACGCGGACTGACCAGTCAGTCCGTTTTGCACTCCTGCTGGAAGACACCCGATGACCCTGCACAAACGCCAGCGCATTATGCAGGCCACGGAGGAACTCTTCCGGGCACAGCGATATCACGAGCTGACTCTCGACGAAGTCGCCCGCGTCGCCGGCATCGGCAAGGGCACCATCTACCGCTATTTCAGCGACAAGGAAGACCTCTTCTTCCAGACGGCAGTGGCGGGCTTCGACGAATTGTGCGAGCTGCTGGGGGCAACGGGATGCCGCCGCGGCGATTGTAACGCGCCCGGAAGGACTCGAACCTTCGACCTGCGGTTTAGAAGACCGCTGCTCTATCCAACTGAGCTACGAGCGCACGATAAACATTATCGTCTACGTTGGAGTCTATCGGGCACCTGATTTACAAACAACTGGTAAGACAACGGTAGCCAGGAGCCGGGGGGCGGCCGTGGGAAACGTGAGCGGGGATGGACCGTCCCTACGCTTTTGTCAGACGGCCATTCGCCAGTAGGCCTCGATTGTCGGGGCCATGGGTTTGCCCAGGTAGGTGCGTTCGAGGGCCGAACGTATCTTTTCCAGGGCGACGATCTGGATCTGCCGCACGCGTTCGTCGGTGAGGCCGACCATCCGGGCGATTTCGGCCAGCGTGCGGCTCTTGCCGCCGCCGGAGAGGGCGAAGCGTTCATCGACGATGGTCCGCTCGATCTTGCTCAGGCGAGCGCCGTTGGCGGTGAGGATTTCCTTGAGCGTTTCAACCGACTCGCGCCACTGCTGATCCTGTCGGGCGTTGGCGGCATCGTGGAAATCCAGATCCGAATTGAACTGGATCGGCAGGCGTTTCTGGCGGCGCTGGTCACGCTTGGCCATGCGGCCGAAGGCCTTAAGAATCGAGCGGCAGGCGTACGTCGAAAATTTGGCTCCGCGCGAGATGTCGAAGTTCTCAATGCTGCGCAGCAGCGCCATGCTGCCCTCGCTGATCAGGTCGGCCGATTCGACGCATGAGATATACGAACGCCGGGCCATCGCATACACCAAGGCCAGGTTGGATCGCACGAGCATGGCCCGCATCGTGGCGGCACGCTGGCGCCACAGCTCGATCCCTCGCGCGCGACCGTTGCCGGAGCGATCTTCGCCGCTGAGCAGCCGGCAAAGCCGGTAGCGGGCAAAGTTGTACCGGCGAAACAGCAGGCTCTCTTCCTGACTCGTCAGGGCTGTGGAATTGGTTGGCTGATTCTCGCCGTCGGTGCCTTCCATCGGGCTCCAGGTGGAGACGGGAACATGCAGCCCGCCGGGACCGAAGAGTTCCTCCTCGGTCTGGTCGAGTTCAAAGGAGGGATGAAAGACATACTTGATGTCCTCGCCCGGCGCGCCGTTGGCATCGTGCGTCGGAGGCTGCGCTGGGGCGGCGGCACTTTCACGTCGCGGCAGATGCCGTAACGTTGTTGTAGGGTACGCGGGCAAAGTCGCGCTAATCATCGTTTTCCTCTTTTCGCCATCAGGGCGATCGGCGCCGGCCTGGCCTGACTGCATTTGGCTTCGGCACTATTTACTTGGTCTCTGGCACATCGAACTGGGCCCCCTGACCGCTTGGACCACTCGCATTAACTCTAGCGGGCGCGGGGCAAGCGGCACCATCAGGTTTCGCCTTGTTTTGAAGCCGGGCATGACTGGAGGGGGCATAGGGCGGCTTCCCCAGCGATGGGGACTTATGCCTAATGCGGCCCCCCGATGCCGTAGCGGGTTCGCGCATTCGGCAGTGCCGATTCTGTGTTGAAAAGCGGCGGCGCTTTGGGAAGGGCGCGGCGCGAGCCTATGATCAGGATGAATCCGGGGACACGGGGCAGCCGAACCCTGCGGCACATATATCGACTCCTATGGACATTGCGGCAAATATGCGATTGCGCCGCTGGCAAAGCGTGACGGTGGCGACCCTGCTGCTTTGCGCCGGGACGGCGGCCTATTGGGCGACGCTGGGCGGGATGTGGCATCGGTGGTATCCGGCATGGAATCGCGCGGACCTGGGACTGCTGGGGCGCATCAGCGAAGGCGAAAGCTACTACACGCACGGACCGCTGATGGTCCTGGTGAGCCTGGCCGCGGCGCTGCTGCTGATGGGATACACGCGCATCGCGGTTCAGCCGCGTCCGCGGGCGGGCGGGGCCTTGCTGTGCCTGGGGCTGCTGGTGTCGCAACTGGGCACGCTGGGTCGCATCGCGTTCGTCAGTGCCGCGAGCCTGCCGGTGGCGCTGGCGGGCCTGATCCTGCTGCTGTGGGGGGTTCAGGCGCTGCGGCGGCTTTGGTTTCCGGTGGCGATTCTGGCGTTCATGATCCCGCTGCCGGAGGTCACCATCGCTGAGCTGAACTTCCGGCTCAAGATGGTCGCGACGGAGTGGGGCGTCCGCCTGGCGGATCTGGCGGGCGTGACGGCCATTCGCTCGGGCAACCAGGCCTTCATCGACGGCGGGCGTTCGCTTGTGGTGGCCAACGTGTGCAATGGCCTGCGAACGCTGCTGAGCCTGGTGGCGTTCGGGGCACTGTACGCATACGTGTGCCGCCTGCGCGGGGCGTGGGCGGTGCTGCTCTTTGCGCTGTCGATCCCCGTGGCCCTGGTCAGCAACACGCTGCGGATTGCGTCGCTGGTGATCGCGGCAGGCACTTTGGGCGTCGATGCGGCAACCGGATGGTTTCACGAAGCGTCAGGCGTGGGGCTGCTGGTGGTGGCGATGGCCCTGATGTTCGTCCTGGAGCACGTGTTGCTGGCAATCCACAAACGGGTATCCGGTTGCCCTTTGCCACAGGGGCGGTTCAGCGACGTGCTGCGAAGCGAAAGCGACCGCGGCCAGTGGGCTCGTCTGGGCTATGCGCTGTGCGGTCGCCGCGCCCTGGCGGCCGCGGGCGTGATGACCTTGTCGGCGGTGCTGACGATGTGGCTGGCAAGACCGTCTCGCGGCGGCGTTTCCGCCGAGCAATCGTTGCTGGGCGAGACGGTGACGATCAACGGTCTGCGGTATGACAGCTACAGCCTCGATCTGGATGATCGCACGCTGACGATCCTGGAGTATCCGCAATACTGCTACCGCCGGTACGTGCCGACGGGTTCCGGACCATCGCCCATCGATGTCTGGTTGCTGCTGGCGGGCGACAATCGCAAAGGGATCCACCCGCCGGACCTGTGCTTGGAGGGCGGCCGCGCCGGGATCATCGCCAAGAACGACGTGACTGCGCCGCGCGCCGCGGGCGAGGATGTTCCCTGCCGCGAACTGATCGTTCAAGACCAGGAGCGGACATACTATTATCTGTACACGTACCGGTTCGGGCGGCAGTACACGCGCAGCTACTGGCATCAGCAGTTGCGTCTTCTGGGCGGGGGCCTGATGGGTCGGCCGACACAGGGGGCGCTGATCCGCGTCTCTGCCGCCTTCGATGCGGCACGACTGGAGCAGACCCGGCAGGAGGCGTTTGCCATGTTGAGACTGGTTCTGCCGCGCCTTGACGCAGCTTTGCCGTAAGGGGGACTTTTATGAAGCGAACGATGTTGATCGCGTGCATTCTGGGGGTGCTGGGGGCGCTGGCGGCCATGGTGCTGGTGTACAGTCACTACAGCGACTCGTCCCATACCCTCGCTCGGGCGCGAGTCGCCCTCGACGCCCATCAGCACAAGACGGCGGCGGAACTGGCCCAGAAATACCTGCGTCAGAACGAAACGGACAGCGAAGGCTGGCTGGTTCTGGCATCGGCCCAGTCCGGCCTGGGCGCCTACGACAGCGCCCGGGGGGCATTCGAGCGGGCCGGACAACTCGGGGCGGACTTGACGACTATCCGCACCGGCGTGGCGGAAACATACATTCTCCCGTCCTTGCAGGTCCAGATCAGCGGGGCCGGGATCAGCCAGTTGCCCCTGTTGAAGGCGACCTTGACGAGTCTCGACCACGCCCAGGAGGCGCTGCAACAGGTGAAAGAGGAAGACCCCGTGCGGATGCTGGCGGTGCAGGGAATAGCCGGATCGGTGGAGATGATTCGCGCCCGCCTGTGCCGCAGGATGGCGCTGGTGTCGTCGCGCATCGGCAGGCTGGCCGCAGCTGGCGGCGCGGTGACGCAGTCGGACAAATATGAACGCGAAGGCGCCGCGATGAACCAGGCGGCACTGGGATGGGAGAACAAGGCCCTGGCGTCGCTGTCGCAGACGCTGCTGCGATCGAAGGGTATCTTGATGTCGCTGACGAGCCACAAGAAACGGGCCATGCTGCTCAAGCACATCGACGCCTCCGCCCGCAACGCCATCTCCCTCTGCGAAGACATCGGCGACGACCAGCGGACGCGAGGACTGCTGGAAATCGTCCAGGGACTGGCCGACGAGGCGCCGGTGGCGGTGACGCAAGGCGACCTCTATTTTGCCACTCACGTCGCCCAGTTCGACACCGCCGCGGACCGCCGAACGGCGTGCGCCGCGGCCGCGGCCCGGGTCAGCAATCTCCTGACCAAGCCCACCCCGGAATCCGGCGACGACCGCAACCTGATGCGGCTGATTCAAGCGGAGCTGCTGCTGGGCGCCGACGACTTCGCCGCGGCCCAGGGGGTCATCGAGTCGGTCCTCAAGAGCAAGCCGGCCTGGATCGAGGCTAAGAAGCTCAACGCTCGCGTGTTGATCGCCCAACACAAGTTCGTCGACGCCGAGAAGCTGCTCTTCGTGCTCAAGACCGACTCGCCCGACCGGTCCGACGTGTTGTACCTGTACGCCCAGGCGGCCGCCGGCACGGGCAAGCTGGTGCTGGCCCATGATGCCATGCGGGCCCTGGTCGACCTCGATCCGACCTTTGCCCCCGCGCGAAAGTATCTCGTCGAGCATTACATCCTGGAGAATTATTTCGAGCAGGCGTACATGCAGGCTCGCGCGTATTGGGAAAACAATCCCGACAGTCCCGACGCCTTGCGCCTGCTTGTCGAGACGGCGCTCAAGACCAACCGCCGCTCGCAGGCGCTCAATGCTATCGACAAAGCGCGCAAGAGCCACCCCGAGAGCCTGATCATGCTGAGCACGGCTGCGGCCTGCTGCCAGACGCTCGACGAGCCGGCGGCGGCGCGGCAGTTGGCGCTGCAGGCGATACGCTTTTCGCCGGTGAGCATCCGCGGGCGTCTGCGGCAGGCGATGGCGATGGCGATTCTGCGGCAGTTCGAGGGGGCACAGAATCTGCTGGCGCGGGAATTACGGGTCAATGGCGACGTGGCCGAGGTGCAGTTTGCCGCGGCGGAGTTCTACCTTTCGGTGGGACATGCGGCACAGGCGATCGAGCGATACCGCGCCGGCCTGGAGCTCAATCCGATGGCGTCGGTGGAACGTCTGGCCCTGGCGCGGGTATTACTGGATCAGGCCCTGCCGCGCCAGTGCCTGGAGGCGCTGGGGACTTTCGGACAGGCGCACGCCGGGGCGGAGCTGCTGCGCCTCGAGGCACGGGTGCTGCTGGGCGAGAAGATCGACCTGACGCAACTCCGCACGGCAAACAACCGCAGCGCCTTGCTGGCGATCGGGACGGCGCTGCTGCGGACGCGGCAGGGCGCATTGGCGCTGTCGCTGGCGCAGGACGAACTGGCCAAAGCGCCCCGCTCGTATGAACTCAACGTGCTGGCCGGGCAGGCCTGCCTTGAACTGGGCGACACCAAGGGCTGCCTGGAGCGATGGTCGACGGCGCTGGCGTCAGACCCGACGCGCCTGGACATCTACCTGCGCCTGGCCAACCAACTGGCCAGCCAGGGCGGCATGGAACAGACCTCGCAGCGCCTGGGGCAGATCCCCGGCGCCCGCCAGGAGATGATCCTGCAAGCCGAAGGGGCCATCTGGACGCAGGCCGGCGCCCACGCTGCCGCCGCGGCCGCCTACCAGCGTCTGGCCCAGGTTCCCGGAATGACCACCTCCCAGGCCCTTCAGGCGAGCTTTCACCTGGCCGCCAGCCTCGCCCGTGCCGGACGTCTGGACATGGCCCTGGCGCGCCTCGACGTGCTCGCACAGCAGTCCGCCGTGCGGGCGCAGGCGCTGTGGGGCAAGACTGAAGTGCTGGCCGCCGCCGGGCGCGACGCCGAGGCGCTGCAGTGCCTCGACGAGGTCTGGCAGGACGCGCGCGTGCGACTCGACGCCTCGCGAATGGCCCAGGCGCTGAGAATGTATGCCCGCCTGGGGCAGAACGACAAGGCCGCCGCCTGCTGCGACGACATCATCCGCCACGTCCCCGGCGGCGATTACTGGGGCTGCGTTCTCAAGGCGCAGGTGCTCCAGGCCAGCGGCGTGCTCGACCAGGCCGAGGCCTACTTCCGCCGGGCGATCTCCATCCTCCCCACCGACCTGATCGCCTACGAAGGCCTCGCCCAGGTCCTCGACGCCCAGCAGCGCCCCATCGAAGCGCTGGGCGCTTTGGACACCATGGCCGCCCAAGGCGCCACCGGGCGCTGCCAGGCACTGTTGGCCCGGGCGCACATGCTGGGCCGATGGGGCCTCAACGCGCCGGCTTGCCAGACCCTCAACATCCTGGAGCGCGAGGGATTTGCCGACAGCCCGGCCGTGCGGCTGACGGTCGGCGAATCGCTGGCGCAGTTCGGCCAATCGCGACAGGCAAAAGAATGCCTGGGGCAGATCCCGCCCAGCGCCTCGCAGTACGTCGCGGCGCAGTTGGCCGTGGCACGCCTGACGGCGTCGGATGAGGAGGCGATGAAGACGCTCGACCAACTGGCGCCGCGCCAGGGGGAACATCCGGAGATTCTCGATGCGATCATGGCGCGATTGATTTCCGGCGGGCAATGGGATGTCGCCCTGGAACGCTTTCGCACCCACGCGCAGTCCTACAGCCGATGGCAAGGCTGGCCTATCGCGGCGGCGTGGCAGGCGGCGCGGGCGATGATCCATCAGAAGGACTATTCCCATGCCGCCACGCTGGCGCGGCACATGGCCCGACAGACCGGCGACAAGGAGTGGCGGAGGCTGGGGATCATCCTCGAACCGGCCACCCCGTTGTCCGACGCGGGCGGGGCGCCCTCGCAGCCGCAAGCGGCCGACCTGCTGCTGGAACTGGCCTGCCAGGCCCAGAGGGGCGAGCCCTGCGACCTGCGCCTGCTGCAGGACTTCCAGGCAGCCGCGGCCAAACCTGACAGCGGGGCGGGAACCTCCTGGCAGGCCCTGGCGGCGATCATGGCGCTGGACAAGGTCGGCGCCCAGCAGACCCTTGCGATGGTGCGCAGCGAAGATGACGACGACGCCCTGACGCGCGTGCTGGCCCGGTCGCTCCAGGACACCACGCCCTGGCCGCACTGCCGCATCGTCGCGGCCAGCCTGGCGCGAACCTACGTCGCCCTGGACATGAATCAGAACACGCTGGCCTCCCAGATCGCCCGTGCGGCCTTGGCCGCCCGCCCCGCCTGCCAGTGGGCGGCGGTGCTGGCCGTCCGGGCCGACTCCACCCCGCCAGCCATCTCCTCCGTGCTGACGCAGGTCCAACCGCCGGGCGGGCTGGCGACGGAAATCATCCAGGCCGCCCAATTCGTGCGTGAGAAGAAATATCGCGAGGCGGCCCAGGCCTACGCCCGCGGCGCCGCCGTCGCCGGGGGAATCGTCGACTTGCGGCTGGAACATGCCAAGGCCCTCTATCAGTGCGGCCAGGCCCAGCAGGCGCTGGAGGTCTACCAGCAGGTGCGCTCAGCCGCCACCGGCAAGGTCGCCGCCGCCGCCGCCAACAACGCCGCCTGCCTGGTGGCACGGTTATACCCCAACGACCAGGCAAAGCTCGGCGAGGCGTACGGTTGGGCCGTCACGGCTGTGCAGACCCAGCCCAACTCATGGCTATATCACGACACGCTGGGATGGCTCTCGCATCTGCTGGGGCGCCACGATGAGGCCCGCCTGCAGTTGCGCCTGGCGCTGCGCGACATGAACCACTCCGGCGAGATCCACGCCCACCTGGCGGCGGTCGAAAAGGTCGCCGGCAACGAAGAACTCTCTCGCTGGCACGCCGAGGCCGCCCGCGCCTTCGGCGCCGGCGAAGGCGGCGGTCTGGCCGGCAGCCTCAGCGCCGCGGCCGCCCTTGGCGAAGGAGAAACCCGATGACCCCTACGCTCACCCCGGCCGCCATGGCGGCCGTTGTCCAGCCGCCATGCCGTGAGTCGACACCCAGGAACATGGCGGGTGAGAGACGCCCTCCTTGGCGCCCGGGCAGACGCGCCGCCTCTAAGACACCCGCGCCGCCACGCGTGCGCCACGAGCTGCCAGCCAACATGCTGTCCTTCGACGTCGAGGAGTATTTCCAGGTGCAGGCCGCCGCCTCATGCGTCAGCCCTGCGCAATGGGACTCGATGCCCTGGCGTCTGGAGGCCGCCGTCGATGCGCTGCTGGACCTGTTGGCGCGGCACGACACGCTGGCCACATTCTTCGTGCTGGGATGGGTTGCCCGCCGCCAGGGGTCCATCGTGCGGCGCATCGCCACGGCCGGGCACGAGGTCGCCTCCCACGGGATGACGCACACGATGATCCAGCACCTCAGCCCCGGCGAGTTTGCCCGCGAAATTCGCGACAGCCGCAAGGTGCTGGAGGATCTCAGCGGCCGCGCGTGCCTGGGTTTCCGCGCGCCGACGTTCTCGCTGACGCACCGGACGGGCTGGGCCATCGACGTGCTGCTCGATGAGGGCATCGAGTACGACTGCTCGGTCTTCCCCATCCGCCACGACCGCTACGGCGTTCCCGAGGCGCCGCCGCAGCCCCACATGGCCATCGGTCCCGGCGGCGGGCGGATGCTGGAGATTCCTCCGCTAACGACTCGCGTGCTGGGGACGAACTTTCCCGTCGGCGGGGGCGGGTATTTCCGCCTGCTGCCTCTGGCAGCCACGCGGGCGGCGCTGACCGGCGCCCAGCGCCGCCGGCGCTGCACCATGCTCTATCTGCACCCGTGGGAGTTCGATGCAGCCCAGCCCGTGCTGGCGATGCCGCCACTGGGCCGCTGGCGACACCGCGTGGGCCTGCGGCGCACTTCCCGGCGCCTGGCGGCGCTGTTGGAAGGCTTCCGCTTCGCCCCGGTCAGCGCGTGCACCGATGCGCTGCGCGCGTCGGACCTGGGCGAGCACCGCTATGGCTGCGGTGCCGCGGCCGCGGCGGGCGCCTTGGAGAAGTCAAACTTCTCCGGTCTGGCGAAATAGTCCGCCGAAACGTCGGTGAATCGCGGGTCTTCAAAACGGTTGGCGCGGATGCGGGAGCCCAGCCCTTCCATCAGCTTGAAGCTGACGGCCTGGGGGCCGTATTCCATCGCGAAGTCCTCTCCGGCCGAGCGAAACAGCGTGTTATTCTCGACCACGGTCCCGGCGGTGAATCGCTTCTGCTTGAACGACAGCGCCGGGCCATCCTGAGTCACCAGCACGTTGCTGCGCAAGACGTTGTCGCTCATCTGGACTTTCTGGGCGACGGTGACGTCGTTGAACTGCACGGCCGCCGCGGCAGCGGGGTCGCGGCTGTCCTGCCAGGTCCGCCGTCCGACCCAGACGGTGTTGCCCTCGACGAGGTTGGCGTTCTGATCGTACGCGACGATCTTGTGCTCGCGGTCGTCATAGGCGTACAGGGCGATCCCCTGCCGCGCGTTGTTGAAGATGAGGTTGTCGCGCAGGTAAGACCGGGACACGCCGTTGCTGAGCAGGATGCCCTCGCCCGCGTTGGTGTGGACCACGTCGCCGCTCATCACCAGTTCCGTGATGCGCCCATCGTTCTGGAACCCGGCGGCGCCGTTGCGATACGACAGGCACTTGCGGATCGTCACGCGCGAGTTGGGCAGCATGCGGCTGGCAAGGTACAGGCCCTGCGCGGTGTTGTCGTGAAACACGCAGCGCTCGATGAGGATGTCGTGCAGGTCCTCGGAGCCGCGCAGGCCCCACTTGTGGCCGCGGCTTTCGATGTTGCGCAGCACGATCTGGCTGGAGTTCTGCATATCCAGCCCGGCCGCGGCGCTGGCGCCGGCGGCGCCGCTGCTCACGAGCGTCAGCCCCTCCAACGTCACGTAGCGGCAGTGATCCACGACCGCGCAGGCCAGTTGTCCCTCGATGACCACCCGATGACCGGGATACGCTGCGATGAGAATCGGTTCTTCGCCGGTTCCGCTTATCCCTCGCAAAATGAGCGGGTACTTGCCGGAATAGGTCCCTTCGCGAAACAGCACGGCGTCGCCGGCTTTGAGTTCGCGCCGAACGGATGCGAAGGTCGCGTACGGTTGGGCGGCGTCGTCGGCGCGGCCGGTGGTGTCGCTGCCGTTGGCGGCCACGTAGAAGATGCGCTGGGGATGATAGCCCAGTTTGGCCAGCAGCGACTGGAGGTTGCCGCGGTACCTGCTCTCGATGGTGTCGGGGGTGCTCAGGGCGGCGTCGGAATCGCTGGCGTCGGGGCCGAGCGGACCGGCGGTTCCGTATCCGTCACCATCGTCGTCCCAATAGAACACGCCCACCCCGGTGCGCGATCCGCCGCCGGTCCAGTCCCGCAAGACCGCCGCGGGGCGAGCCCGGGCAATAGCGGCGGCTGGGGTCCCGACGGCCGTCCCCGGCGCTGCCGCGGGCGGAACCGCCACGACCTCAAAAGGCACCGCTGCCGCCAGCGGCTGAACGACCGCGTCCTGCGAGACCGCGGCGCCGCCGGCGCCGCTGCGCGAGAAGTCGAACTTTTCCGGCGCGGCAAAATAGTTTACCGAGACGTCCCGGAACTTGGGGTCTTCAAACTTGTTGCCCTGGATGCGGTTGCTCAGGGCCGCCATCGCGGCGAATGTGACGGTTTGCGGCACGGACTCCAGGCATGCGCCCGGGCCCGCCATGCGATAGATGATGTTGTTCTCCACGCCCGTCACCGCCAGGAAGCGCCTCTGCTTGAAGCTCAGCGCCGGCCCGCGCTGCGTCACCAGCACGTTATCGCGAAAGATGTTGTCGCTCATCAGCACCGTCTGGGCAGTCGTCGAGTCGGTAAACTGCACGGCCGGGAAATTGAGCGGCTCGTACTGGCCGTTCCAGCCTCGCTGGCCCACCCAGACGGTGTTGCGTTCGAAGAGGTTGCCGTTCTGGCTATAGGGAATGATCCCCGGGTTGGCGTCGTTGTACGTGTACATCACGATGCCTTGCTTGTTGTTGTTGTAGATCAGGTTGTCGCGCACCACCGCGCCCGAGACGCCGTTGATGAACGAGATGCCCGCCAGCGTGTTGGTGTGGAAGGAGTTGTTCTCCAGCAGCAGTTCCGTCACGCGGCCGTTGTGCTGGAAGCCGTTGCGCCCGTTGCGGTAGGACAGGCTGTTGCGCAGGGTCACGCGCGTGTTGGCCAGATCGCGGCAGCCCAGGTACACGCCGTGTTCGCCGGGGTTGTCGTGCAGCACGCAGCTTTCCATGAGAATGTCGTGAAGGTCCTGCATGCCGTGTACGCCCCACTTGTGCCCGCGCGATTCGATGTTGCGCAGCACGATGCGGCTGGAGTAATGCATCGAGACGCCCGCGGCGCTGGCGCCGGAGCTACTGATGAGCGTCAGGGAGTCGAAGGTCAGGTTGCGGCACTCTTCCAGGCCCACGCAGCACGATGCGCCGTCGATCACGACGCGATGACCGGGATATGCGGCCACCAGGATCGGCTGATCGTCGCTGCCGGCGACTTTCTGGCAGACGACAGGATATTTGCCCTTGTACGTTCCCGCCAGAAACAAGACCGCGTCGCCGGCTCGCAGCCGCCCCACCACCGCATCGAAGGTGGCGAAAGGCTTCGTCAGCGCGTCGGCCTGGGCAGAGGCGTTGTTGCCGTTGACGGCGATATAGAAGATTCGCCCCGGCCGATAGCCGCGCTTGGCCAGCAGGGCGCCGATGTTGTCGCCGTACTTGGCCTTGACCGTGTCGGGCGTGTTGACCAGGGCGTCCGAGTCGTCGGCGTCGGCCCCGAGCGGACTGGCCGGACCGTAGCCGTCGCCGTCGTGGTCGATGTACAGCGACCCCGCCCCCGGCAGCCGCGCCGGCTCCGACGGCGAACCGATCTGCGCATCCGCTTCGGTCGTCGCTTGAGTGTTTGCCCCTAAAAGAACTGAAAAGACCGCAAGCATAACGGAGACTTTTGGCGTGGTTGGCATGGGTCTCCCTCCCGTGGTGTGCCTATGGGATTCTATTCAGTGTCCAGCGCGCCACTGCGGGAAATGACTCTGATTGCGGACTGCGAATAAACAGCAGAACGTCGCACTGAGAAAATGCAGTCCCCAATCCGTGTTCGTCTTACGCTTCGCCGGATTCTTCGCCGAAGGCGGCCGCAGGAAGGTCGGGCACGGGGCGTCGCGCGACCGGCCTGCGCCAATGACCGCTGAGGTAGTACGCCAGGCTGGCCAGCATCGAGACGGCAAAGCTGGCTGCCATCGCGTACCAGACGCCGTTGAGACCCATGCGATGCGACAACCACACCGCCAGCGGCACGCGAACCGCCCACAGGCTCACCAGCGAGAAGATCGTGGTCATCATCGTGTGACCCGCGCCGTTGATGACGCCGTTGGTGACGAACATGAAGGCGAAGAACACGTAGCACGAGCCGACAATGCGCAGGTAGTCGCTGCCCAGGCGAATCACGTTCTCGTCGTTGATGAAGATTCGCATCAGCAGCGTCGGAACGCCCACCGCCAGCGCCGATGCCGCCAGCGTGAAGCCCCCGGTGAGCACGCAGCCCCACAGCACGATCTGGCGAATGCGGTGGTGCTTGCCGGCCCCGATGTTCTGCCCGGCCAGCATCGAGACCGCCATGCTCAACGCCAAGGCCGGCATGAACGCCAGCATGTCGATACGCATGGCAATGCCGAAGGCCGCCGTCGCGCTGTCACCGAAGCTGTTGACGATGCCTACCACGAACACCATGCTCACCGACACCAGCGATTGCTGCAGCGCCGAGGGAATCCCGATGCGCGTCGTGATCCAGGCGGTGCGGCCGTCGAAAGCCCTCCAATTCAGCGTCGGGGCCACCAGGTTCTTCTGACGCCGCAGCACCACCACCAGCGCCCCCAGCGCCACGCCCTGGGCAATCAGCGTCGCCCACGCCGTTCCGTTGAGCCCCAGTGCCGGAACCTTCATCCAGCCCAGCATGAGTACCGGGTCCAATACGGCGTTGATCCCCACGGCCACGGCCTGGTAGTACAGCGGCGTCCTGGAGTCGCCGGTCCCCTGGAGCATGCTGCGCGTCAGGAACAGGCCGTAGCCTGTCGGCAGGGACAACAGGAAGATACGCATGTAGCCCTCGGCCAGGGGCAGAACCTCGCCCTTGGCGCCCATCGCCCGCAGGATCGCCGGCGTGAGGAGCTCCCCCACGGCCACCAGCACCAGGCTGCACGCCGCGACGAGAATGGTCGAGCTGTTCACAACGCGGCGGATGGCCTCGCTGTCTTTGGCGCCGAAATGCTGCGAGATCAAGATGCTCGATGCCAGCGTCAGCCCCGCCCCGGCCGCGATCAGCACGAACACCACCGGCATGCTCAGGGCGATGGCCGCCATCGCGTTCTCGCCCAGGTACTGCCCCACCCAGAAGGCGTTGATGAGGCTGTGGCCCATCTGCAGGGCGTTTCCGGCCAGCATCGGCAGCGAGAACATGATCAGGTGCCTCGGGATGCTGCCGATGGTGAGGTCGCGTCCCCGCAGAGGCAACGCGGCAAGGGAGGGTTTGGCGCTCTGGTCTGTCATACAACGATGGCTTTCAAGCCCGCGATTAGACACTCCCGACGGCGCGTTGTCAAAGCCCCACGATCTCCGACAGTCGTTTCATGTCCAGGTGCTTTCGGAAATGCTCGGCCAGCAGATCGTATTGCTTGTCGCGAAATGCCGCGATCGACTGCGATGACTCGTCATCGAACTGGTCGGCCAGATGCGGGCACAGTTCCCTCAGAAATGCACGCCGGAACTCCACCACGTCGAACAGCCCGTGCAGGTACGTGCCCCAGACCTTTCCGTCGGCGCTGATGCAGCCGTCGAGGCCGGGCGAGGCCTTGCCGTTGCGGGTGGCGATCTCCAGGGCCCCTTCCATCGCGGCTGGCTGCTGCGTGACGCCCATGTGGATTTCGTACCCATCCACGCGCTGCCCGAGGCTCCGCCATATGCCCGCGGTGCGCGTAAGCGTCTTGTCGGCGGCCAGCGTCGTCTGCAGGTCCAGCACCCCCAGGCCGGCGGTCTGTCCGGGCGGGCCTTCCACGCCGCGGGGATCGTCGATGCTCGCGCCGAGCATCTGGTAGCCGCCGCACACGCCGCCGAGCCGCCCGCCGGACTGCAAATAGCTTTTCAACGCCGCGTCCCACCCGACTTGGCGCATCCAATCGAGGTCGCTGCGCACGTTCTTGGCCCCGGGCAGGATCACCAGGTCGTACCCGACAAGCCGGCGCGGCCGGGCGAGGTAATGCAGGTTCACCACGCCCTCGCGCTGCAGCGGACCAAAGTCGGTGAAGTTCGAGATGTGCGGCAGGCGGATCACGGCGATATTGATGCGCCCGCTGACAGGCCCGGCCGGCGGGTCGATAACGGTGTCCAGCGGCATGCCGTCCTCGGAGTCGATCTGCACGTGGTAGAAAAACGGCACCAGGCCCAGCATGGGCACGCCCGTGCGAGCGGCGAGCCACGCCATGCCGTCGTCGAACAGCCGCGCGTCGCCGCGGAAGCGGTTGATCACCACGCCCGCCACGGCTGCACGGTCATGCGGGGGAATCACGTCCAGCGTTCCGACGATCTGGGCGAAGACGCCACCGCGGTCGATGTCGGCCACCAGTAGCACCGGCGCGTCGGCGGCAGCGGCCATGCGGAAGTTCACGAAATCGCGCGGACGAAGATTCACCTCGGCGCACGAGCCTGCGCCTTCCATCACCACCAGGTCGTACTGGTCGCGCAGGCGGTCGAGGCTCGAGCGGGCGGCGGCAAAGAGAGCGTCAGTGTCGGCAAAGTAGTCGGCCGCGCTGCTGACGCCGACGGCCTTGCCATGCACAATGACCTGGGCGTGGATATCGGCGGAGGGCTTGAGCAGCACCGGATTCATGTCGACAGTGGGTTCGAGCCCGGCGGCCTGGGCCTGCACGACCTGCGCGCGGCCCATCTCGCCGCCGTCGAGAGTAACGTAGGAATTGTTGGACATGTTCTGCGCCTTGAAAGGCGACACGCGCAGGCCCATGTCGCGGAAGATCCGGCACAGCGCCGTCACCACGATGCTCTTGCCGACATCGGACCCGGTGCCCAGAACGGCCAGAACTTTTCCGCGCGGGGTGGGCGCCATGGCAATTACTCCGCCGTCACAATCGGCACGGCGCGGCCGGGTACATCGATGAGGCGGATGGTGACGCCGTAGGTCTGGGCCAGCACGTCGCTGCGCATGACGTCCCTGGCCGGGCCGTCGGCGACTACATGGCCGCCCCGCATCAGGACCAGTTCGTCGGCGAACTGGGCGGCAAGATTCACGTCGTGGCTGACGCAGACGACGGCCATCTCCCAGTCATGCGCTAGTCGCTGCATCATCTGGTGGATTTTGAGCTGGTGCTTGATATCGAGGTTGCTGGTGGGCTCGTCGAGCAGCAGCACCTGCGGCTGCTGGGCCAGCGCTCGGGCGATCATGACGCGCTGCGCCTCGCCGCCGGAAAGTTCGCTCAGTGTGCGGTCGGCGAAGTCCAGCGTGTCGGTCATCTCCATCGCCGCCCGCGCGACGTTGCGGTCCTGCTTGCCGGCCAGGCCCAGCACGCCCACGTGCGCGAAACGCCCCATCAGCACCAGTTCACTGACGGTGAAGGCAAACGCCGAGGTGGGGAACTGCGGCACGTATGCCATCACGCGGGCCAGGGCCTTGCGCGAATATTTCGATAGTTCCTTGCCGTCCAGGCGGATGGACCCGCCCTGCGGCCGCAGCCATCCCAGCAGGCACCGCAGCAGCGTGGTCTTGCCCGAGCCATTGGGCCCCAGCAGCGCCAGCAGCCGCCCGGCGGCGGCGTTGATGCTGACATCGTGCAGCACCGGCGGCTGGTCCGGGCGATAGCGGAAGTTCAGGTCGGCCGCTTTGAGCACGTGCGATTGGTTGCTCATAGCTCGCCTCGTCGCCCGCGGCGTCGCAGCAGGAAGATGAAGAACGGCCCGCCCGCCATCGCCGTCACCACGCCCACGGGCAGTTCGCCGTGGCGCGACACTTCGTCGGCCCAGCGGCACAGCGTGTCGGCGCCGATGAGAAACAGCGCCCCGGCCACGGCCGAGACGATCATCAGCCGGCGGTGGTCGGGCCCGAGCACCATGCGGCACAGGTGCGGGACGATGAGGCCGACGAACCCGATCGGTCCGGCCAGCGCGACGGCGGCGGCTGTCATCAGCGCGACGATGGTGAAGATCTCGATCCGCAGGCGGTGCACGTTGACGCCGCTGGATGCGGCGACCTCGTCGCCCAGGCCCAGGGCGTTGAGGGCGGAGCTGCGCAGCATGAGGCAGGCCCAGCCGCCCAGGACCATCGCCCAGCACACCGCCAGCAGCCACGGACGGAACCAGAGGTACTCGGGAATCTTGCCCATGCCCCAGCCGATGAAGGCGATCATCTCCTCCTGCTTGACGAACTGCAGGATCACCAGGATGAGCGCCCCGTTGAACACGTTGACGATCACGCCCGACAGCAGCAGCACGTACGGGTCCAGCCGCCCGCGACGCTGGGCGATGCCGTACACGATCGCCGCTGTCGCCAGCGCCGCGGCCATCGCCAGGGCCGGCGTCGTCAGCCAACTCGGCAGCACGGTGGCCACCGCCAGCGACCCGCCCAGCAGCACGCCCACGCCGGCGCCGCTGGAAATGCCCAGCAGGTAAGGCTCGGCCAGCGGGTTTCGCATCAGGCCCTGCAGCGCCAGACCGCCGGTGGCCAGGGCCATGCCCACCGCCGCCGCGGCCAGGATGCGGTACAGAATCACGCGATCCATGACGTCCAGCCAGGATTTATCAGCCGGGGCTGTGGTCGCCCACAGCGCCTCGCCGTGAAGGACCTTCGCCAGGCGCGCAGTGTACGCGGCCAAGTGACCGGCTGGCATGGACCAGTCGGCGTCTTCGACAACTTCGATCCGCCGCGGCCAGCCCTGCCCGCGACCCAGGTTGCTCCAGTATCGCCGCGCGTCGTGCGCGCGGCCGGGCATGCACTGGCAGAAGACAATCTCCGGCCGAGCGTCAATGACCGTCTTGGACGTCGGCTGCACCCACCCGACGTGGCTGTCGTGCAGGATATTCGTGCCGCCGGCGGCAGTGACCATGTCGTCGATAAACGTGCCGCGCCCCGCGCTGGAGAGGTCCTCAAAGCCCAGGGCGAAGAGCACGGTGGGCTTTGGCAGACTCGCGGTCTGGCGCGTCACGTCGGCCAGCTTGCCGCGAAAGTCAGCGGCGGCCTTCTTGCCGACTGCCAGTTTGCCGGTCAAGACGCCCAGGCGTTCCATCGCGGCGGGGATGTCGTCGAGCCGCTCGATGGTGAATCGTTCGATTCGCAGATCGGGCCGGATCTGCTTGATCGGCTCGAAATGTTTGAGCTCCAACTGGGCGATGACGATGTCGGGTTCGGTCTGGAGTATCGGCTGGGCCCGAATGTTGAGCGCGTCGCCCACGACGGGACGGGTCTGCCCAGCGGGCAGGCGGCAGTAGCTTGAGACGCCCACGACATGGTCGCCCAGCCCCATCTGGAACAGCAGGGACGTTACGGCCGGGGCGATCGAAACAATGCGCGGATGCGGCGCCTCGGGCATGGCGGCGCTGCGGCGGCAGCCTGGAACGAACACAACAGCGGCGCCGAGGCTAACGAGAACAGTCGCGCAAACCGCCAGATGAACGCAGCGCAGGCTCCTGGATCGCGACTGCGTCCCGAAGGGACGCCAGAATTTAGCCGGGGGCGTGAGCCCCCGGTGGAGAGTCTCATGAGACTCCAGCCCCGAAGGGGCGGCAGGTTTTGAAGATGCCACCTGGCAAGTCATTCCATCATTCCGAATCTGTACGCGCTGGCGCGGCAATTGCAGAAAGGGCACCGTCCCAGACAGCGGGCCAGTCCCATTCTTACGATACCTGTTTCAACGCATTGGGCAGGTAGTCCAGCAGGTCGCTGGCAATCAGCGAGACCTGTCCGAGCTGGTTGGCCGCGAGGTCGCCGGCCACGCCGTGCACATTGGCGCCCAGGCATGCGGCGTCGAAGAGCGGCACGCCCTGCCCGATCAGGGCGGCGATCAGCCCGGTCAGCACGTCGCCCGTGCCGCCGGTGGCCATGCCGGGGTTGCCGCTGGGATTAATGTACACGCGCCGCCCGTCGGTGACGACCGTGCCGGCGCCCTTGAGCACCACCGCCAGCGGCGGGGCCTTGAGGTCGCGAACGTCCGTCCAGTAGCGGGCGGCGTCGACGGCGCTGGCCATGCGGTCGGCCTGCACCTTGGCGATGCTCTTGTCGGTCAGGCGGGCGAACTCGCCGGGGTGCGGCGTCAGGACGATCGGGCAGCGGCGCGCGGCCGCCCAGTCGTCGATCTTGTCCAGGTTGTTCAGTCCGTCGGCGTCGAGCACGACCGGCTTGGACTGATCGAGGATCGCCCGCACGAGGTTCTGCTGGTGGAGCCCCTGGCCCATGCCGGGCCCCACGGCCAGCACGTCGCACGAAGCGGCGGCGTCAAGAACCTCTCGCACGGCGCAGGCCTGAATCTGCCCGCTCTCATCGCAGCTCAGCGGCACGGAGGTAGCGCAGGGGACCAGCGAGGCAACTGTCTGCTGGATGGTGCGCGGGGCCGCGAAAGTCACCAGGCCCGCCCCGCCGCGCAGGGCCGCCCGCGTCGCCATGGCCACCGCCCCGATCATGCCCTGGCTGCCGCCGATAACCAGCACGTGCCCGAAGGTGCCTTTGTGCCCGTCGGGTCGTCGCGCCGGAATCATCGGGACGTCATTGATCCGCTCGATTTCGCTCATGATTGTGCCCCCGCGCCGCAGCCACATTGCGGGCGATGGTGGCGGCAATGTACCCGCCGCCGAATCCGTTGTCGATATTCACCGTGCTGACGCCCGAGGCGCAGCTCGTCAGCATGCTCAGCAGCGCCGTCAGCCCACCAAAGCTAGCGCCGTAGCCGATCGAGGTCGGTACGCCGATCACCGGCGCCGACACCAGCCCCCCCACCACGCTGGGCAGCGCCCCTTCCATCCCAGCCACCACGACGATCGCGTCGGCTTCGGCGAGGCTCCGCCGATGCGCCAGCAGGCGATGCAGTCCCGCCACGCCCACGTCGTAGTGTCTGCTGACGGACTGGTTCATGATCTCGGCCGTCACGCGCGCCTCTTCGGCTACAGGGATATCGCCCGTGCCCGCCGACACGACCGCCACGCGCCCAGCCGCGGCGGGCACTGCCTCCTGCCGCAGCGTGATAGCCCGCGCTGCCTGGTGGAACTCGGCCGCGGGATGCTCCGCCGCCACGGCCGCGAATTGTTCCGGCGTGGCGCGCGTGGCCAGCACGTTGGTGCCCATGGCCGCAAGCTTGGCAAAAATCGCCCGCACGTGTTCGAGGGTTTTGCCCGGGCAGAAGATCACCTCGGGAAATCCGCAGCGAATCGCGCGGTGGTGGTCGATGGTGTGCTCGGCGCCGGCCTCGAAGGGCAGGTGGCGCAGCGCCTCGATGGCCGCCTCGATGCCGGTCTGGCCGGATTGAACGGCCTGAAGCAATTGTTTCAACACGTTTTCGTTCATGGCACTTTCAGCGTGCCGCGGACAAGATGTCCGCGACACAATTCCCAATCAGGCTTGTCCGGCCGGCGATTGCGGGCCGCGGCGGACGATCCGCCGCACGGCGTAGGTGTTGGCGCCGGTGGCCTCGAAATAGATTCGCATCAGCAGCTCGCCGATCACGCCTACCGCCAGCATCATCATCCCCATCGCCAGCAGCATGAATCCAAATGCCATCAGCGGCCCGTGCTGGGCAAAGAGGTGGAACGTCTGCCAGCCGATGACGATCTTGGCGACGAAGCCCGCCAGCAGCGTCAGGCCGCCCAAGGTGCCCAGCGTCAGGCCCCACTTGCCGAAAAAGTGCAGCGGGCGCGTGAGGTACGTCGTGATGAACCGCACGGTGATGATATCCATCGCGACGCGGAAGGTGCGCCCGATGCCGTAGTTGCTCTTGCCGCTCTTGCGGCGGACGTTCTTGATGGGGACCTCGACGATCTTGGCGCCCAGGCGGGCACAGATCGCCGGGACGAAGCGGTGCATGTCGCCGTAGAGGCGCACGTCCTGGAGCACCTCGCGGCGGTACGCCTTGAACGTCGTGCCGAAGTCGTGCAGCGAGACGCCCGAGACCTTCGCCAGCAGCCAGTTGGCCGCGCGAGAGGGAATGCGGCGCATCACCAGGTTGTCGCCGCGGCGGACGCGCCAGCCGCTGGCGATGTCGTAGCCCTCGTTGATCTTTCGGATGAACAGCGGAATCTCGTACGGGTCGTGCTGCAGGTCGCCGTCCATGGCGATGATCACCTCGCCGCGAGCGTGATCGAACCCCGCCTGAAGGGCGGTGGCCTGGCCGAAATTGCGGCGCAGCTCGACGGCCGTGATGTGCTCATCCGCCAGCGCCAGGCTTTGCAGCGCCGCGCCGGTACCGTCGCGGCTGCCGTCGTTGACGAGGATAATCTCGTAGGTTGCCTTAAGGTGGCGCATCACGCGCGAGATGCGGTTGACGAGCTTGTCGGCGATGTCGGCCTCGTTGTAAAACGGCACGACGACGCTGTACGCCGGGCGGGGAGAGTCGCCAACCGCATCCGCGGCGAGGGCGGTTAGCGGCACGCTATCTTGGCTGTAAACATCCATAATGCGTCAATTCCACCTGATTTTTGTCGAACGCTTCCCGCACGCGCGGATCGCACAGGGCGGCCAGTTCCGCCTCGCGGCTGGCGCGAAGGCGGGTCAGGCCCGCAGCCGCGGGGTCGATGAGCCCGGGATGCACCATGAGCTCGATCGTGCCCTCGCGCGCCTCGGCCGCCGCCCGCACCAACCAGTCGGCGCTGATGACGCCGGTATGGGCGACGCCCAGCAATCCCGTGGTGGCGCGGAGGTCTTCATGCCCGCGCCAAGCGCGGCGCTGCCAGCGGCGAAGCATCCAACTGGTCAGCCGTTGCTTGAGCGGCGCCGCCGGCCACGAGGACCACCCCCCCGCCACCCGCTCGTCGACGGCGCGAATAAACCGCACATTATACCGCCGCGCGAGGTCGGCCACACGCGCAAAGACCGCCGGCAGGGCGTGGATGTGTCGGTGACTGTCCAGGTGCGTCGGCGTGACGCCGCGGTCGAGCGTCCAGCGGATCTGCGCCTCGAACTCCGCCGCAACCGCGTCCGCCAGCGACGGATCGAGCATCAGCCGCCGCAGCAAGGCGGCCGCCGACAAGGCCATCTGCCCGTCGCCGTTGGCCAGGCGCTGCCGGGCGGGCTCGCTCAGCGGCGGGCCCTGGCAGGCGTTGAGATGCACGCCCACGCCCAGGCGCGGCGCCAGGGCCAGCAGGCCCACCGCCTCGCCCGCGGCGGGCATGTTGGCCGTTATCGTCGTGCTGGTGACCACGCCCTCGCTGTGCGCGCGGAGGATGCCCGCCGAAATCCCCGGCGAAAAACCGAAGTCGTCGGCGTTGATGATCGCTCGCTTCAATTGGCGCGGCAAATTCATGCGACAGGCATTATAATCGCTCAGGGCCGTCGGACATATCCTGCCGTCGGATGGACAACGGCGGCCCGGCGTGCCGATACCTCCTGCAGCCAAAGGCTTACTCATGACCGAGAAAACAAGACCCGCCGGGGCGTCCCCACGCGGCAAGTGGATCTTCGGGCTGGCCGCAGCGATCATCGCGCTGTCGATCTTCCTCATCCAGCGATTCTACGAGCCCATGCCGCCGGGCAACTGGGCCGTACACGACGACCCCCAAGCCCTCTTCGAGCAGGCCCGAACCCAGAATCGCAGGGTACTGGCATTCTTCGCCGCGCGGCCGCGCGGCGTAGATGACTCCTGGATGGTCAGCAACACGCTGATGAAGAATAAGGATAACATCGACCAGGCCAACGTCATCCGCCTCTACGTGCCGGTCAAGAATCTCGCCAGTTCGCCCGTGGCCGCCAAATACCAGATCACCCAACTGCCCACGTGCGTGTTGTTCAGCCCCAATGGTTTCGAGATCCGGCGCGGGCAGGGCCGCATCGGCCAGATGCCCTTCGACAAAGAACTGCTCCAGGGCGAGACCAAGAAGCCGTAGAGCCCCTGGGCCTTTATTTTGCCGCCAGCTTCGCCGTGATCTGCGCTACGTGGCGGCCCTGGAACCTCGCGATGGTCAGTTCATTCTCGCTGGGTTGGCGCGACCCGTCGACGTCGGCCAGCGTCGTGGCGCCGTAGGGCGTGCCGCCGGTGATTTCTTTCATGTTCAGCAGGTGCGTCTCGGAATACGGCACGCCGACGATGATCATGCCCAGGTGCAGCAGCGTGCTGTGGAAGCTCGTGATGGTCGTCTCCTGCCCGCCGTGCTGCGTGGCCGTGGAGGCGAAAACGCTGGCGACCTTGCCCACCAGCGACCCGGCCAGCCACAGCCGCGTGGTGCGGTCGAGAAAGTTCCGCATCTGGGCGCACATGTTGCCAAAGCGCGTGGGTGTGCCGAAGATCAGCGCGTCGGCCTCGGGAAGGCGGTCGACCTCGGCGATGGGAATGTGTGCAAAGGCATCTCGCGCCTTCTTGGCGCCGCTCTTGACCAGCGCCTCCTCGGGCACCAGCTCGGGCACCTGAAATAAAGAGACCTCCGCGCCGTCGATCTCGCGCGCTCCGGCGGCCACGGCTTCGGCCATTTTGTAAATGTGCCCGTACATGCTGTAGAAGACGATCTGTATCTTCATGTGGAATTCCTTTGAAGGATTATAGGCGCCGGGCGCGCCGTTAGCGGTCGAGCTTGCTCGACACGGTTCCTGCCGCGGCGACGCGCGGGGCAAGCCCCGCCGCTAAGCGGTGTGTCAGCGTTCCCGCCTTCCGCTGGTCGCCTGTTGCGTAGTCGCGGCGGGGAAGATCAGTTCCTCGGCGATCTGCGCGACGCGGGTTGGGCCCAGGCCGCGGACTTGTTCCAGGTCCGCGCGGGTGCGGAACGTCTTGCCACCACAGCGGTAGTCGACGATCGCCTGGGCGTACGCCGGGCCGATCCCGTGCAGGCGGCGCAGCGACGCGGCGCTGGCGGTATTGGGGTCGATCTTCTCGCGGATGCGGGACTGGGCTTGTTCATCCGGCGCCGGCAGCGATTGGATCCACTGGAACTGGCTCAAGGCGGCAGACACGGTCAACGCCGCGGCCGCCAGCACGCACAGGATCAGGATTGTGGACGTTTCTCGGGCCGTCCAGAGCAGATCGAATCGCCGGCGGTGGTCATGGGTGTTCATCGGTTGGCGCCGGGGCGGCCGGGGCCGGACCGCGCTGACCGGCCAGGAAGTTGTTGCGGAAGTTGCGCAATTCGCGGCAGGCGAGCTTGGGTTCGGCCGGGTCGCGGCAGAGCCCGCCGTGGGGGATGTAGTGCGGGGTGGTGTCGGAGAGGTCGCGCCAGCAGAGGCTCTCGACGAAGGGCTTGGAGAGGCTCACGCGGTAGAACGCCTGCAGCCACTCGGCCTGGAGGCGCTGCGACCACGGGGCATGCCACTGGCCCGCCCGCACGATCGACTCCTTGCCCTCCCACGCGTCGGCGGGGTCGGCGGTAATGTCCGAGGGCACGCCGCAAGCCGTCACGTGCACGGGCTTGCTCAGGCTGATGAACTCATCGAGCAGAGCGCTGATCTGCAGGAAGTCTCGCACGCAGTAGCCGTCCAGCGCCAGGCCCATGAACATCTGCAGGCCGAAGGAGTCGAACTTGACGCCGCTCTGGACGGCCATGTCGGCGTAGAGCATCGGCGGGATGGTGCGCTGGTTGCGGGCGTAATACTCGCCCCAGGGCAGCACCAGTTCGATCATCACCTGGCTGCGCGGCGCCATCTTCTTGACCAGCAGGCACGTCATCCGCGTCAGCTCCATGAGCTGCTCGAAGTTCAGGTTGAAGGCGTTGTGGGCGTGGATGCCCGAGACGACGTTCCACACCTGCACCTGCTTGCTGTAGCGCTGCACGATGCGGCTGGCGTGCTCGAACACCAGCTCGCGCAGCGAGTCGAAGTCGTTCTCCCAGATGTACAGCCACTCCGGCACCGTCGCCGGATCGAAGCTCAGCAGCGGACCGGAGTGAATGGGCTTCTTGTGCTGCACGCCCCACTTGATCCAATTGTCGGCGGCGGTGTAATCGTACTGCCGCTCCTTGGGCTCGATCTGCTTCCAGGGCAGCGGGATGCTGACGAAGTCGAACATCTCGCGCACGCGGTTGCGGTAGTTGTCGCCGGTCTGGGCCAAGTCGACCTCGCAGCCGAAGGTGGCCTTGGCGGCCGCCGGCGAGCGGCGGCGCGTCAGGAAGATGTCGGCGTGAAACAGCGCGGCCTTTTCGCCCAGGGTGACGGCCTGTTCGAGCGCCAGATCGGCCAGGGCGGCGGCCTTGGCGGGGTCGGCCGGCTTGAGCGACTGGGCGAACTTGCGGCGGACCTCGTCAAACTCCTTGTTGAGGGCCTCGGCGCCGACGTAGTCGAAGAGGCCCCAGTCCTCGCGTTTCTGGGCCAGTCGCATGATCTGCCCGCGGGCGATCTCGACATTGAGATTGTACGGCTCGCCCCGCTCGGGCAGGCGCGTGGTGGGCAGCATGAACATGCCTGAGGACCCGGCGTGCCACAGCAGCGCCAGCCCGCAGGCGCCGGGGGCGTGCTTCATGCACGAGATCTGCCCGTTGCTGGCGGCCAGATCGGCCCGGACGGGGATGTTGTCCTGCCCAAAGACATAGGCCCCCGTCAGATCGATCTGACTGGCCGGTTGCCCATCGCGATATACGTCAAAGCGAAGCATGTTCAATCAGCCCGCCCATTGCCTGAGATAATGTACTGGCACGGGTCCTCTTTGGGAACTCGTAAATCGCCAATGACGTCCAGGCGCACACAAATTGTTCAACATCCCAAAGGTTGGGGTTCAGGCACACCGATGGGCATCCGCTGTTTCACGGTCTCAGGCCCTGTAGACGTCCTTGTCCTGCTCGCGTTGGCGCTGGGAGGCCTGGGCGAGGGTCTTCTTCTCGCCGGAGGTGAGGCTGTTGAGCCCCTGCTGGTGCACCTTGGCCAGGATGCGGTCGATCTCCTGGCGCTCGTCGGCGCGGTTCTGCATCTTGCGTTCCCAGGACCTGCCCCCGCCCCGCCGCAGCGACTGCCATGCCTCCTGCAGGCGCGGCAGAGCGTAAACCCAAATCGCCCCGGCTATCGCACCGCCCAGATGCGCCCCGCCGGAGACCCTGTCGCCGGCCGCGTGCCCGCCCAACTCTGACAAGACCTGGTATGCCGACATCCCCACCAGCACAACGGCCACCACGCGGATAGGCAGCGGAATAATGATGAATATCAACCGCAAGTGCGGAAAGAGAAGCGCGCAGGCCACCACGATGGCCAGAACCCCGCCCGAGGCCCCAACCACCGGGGCCGACGAGACCACCACGTGGACCAGTCCGCCCACGACGCCGCAGATCAGGTAGAACGCCAGGAATCGCCGCGAGCCCCAGGCACTCTCGAGCACCATCCCCACGAAGTACAGCCCCAGCATGTTCATCGCCAGGTGCATCAGGTTCTCGTGCAGGAACTGGAACGACAGGAACCGCCAGATCTGCCACCAGTGCCGCGCCGACAGGTCCAGCCAGTCCAGCACGTACGGATACCCAATGGCCTGCAGGACGAACATCGCCCCGTTGGCGATCAGCAAGATGAGCACCGTTCGCGTTGGACGCGGAAAGGCCGGCGACATCATGCCCCCGCCGCCACCGCCGCCGTGCCAATATGGACGGTTGGACAACCCCATCACGGCTCCCGTTTGAGCCAGTATAGCGCCAGGGCGGCGATCGACTTGCCGTCATGCAGCGTGCCGTCGCGCACCATCTGGCGCACGGCGGCATCGGAATACACTTCAACCGTGATGCGCTCGTACTGTTCGAGATTCTGCGGGCCGGCGGTCAATCCCGTCGCCAGGTACGCATGCATGACCTCGTCGGTGGTGCCCGGGCCGGTGAAGAACTGCCCGAGCTTCTCGACGCGCCCCGCGACGTATCCGGTTTCCTCCGTCAGTTCGCGGGCGGCGCAGAGGTCGGGGTTCTCCCCCTCGTCGAGCATGCCGGCCGGCAACTCGAGCAGGTCCTCGTCGACGGCGAAACGCTGGTTGCGGATCATCGCGATCGACCCGTCGTCGAGCACGGGCAGGATGACCGCGGCCCCGCCATAGTGCACGAAGTCTCGCTCGACGATGCTGCCGTCGTCCATCCGCAGGGTGACTTTGTACGCCGCCGCGACGCGGCCCTTGTACACCAGGGTCTTGCTCTCGAACTTGTGTGTTGGCATGGAGGGATTATAACGTAGTAGCCGGTAGCCCGTAGTCAGTAGCCTGTAAAAACAATCTGGCAAAGTCATGCTCTTTACTGGCTACCGGCTACTGGCTACCGGCTACTTCGGCCGGTAAGATGTGAAGCTCGTGATATGAAAATCAAACGTGTAGCCATCCTGGGTTCCACCGGCAGCATCGGGCGGCAGGCGTTGGAAGTCATTGACTCCACGCCTGGGCTGAGCGTCTGCGCTCTGGCGGCTGGGGGGAACTGGGAGTTGCTGGCCGAGCAGGCCCGGAAATTCCGCCCGCAGGTCGTTGCCATCGCCGACGGCAGGAATCACTCCGAACTGCGGTCGTGCCTTGGCAGCGGCGTGGAAGTGCTGACCGGACCCGACGCGATGACCGAGTTGGTCCGCCGCAGCCGCCCGGACATTCTGCTGACAGCGCTGGTGGGCTCGGCCGGTCTGGCGCCGACGCTGGCGGGGATCGAATGCGGGGCCGACCTGGCCATCGCCAACAAGGAAACGCTGGTGATGGCCGGTGCGGTGGTGATGCCCGCGGCCCGGGCGGCGGGCGTGGCGGTACTTCCCGTCGACAGCGAGCACTCGGCGATTTTTCAATGCCTGGCCGCCGGAAAACGCTCCGAGGTGCGGCGGGTGATTATCACCGCATCGGGCGGGGCGCTGCGGGACTGGGCGGCGGACAGGGCCGAATCGGCCACCGTCGCCGAGGCCCTGAACCATCCCACCTGGCAGATGGGGCCTAAGATTACCGTAGACTCCGCCACGCTGATCAACAAGGCCCTGGAGATCGTCGAGGCGCACTGGTTCTTCGACCTGCCGGCCGACGAGATTGCAGTGGTCTTGCACGAGCAGTCAATCGTACATTCATTAGTGGAATACTGCGACGGGTCGGTGATCGCCCAGATGGGCCGGCCGGACATGACCGGGCCCATCGCTTATGCGCTGTGCCATCCCCACCGCCGGGCGCGCGGCGGGGCGCCGCTGGACCTGGCGGCCGTGGGCACGCTCACCTTCCGCCGCGTCGAGGGGCGATTCGCCCGGGCGGTGGAACTGGGATTCGAGGCCATTCGCCGCGGCGGCACGGCCGGGGCTGTGCTCAACAGCGCCAACGAAGCGGCGGTGGCGGCGTTCCTGGCCGGCAAGATTCGGTTCGGACGGATCGTCCCGCTGGTCGAAGAAATACTCAACCGCGCCCCGCGCGGCCCGCGCAACGTGACGCTCGAGGCGCTGGTCGAGGCCGACGCCTGGGCACGCCGGTGCGTGTCCGCGGCCATTGACGGATAACTTGGTGGCACAGGCTTTCCAGCCTGTGGTCCACAGCCTGGAAAGGCTGTGCTACCCGAAGAGGATTGCATGCCGATATCAGCAATGAGTTTCACGTATATGTGGTCGGAATGGCTCTGGCCGGTGGCCTTGATGGTGATGGGCCTGGCGGCAGTGGTGTTCTTTCATGAGCTGGGCCATTTCATCGCCGCCAAGGCGGTGGGGATCAAGGTCGAGCGGTTCGCGCTGGGCTTTGGCCCGCGGCTGTTCGGCGGCAAATGGGGCGAGACCGATTTCTGCGTGAACCTGGTTCCCCTGGGCGGCTACGTCAAGATGCTGGGTCAGGAGGACGTCAAGGACGTCGAGGAGCACTACGAAGACCCGAGGGCGTTTCCCAATAAGTCCGTCGGGGCGCGGATGATCGTGATCGCCGCGGGCGTGGTGATGAACGTCATCTTCGCCGCGGTGCTGTTCGTCATCGTCGGCATGGTCGGGATCGACATGCAGGCGCCCGTCGCCGGCCGCGCCGTGCCGGGCATGCCCGCCGACACCGCCAAGATCACCTGGACCGCGCCCAGGGACTTGCCCGGCGGCGCGCCGCAGCCCGATGCGGCGGGCATCAAGGCCGGCGATCGCATCGTGAGCATCAACGGCAAAGATATCACCACCTACCGCCAGCTCATGCTCCGAGGCGCCTTCGCCGACCCGAAAGACGTCTTCACCTTCGTCATCGAGCGCCAGTTCCAGGGGCGAGCATGGCGCGGCACGCTGCAGATGTCGACGGCCCAGGGAAAGACCGCCGGGTCGAACATGCGCATGTTCGGCATCGCCGCGGCGCCGAGCCTGGAAGTGGTCATCCCGCGATTCACCAGCGTCGAGACGCCCTTTCATGACGGCGACATCCTGGAGGCCATCGCCGGCCAGCCGATCCATCATGGCTGGGAATTGGACAACCGATGCCAGAGTCTCGACGGCAAGCCCGCCGGCGTGACGGTGAAGCGGCCCGTCGAGAAGAACGGCCGCCAGACGCTCGTGCCCCAGCCGCTGACGATCCAGCCCCGCCTGGAGACCGGCCCCGACGTCCTGTTCAAGAAGGACGGCCAGATCGTTCGGGCCTGGCTGCTGTGGTCGGAGAAGGAAAAGTCGCCCAACGGCTCAGAGGTCACCAAGTACGTCGTGACGATGAGCGACGGCTCGCGGGGCGAGTTGAGCGAGAGCGAGATGCTGCCCCTGGCAAGCATGGGACCGCTGGATGTCCTGGGCATGATGCCACGGTCGCAGGTGGGCTGGGTTTCCGAGGTTAGCCCCGCAGCCGACGCGGGTCTGCGGCCGGGGGACACGATCGTTCGCGTCGGCGACGTTTCGACGCCCACGTTTGCCGAGTTCCAGGATGCCCTTCGGGCCGCCGGCAATCACGCCATTGCCCTGACGGTCGAGCGAAACGGCAAGAATATCGACGTGACGGCCGAGCCCGAGATGCAGAAGGATCAGGCGGTGCTGGGGTTCGGCCGGGCGGTCGAGGTGTCCACGACGATCGTGTCGGGCGTGCGCGAGAACTCGCCGGTAGACAAGAAGTCCAAGGGCAAGGTGCTCAAGGGCGCCGTGCTGGTCAGTGTCAACCAGACGCCGGTGCAGACGTGGTTCGACGTGCGCAGCGCGCTGAACGCCCTGGCGGGCAAAGAAGTGACGCTGACATTTCGCGACGGCGACAAGGAAATTCCCGTGGCGCTGGGCGTCCTCGACGAATCGATGTATCTGCCGCAGGATCTGCACGTGGACCTGCTCGGGCCAGGCGTCGGCCAGCGCGTGCTGACGTTCGAGATCCGCAAACCGCCGCTCGAGGCCCTCGCCTGGGGCGTCGGCGAGTCGCGCGACTTCATCAAGGAGGCCTACGTGAGCCTCCTGGCGCTGTTCCAGCGCAAGTTCGGCCTGGGCGACATGACCGGGCCGGTGGGGATCGGGCGGCTGGCCATCCAGGTCGGACGCGAGAGCCCGCTGCAGTTCGTGTACTTCATGGCCATGATCTCGTGCTTCCTGGCCGTGATGAACTTCCTTCCGATCCCCGTCGTCGACGGCGGACATGCCGTGCTGCTGATCGTCGAGAAGTTCCGGGGCAAGCCCCTGCCCGCGCGGGTGGTCAATACCATTCAGATGGTCGGCCTGTTCCTGCTGATCGGCGTGTTCCTGGTCATCACCTTCAGCGACATCATGCGGATCTTCAAGTAGGCGGCAGGAACTGCGCCGGCGGTTCGGCGGGCTTGGCGGTGGCCAACACCTCCGGGATGATCACCAGCACCGTCTCGAACTTGGACCCGTCCTTGTCGCGGACGAGGAAATGATGGCCGGGGCTGGAACTGTTGCCCGACTGCGCGTTGGGGCCGACGATCAGGAAATCTTTCGCGCGCACCGACAACTGGAATCGCAACGCCGGGAAGTCGAACATCTCCTGGCGCGTCTCAAAGACGACCCGCCCGTCGCGGGTGACCAGGTGCTGGCGGCCCTGGGCGGCGCGGATCTGAGGCAGTGCCGTGATCAGCACGTTCCACGGCTGGTCTTCGTTGATCGTGCCCAGAAGGCTCAGCAGGTCCTGCCCCGGCGGATAGTCGCTGCCGCTGAGAGTGCGGTCGGCCTGCGAGGTGAAGATGGTCACTTCGCCGTCGTGGTCCTTGAGCGGGACCTCGACGCTCTTGCCCGGCAGGCAGTGCATGAGCCGGTCGGTGTAGCCCTTGGCGGTCAGCCCCTTGAGGATGCGCGCCAGGTCCGGCCACGTGTCGCGCCGACCCAGGCCCACGCGCAGACCGTTGCGCCCCAGGGCGGCCGCCCGCGCCGGGCCCAGCGGCTCTTCGTCGACATAGCTCCAGATTTCCTCCGAGCCGCTGACGGTGCCCACGGGGGCCTCGATCGTGATCACCTGCAGACGCAGAATCAGCACGTGCGTGCGAGGGTCGGGGGCAGTCCCGGGCGTCACCTCGATCACCGGTTGGACCGTGTCGCCGATCTTGGCGGTCATCCCGACAGGCTGCGTGGCCGTCGGCGGCGCTGGATTCTTCCGTCCCGGCGGCGAGGGGTCAATCTGGGAATCGCCCGCTTGCGGCTGACAGCCACAGCAGAGCGACACGGCCAAGATGCAGGCAACCCACGCGCGATCCATGCAGAGCATGCTAGTTTCGCATCAACCGTATGTCAATTGTGGATGGGCGCCGCGGGTTTCTGGGTTCAGGGAAGAAACCCGTCGAGCGAGCTCGACCGCTAACGTACCGGCGGCGGCAAGGGTTCTGGAGCCTGGGCCTCTTGCTGGGCGCTGGCGGCCCGGGCCTCTTTTCGCCACCGATGGAGGGGCTGGCTCTGGGAGCGGTTGAAGGTACGGCGCAGGTGCAGGGCGCAACTGAAGCCCGTCTCGCGGGCGATCTGCGCCAGGGGCATATTCGTGGTATCCAGCAAAATTCTCGCCTGCGTCAGCCTCGCCTCGCTGATCTCCCGCGCAACCGGTCGGCCGAGGTGCTTAATGAAGTACATGTCCAGCGAACGCCGCGAGAGGCCCACAGCCGCGGATACCTCGTCGCTGGTCAGGGCGCTATCGGCAAGGTGGTCCCAGATGTATCGCAGGGCCCGTGCCGTCGGCAGGTGCGGCACGGCGATGATGTTGCTGCTCTGTCGCACGCTGATGCCCGACGGCGGAATCAGCACGTGCTGGCGGGGGATGTGCCGCCCGCTCATCCGCTCATCCAGCAGTTCGGCCGCCCGGTAGCCCTGCCGGTAGCCGTCCACGCGTACGCTCGACAGCGGCACGGGCGTGGCGCGGCAGATCTCAAGGCAGTCCCCCACGCCGATCAGCGCCACCTCTTCGGGCACCGCCAGCCCCGCTTCCATGCAGGCATCGAGGGCGTCGACGGCAGTCCAGTCGCTGTCCAGCAGCAGCCCCAGCGGCTTGGGCCGGGCCGCCAGTTCACCCGCCAGCCAGTGACGAAACGCCCGCGAGCTGTACCCGTGGCGAGCGGGGCGGCTGGCGGGCCAGTCCAGCAGGTGGAACTGCTTGCCCGCCTGCCGGGCGGCCTTCTCGAATCCCGCCCGCTGTTGGTTGACCCACAGGAAGTCGCCCACGTAGCAGTACGCCAGGTGCGTGAAACGCTCCTCGACAAAATGCTCGGCCGCCAGATGCCCGACGGCGCAGTCGTCGGGGGCGACCATGATGCCGCCCTTGAGGTGCGGTCCCAGGCCGATCACGGGCAGCCGGGTGCTGATCCACGGGCGATTGTCGCTGTTGACTGACTTAACGATGATCCCGGCGACGGACCAGAACTCGGCTGTCCGCCGGGGCTGGTCCTTTGGCGGCTCGCCGAGGATGACGACCCATCCGGCCATCTGAGCGTAATCGCAGACACCGCGGCGGACGTCGTCGCGGTCGTTTCCGGCCAACAGGATGCGCTGGATGCTACGGGGCGTGGATTTCACGGCGATTCGACTCCTGCTACAAATGATACATCGCCATTCTAGATATGATTCTTTACGAGAAAGCAGGATGCCATACAATAAGGGCTTGCTGTGCAGTTCAAGAAGAAAATTGTCAGAGCCGATCGTAGCTTCAGCAACAAGAAGAAGAGGAGTCGAACATGAAGCGTTCCGCAATGATGGTTCTGTTGGCAGCAGGCATTCTCGCGCTGGCCGGAGCGGCCTCGGCGGCCTCGATCGGAGTGAGTTTTCATGTATCGGGCAGGACGGATGCTATCCTTGCCCCCGATGCCATCGCGGGTGTTGTAGCCCAGGAAAACTGGAACAATTGGCTGCTTGCCGAACGATGGGGGTCTGCTACCCCAAATCCAAGCCTTTCCAGCGCCAAAGATAGTTCGGGGAGCAGCACGGCCATGAGCGCCAGTCTGAGCCTCCTTGGAAATCGCACGACCTACTCATATGCCGCGACGCACATGTGGTGGCAGCTTTCGCCCAGCTTGACCACCGGAGACAACCGGCTGATGGGATGCGGCGAAGACGGCACAGAATTTGGAAATTCCCAGACTCCCCCTACCACGGCAGGGGACGAGATACAGTTGAGTCTGGCCAAAGTTCCTTATCAGCATTACGACTTGATCATCTACGTCGGGCACCACAACAGCATCGCAAATACCTCGGTGGTCGATCTGGGCTTTAGCGTCGTCGAAGGGCCTTCTCTGTATGTTCGGACGAGCGGATTTGACGGCACCTTCACTGAATCCAAGGCCACTTCGGCAAGCGCCCTGCCCACAGTGGGGGCGGCTGATTACGTCCGCTTCACTGGACTGACCGGCGATGTCACGGTCCTCATGTCTCAGCTCTATCAGCAGAGTGGAAACGCCAACCAGGGCGGCGGGTGGTCGGGGTTCCAGATCGTCGAGGTCCCCGAGCCGGCGACGATGAGCCTGCTGGCCATCGGCGGCGTGACGGCCTTGCTGAGGCGGCGGCGCAGCGCCTGAGCGAAGTACGAAATGACGCAAGGCGGCGGGCGGAGGTCCTGACGGGCCTCTGCCCGGTTGTTTAGATTCATGGCCCATGACCGCGTTGGCGCTTATTACAGCGGCGTCGGGGGCTCTGGAATTACCGCTTGGGCCTCTTGCTGCGCGCGGGCACGGGCGCGGGTTTCTTTTCGCCACTGCTGGATCGGGCGGCCCCGCGTGCGATTGAACGTGTACCGCAGGTGCCGCGCGGAGGTGAAGCCCGTCTCGCGGGCGACCTGCTCGAGGGTCTTGTCGGTGTTGCTCAGCAAAATGATCGCCTGCACCAGGCGGGCGGCGCTGATCTCCTGGGCCACCGGGCGGTGCAGGTGTTCCATAAAATGCAGGTCCATGGCCCGCCGAGACAGCCCGACCGCCGCGGCCACCTCCTCGCTGGAAAGATTCTTCTCGGCCAGGTGCTGCCAGATGTACCGCAGCCCGCGCGCGGTGGGCAGGTCCGCGATGGCGATGATATTGCTGCTCTGGCGCACCGTGATGCCCCCCGGCGCAATCAGGGTGTTCCCTTGAGGCACGGGCCGGTTGGAGATCATCTCGTCGAGAAGTTCGGCCGCGCGGTACCCCACCTTGCACCCGTTGACGCGAACGCTGGACAGCGGAACCGGCAGCGACTCGCAGATTTCGGCATTGTCTCCGATGCCGACCAGCGCCACCTGTTCGGGCACGGCCAACCCCGCGGCGATACAGGCCTCGTACGCCTCAACGGCCGTCCAGTCGCTGTCCAGCAACAGCCCCAGCGGCGTGGGCAGGGCGGCGATTTCATCGGCGAGCCATTGGCGGAATCGCTGCGAGCTGTACCCGCGCTGCGCCGGGCGGCTGTTGATCCAGTCCAGCCGGTAGAACTCCGCTCCCGCGCGGCGGGTCTCCTGCTCAAAAGCATCCCGCTGCCGCTGCGCCCAGACCATGTCGCCGGGCGAGCAATACGCCAGGTGGGCAAAACGCGCCTCCAGCAGATGCCGGGCAGCCATCTGCCCAATGGCTCCATGATCGACGGCGACCACGACGCCTCCGCTCAGCGAGTCGTCCAGCCGGACGATGGGAATAGGGCCCTGCTTCCATGGTTCTGCCGAACCGTGGTGGCGCTGAACCACGATCCCCGCGACGTCCCAGAAAGCGGCCTCCTCTTTGGGAGGTGCGTTGGGCGCCTCGCCGACGACGACCAGCCATCCGGCCTTGCGGGCGTACTGGCAGAGTCCCTGGCGAATCTCGATGCTCTCGGTGCCGGCCAACAACACGCGCGGAACTGTGGATTTAGCTGCTTTCATGGGTTCTTCCGGTTTCATGCCCTGGACCGAATGAAGAAGTACATATTATCGTGCCCTTCCTCAATAGCCAAGTATGTCTTTCCTATAATAGACTATACGATTTCCATATATGGTTCTATACACGAATTCGATCGTATGGTAAAATTATGCCAGTTGCCTGAGGAAGCGGTGTCGAGTGCAGCGCGGCCGAGCGGGGGCCTCGGGCCTCCGCTTGGCGACTGCACCGGAAATCCCTGAAGAAACTTTCCTCGGCGGTCGGTCGTCCCTCCACCGGCCGTCGCCGCATGAGGCTTCGGCGCACGCCGGGGTCGCATAGCGGCAATGCCGTCTTTCCCCTTGCCGTGGGGGTTGACGGCCGAACGACGGGGCGGCTGGTACTTCTCCTTCCGGCCGCCCCGTTCTTCTCGTATCTCGTTCCATTCCCATCCATTTTTCCAGATATCGTCTGAGTCGTAGTCAATTCTCCAAGGTAAATCCTGATCCATGCTCGTACCCTTGGTGCCGTGGCGGACTCACGCGTCTGTTTGTTCGCGGCGATGCGCCTTGCGCCAGGCGGCGGGGCTTTGGCCTGTGGCGGCCCGCACGCAGCGGATGAACTGGCTGATCGTCCCGTATCCGCAGGCTGCGGCGATGTCTTTGGCGCTGCGGCGGGTGGTTTCCAGCAGCGTCATCCCCTCGCGCAGACGCCACTGGCGAAGCCGCCCGCCCGGCGACTGCCCCAGGTGCTTGCGGAATGCCTTGCCCAACGCAACCGTGGAGATCCCCGCCGCCCCGGCCAGCCGCTCGACCGTCAGGTTTGAATCGCGAAAGTCGGTGCGGATCAGGTGCATCGCCTTGGCCACGCCTGCGTGCGGCACGGCCAGCACGTTGCTGCTCTGGCGCACCACCATGCCCTTGGGGGCGACCCACACCGGCTCGGGCGGGATCGGCTCGCCCCGCATCAGGCGACCCAGCAATGCCGCGGCCTGGTAGCCCTGCTCGCGATAGTTCATGTCCACGCTCGACAGCGGCACGATGGCCCCTTCGCAGATCGGGGCGATGTTATAACATGAAACCACCGCCACCTCGTCGGGCACGAGAATGCCCCCGTCGCGCAGCGCCGCCAGGGCCTCCAGGCCCGTCCAGTCGCTTTCCATCATCAACCCCAGCGGCCGCGGCATCGCCGACACCTGCTTGCGAAGCCAGCGGCGGAAAGTCTCGGAGAACGATCCTGGCGACTTGCCGGCCGCCGCCGACCAGTCCAGAACATGGACCGTCGCGCCGGCCGCCTCGGCATGTTGGCGGAAGCCCTCCAACTGGTGATTCAGCGGCCACCAGTTCCCCAGCCAGCAATACGCCAGATGGCGAAAGCCCGCATCGATGAAGTGCTGCGCCGCCAGGCGCCCGCTGGCGCGGAAGTCCAGAAGAACCCGCGCGGCCTTGAACGGATGCACCGTCCGATCGCCCAGCCAGACCAGGGGGATGTGGCTGCGCTGCCAGGCGCGGCGGTCTTTCTCGTTAGGCTCGCCGCTGACAATCACCCCGTCGCACTCCCAGCGGCGGGCGACGGCGGCCGCGGACATATCCTCCTGTGCGGCGAACATCATCGACCATCCTGTCTGATTGGCATATTCGATGGTGCCCAGTGAGGTAGGATGATCCACCATGGCATTAAGGACCAGGACACGGCGCGGGCGGACATTTTCGACCATGATCATGCTCCTTCGACTGGTTTGTATAATGCTAACACAACTTTTCGATAATGGCTACTAGGCAAAATCGGAAGTGGTGGTATAGTGGCCGCGCTGCACAGGTCCTCCAACGGAATCCGGAACATTCTCAGAACAGACAAGGAAAGGAAAGAGGTATCGCTATGAAACACTCAGCACTGGCAATTCTGGCACTGGCAAGCATTGTGATGTTTGCCGCGACGGCCCAAGCTGCCGTAACCACCGTCGCCCTGTACCACTGCGGCGAAGATGGCGATAACCCCGCCGTCTCTCTCATAGCGGCAGCGGGAACAGACGCTGCTCTAGTCCATAGCAGCGGCGGGACGCGAACTATTGAGACCGGCACGACCGGTGCGATGGGCAGCACCAAATACCTCAAAACCTACAGGAGCGATTGGTCGCCGGGTATTGCCTACCTAAGTGGTCAGTCGACGAACTGGGGAATGTCGGCATGGGTGCTCATGCCCTCGGCTCCGCTAGATGGCAGTTCCCGCGACGGCGACAGTTACTGGATGATGTCTAACGGCGGCTGGTCGTCAGGCGTGGGACTTGATTGCGTCGTTGCTAACGTGACCACCAAGTGGAATATAGGTGGCTCAACCGTTGACCCCTCCTTGTGGGGCACGTGGGCGCACGTGGCTTCGGTCTATCAGAGCGGCCAGAGGCAACTGTACGTCAATGGTGAACTGATTGGCACCACTGCCGGCAATGCCGGTTGGACCACGGGGATATACAACAATTTCTGGGTCGGCACATACAACGCTAACGATTACATTAGCCGCGGCGCCGAGGGGTTCGACGAGATCCAGGTCTTTAGTTTCAACGCCGGCGAGTTCGATATCTCAGACGTCTATCAGACCATCCCCGAGCCGGCGACGATGAGCCTGCTGGTCATCGGCGGCGTGGCGGCCCTGATTCGGCGTCGTAGATCGTGAGCGCGTCGACCGGAGAGACAGTAATCGGTAATCCGTAAGCAGTAATTGGAAAGATGAACAACCGCGGGCGGCCGGCTTGAACAGAGCGGCCGCCCGTTGTCTTTTATGGAGTGCGGCAGCTAAAGGCTGCTGCAATCCATAGTTCCGGAAACACGTCGTTTTTCCAGATTTCGCCCATTGGCAATCTTGGCAAGCGCGGTATACTGGCCGCATCGTATCTGGATTTGCCCCGTTCATTGCCCCAGGAGAAGCCGCTGATCACCGGCGGCAGGGACAGCAGAGGACGGAGGCGGGCATATCTGCGGACGAACAGGCTCTTCAAAGAATTACTTGCTGCGCCGTTGCAGCCGAATCGATCGGTAAGTTACCGGACTCAGAGCAAGGATACTCTGAACAGACAAGAAAGGCACAAGGAGCATCTCATGAAACACACAGCGTGGACAATCCTGGCAGTGGCGGCGGTCTTGGCGGTGGCGGGCGCGGCCCAGGCGGAGCTTAGTGACGGCCTGGTGCATTACTATTCATTTGACACCGACAGCAAAGACAGTGTGGGGAGCCTTGACGGCACCCTAAATGCGAACGGAATGATCTCGGGTGCTAACGCCAAGGTCGGCGGCGGGGCTCTTATGAGCACGTCGGGCGGGGCGACGTGTGACCTTGGGGCCACGGTGAATTTCGGCAGCGGGTCCTTCTCGGTGAGCTACTGGGTCACTTCACCTCAAAATAGCGGCAATGGCGAGCTTGGACCGATGTCCGCGGACTGGGGCGAAACCCATTGGGACATCAAGGACTGCGGCAACCTTAACTGGTACGCGATCCTCGTTTCACCCAATATGCCGTACGGTACGTTCACTTCCAAGATTGGCCAAGGTCTTGCCCCCACGAACACGTGGATGATGCTCACTCTCGTGGTTGACCGTGCGGCCGCCACCGCAACGTTTTACAAGAATGCGGCTGGTCCCAGCACAATGAATATCTCTGCTGCGGGCACCGATAGTTTTGACTCCACCAGAAACGTGGGCGCCATCATTGGCCAAACAGGCGGCGGCATAGATGAGTGGGGCTTCTGGGATCGCGCGCTGTCTTTGGATGAAGTCTCCCAACTGTATAACAATGGCGATGGGATGAGCGCCATTCCCGAGCCCGCCACGATGAGCCTGCTGGCCATCGGGGGTCTGGCGGCTTTGATTCGCCGTCGTAGATCGTGAGCGCGTCGAACGGCAAGAGACAGTAATCGGTAAATCCGTAATCAGGAATCTGTGGAATCCCTTCAACGGGCGGCCGCCTTGAGAAAGCGCGGCCGCCCGATGTTTTTCGTGTCGCGGACATCTTGTCCGCGCGTGCCGCGGGCGTCCCGCCCGCGGTCTTTCCAGAAAAGTACTACTGCTTTCCAGATATAGCCTATATGTCCGCATACGATGCGTAGTATAATAGCCCCTGTCCAATGAAGGATCGCGGCCGCGGTTTCCCGTCGCGATGGACGCGCAAGTTTTTCAACGAGCAGAGGCAGCCGGGAGGTCTCGCGATAGGGTCGCCAGGCCATTGCGGCAGCGGAAAGGAGCAAGGAGATGAAGCACATCGGTATTGCGTTGACGTTGGCTTTGGTTATGGCCAGTGCGTCTCGGGCGGCGACGATCGACTATGTCGGCGCCGACATCGACGGAACCCAGGCCGCTTGGCGGACAACGAGCGTCGCCAAGCCGCTGGACGCCGACGGTGACAACGTCTACGGAACGGCAGGGTACCTGATGCCGATGAATTCTTACCATCCAGGTGGAATGCCGCCAGAGGCCTACTACAACACGGCCACCGAGCCCTATCGGCTGAATCCCTCCTTCGCGACGCTGGAATGGGCCCAGGACTGGAGCGGCAGTTTCAGCGACTGGGGCGAGTGGCCTCGGAGCATGGATAATCCTGTATCCGGCGGCTCATTCACCTACGGCGGCATGTACGGCGTCTCCCCCCAGGATTTCGTCCGCGTCACGCTGACCAGTGCAGGGAGCTTCCGCCTGGGCGTCTGGATCGACGGGCAAAATGGAGGCGAATATGCCACTGCGCTGACCGTCAGGACTTCTGACAACTCAGTGACTGGCACGAGCGCCACGGCCGATGCCAACAACGTCATCGACTGGTACTTCTGGGACGTCACCGGTGCCGCCGGTGACGTATTCCTCGTCACCGCCACCAAATCCTCGGGAGGCTGGGTTGACTTGGGCGGCATCACGATCGACGCCATTCCCGAGCCGGCGACGATGAGCCTGCTGGTTTTGGGCGGCGTGGCGGCATTGGTTCGTCGCAAACGACGGTAAGCAGCGAGAAGCAATCGGGTAATCAATAATCCCCGGCGGCAATTGCAGCGGGCGGCTTGGCTTGAAAAAGCGCGGCCGCCCGTTGTCTTTGGCGGTGGCGACGCCGGTGTCTTCAGGAACTGCCGCGTGTTCCTTTGCTAAATAAATACTATTGCTTTTCAGATAATGGTCCTTGACGTAGCGGAAGATTGTGGCACAATGGCGGTTTGTTAAATCGAGTCGGCTGAATTGCCCATTCACCTTTGATCCGCTGACCGATTTGACGCTTTCGATGGAAATCCCCGAGCCGGCGACGATGAGCCTGCTGGTCATCGGCGGCTTGGCGGCGCTGATTCGGCGTCGCAGATCGTGAGCGCGTCGAACCGAAAGAGGCAGTAATCGATCCATAGGCGGTAATTGGAAAGATGAACAACCGCGGGCGGCCGGCTTGCCAAAGCACGGCCGCCCGCTCTATGTTCGCGGATAGATAGGTGCTTCAATCATTCCCTGCGTGGGCTCATGGCGAAGATCGTGGTCATGGCTCCGCGGCCAGAACAACCTCGCCGCAAAGATCACAACGTCCAGAACGAAGTCTCTATTCCGGCTTTCTGATCCCGGTTTCTTGAAGTTCCGCTTGGTGATTCCGTAAAGCGCGGTATACTGGCCACATCGCGTCTGGATTTGCCCCGTTCATTGCCCCAGGAGAAGCCGCTCATCACCGGCGGCAGGGACAGCAGAGGACGGAGGCGGGCATATCTGCGGACGACACGCTCTTCGAAGAATTACTTGCTGCGCCGTTGCAGCCGAATCGATCGGTAAGTTACCGGACTCAGAGCAAGGATACTCTGAACAGACAAGAAAGGCACAAGGAGCATCTCATGAAACACACAGCGTGGACAATCCTGACAGTGGCGGCGGTCCTGGCGATGGCGGGCGCGGCCCAGGCGGCGACGTTGAGCTGGGACTTCAACAACGGCGGCGCCGCCGGCGTGACATTGGATTGGACGGTCGAAAAGGGCTACGTTTGCACTACTCCCGGCGCGGCGCCGTGGGAGACCGGGGTCTGTGCCGCCACAGACGCATCGGGAACAGAGGCGTACGATGGCGCACACCCCAGCTTCATCTTCCGCTCGCCCACGTTCCAACTGGACGCCAGCGGCGATATCCTGGTTAACACCTGGTATGGCAGCGCCAGCGGCACATTGCCCACGAAGGTCTCCGACATTCCGGAGAACTCGCTCGGCGACGGCGCCTACGGCGTGGCGCTTCGGGATGCCCTGACCGACGACTATGTGCTCGTCGGTCCCGGCAGCCCCGGCCAGGGCGGAAGCCCCATGGTCTGGACGGCGGCAGCATTGGCCCCCTACGTTGGCAAGATCTACACTCTGGACTACTTCGACTACAACCACGCGAACTGGGGCTGGCTCTACTTCAAGGATGCAACGGTTCCCGGCGTCTACGCACCCATCCCCGAGCCCGCCTCCGCTACATTGATCGTGATGAGCGGTTTGGCCGTCCTGGCGCGCCGGCGACGTCGTGGCGCCAACCGAAAATGAGGATTGTCGAATCAAAAAAGGAAAGAGAGTTTCAAGATGAAATACTCAACATTGGCAGTCTTATCCCTGGCAGGCATGCTGCTCTTGTACGGCGCGGCGCAGGCGGGCGTCGTCGTCACCTACGGCGCGGGCGTCACGTGGCCGACGGCGCCGGACGTGCAGACGGCCAATCCTTCCCAGTACATCGGCTACAATCACCCCTACTACAGCGGGTACTTCACTCAATCCTTCAAGGTCACGACGGGGCTGGTCGTGGAAAAATTGTACGTGATGGCCGCACGCGAGCAGGCCAGCACGTCGCTGATGTGGATGAAGTTCTACGAGGTGGACAACGTCCACAGCGTCTCGCTGGGGACGCTGGTCGGCACCGTCGCCGCGACGGCCAACGAACTCAGCCCCAGCACCAGTTCGGTGATCACGGAGTTCGCCCTCTCCGGGGCCGACCAGATCACCCTGCCGGCCCGGACCGGCGACGCCGGGTACGCCATCCTATGCTATGCAGACGATTCCTCGGCCCGCTGGGAAGCCGGCAAGGCAGGCAACGTCTATGCCGACGGATACTGGGGCGGGTCCTATGCCGGGACTTCCGACATGATCATGGCCCTGGTCGGTTCGCCGATCCCCGAGCCCGCCTCCGTTACCTTGATCGTGCTGGGTGCTCTGGCGGCTTTGATTCGAGGCAAAAAACGGTAATCCGTAATCCGTAATCGTGACGGGCGGCCGGCTGACAACTGCGCGGCCGTCCGCCGGCTTCTATTGAGTGCGGGAGCCTTGACTGCCGCTTTGGCTTCCATATTTCGTTTATTGTCGATTTTGGGATGTGCCGTATAATGGTCGCGTCCCGCCAGACAGCGCGGACAACTCGAAATGAGGAGCATGATGGTGAGACCAACTGCATGGACACTTCTGGCTCTGGCAGGCGTATTGGCAATGGCCTCAGCGGCCGAGGCGGCCGTCATCTACAACGGGCAATTGTCGTCGACGACACAGATCATAACGGCGTCGAACAACCCCTTCTTTGTCAAGGGACAGGACGACGTGGCGGGAGTGAACTTCTACGACAGCTACCGCAACTCCTCGCCGTCCGCCGGCCCCGTCAATGGGGTCGGCTTTGACGACGTCGAGTTCGGCAGGAAGACCACTAACAGGGTCGGACCGTTCAATCTTTCAGCCAACGGCACCGGGCCGGTGCTCACGATCACCTGGAACATTTCAGATTTCACCGAGCGAACTCTGACCGGTTTTGCCGCAACGGGCTCTGCCCCCGACGCTGCCAACTTGACCGCAGTCGCCAAACAGATCTTCTACATGAACTCGGGCAAGTCCATTACGATGTCGTTCACCAACCTGGCTGCGGCCGGCGGCAAGCTCTACGTGCAGGTTCTGGGCGGCGATGAAGGTTGGAGCGGAACCGTCGCCGTCGAGTCCAATGGCGCGGCCGTAGGGACTTGGACCAATGCCGACGGCGTCACGTCGACCGCCTCGCTGTTTGCCTTCGACACCACCGCCGACGCAAGCGGCGGCCTGACGCTCAAGCTAACCTCGAACAACAACTACACCGGCATATCGAGTATTATCATCAGCCGCGAAATTCCCGAGCCGGCGACCATGTGTCTGCTGGTTCTGGGCGGTGTGGCAGCATTGGTTCATCGCAAAAGACGGTAAGCGGCGAGAAGCATTCGGGTGATCAGTAATCCCCAGCGGCAATTGCAGCGGGCGGCGTGGCTTGAAAAAGCGCGGCCGCCCGTTGTCTTTGGCGGTGGCCACGCCGGTCTGGGCGGACTGACGCTGGACATCGCATCGGTCAGTTCCTCGCTGTGGATCGGAGCCTGTTGGCCATCAGCGGCCTGGGGGTCCTGTTGAAGAGAAGGCGCAACGCCTGAGCGGAAACCCGCGGTGGCGGGATCCGCCGTCGGCGCCGGCGACACTGATGCGCAAAGGGGGCAGGAGTGCGAATCCTGCCGCCTTTCTATTCATGCATGAGTCCGCCGCCGGCGGATCATCGCAGCCGCGCTGCCGCACAGTAGCAGGCTCAGCGTCAGCGGTTCGGGAACGACGGAGAAGGCGCTGTTGTGGTCGAGGATGGCCCAGACGGTGTTATCGTCGATGTCCACGCCGTAGCTGCCCAGGTACAAGGCCAGATTGGTTTGGTCCCAAACAAATCCCGGGGTCTGGGCTTGCCGTTCGGCGGTGAAATCATCCCAAGAGCCCTGGAAGTTCAAAACTGCATTCGAGCCGACGGCGCTGTTGCCTTCGGTAGCGTGGGTCCATTCGGCCGCTACAGGGTCTTCGCCGCCGGGGCCCGGCTCGAACCAGCCCAGGTAGATCCAATCCTGAGAAGCCAGCAGTTGCTCCGAGTAGTCCGGATTCGTGTAGACAATCGCATTCTCATCGTAATCCGACTGCAGGACGAAGACGCCGGTCACGCCGGTGACGTTGGCCACGTCGCTGATCTGGCCGTAGGAGTCGTACGCCACTGGAGGATTGGACAGGCCATCGACGTAAGGGACGGCGTTGGTCTCAATGTCGGTGCGATTTCGGAAGGAGATCGAGATCGTCGTTGCGGTGGGGCCGGTGTTGCTTCCGGCACGGAAGATCATCTCCGTGCCGAGAGTCCTGCCGATGGTCCTTGTGCCTCTGACATCGGTGATGCTGATGGGATCCTCGCCGCTGGCCAGCACCTTCACCGACAGATCGGCGTATGAACCATCCGCCGGCACCACCGCATACAGCGGAGTCCCCCACTGATCCAACTGCTCGCTCGTCCAACTGCCCGCAGTGTAGACGTCTGCGGCCACCGCATATCCGACATTGATGCTCACAGCCGAGGACAAGACGGGGCTTCCTGTGGCCGCCGTGGCGGTTCCCGAGACGGTGCCGCTGGCGCCGGCCTGGATATTAACAGTTCCGTAGCCGGTGCCGGTATAACTGCCCGAGACGCTTGCAGTGCCGCCCGGGGCCAGATTCGTGCCGGCATCCGAAAGCGTTAATCCCGCGGTGGCGTTGTTGTCGACCGCCCAATCCAGATTCTCCGTCGCTGCCGAATCGTTGGTGACGGTCGCTGTAAAAGGCGTCGTGCCGTTCTTTAAGATGTGGGTGTAAGTAGAGTCGCCATTGAGCAGGATGACGGCATCTGCGAAGGCAGGGGATGAGATTAGCAAGAAAAAGCTCAATAATGAGATAATAGCATAGCTGCGTTCCGGCAAGCGCATGTCAGGCTCCTTCTGGCTGAACTATCGGTGCCGCAAGGCGTTACCGATGTAAAGCCGCCTGCGTTCCAAGCGAAAATCGCCTGGGCTCCTATTTTTGAAAACCGACCTCAGTCAGCCAAAGGTTCCTCTTACCGGTGACTGACCTGCTCGGGCCAGAAGGCCCGCTCCTTCAAGTACAACCTGCTCGATCGCCCGCCCTGCGAAATGAAGGCAGAGCGGCATTGCGACTCAAAGCATATTCCTGGATCAAAGAAAGTCAAGTGTAATGTGGTGCATTAAGAAGAGATATTTCAACAGGACGCGCATGCGTGTCGAGAAGATTCGGAAATAAAAGTCGAACACATCCGCAGCCTGTCCGTAATAGACGATGGGTCGCGGGGGTTGACAAGCCCTTTGGAAACCTCTATAATTACGCAGTCAAAGAGAGCTGAGCGGATTGATGAGGTTCACCCAGCCGAGGCCGCGTTTGCGGGCTCAAAAATATTTTTGAAAAATCGGACGCAGAGTATTGCATGGGGGAATAGAACCGGTACAATGCGTCGCTCTTGATGAGTTCGACTTGGCGATAGGCCAGTCGAAAAACGATCCTTGAAAAGTAAACAGTGATAGTGCCGTCACGAGGATGTGACCCGCAGGACCAAGCCGTCACGGCTGGGTCGGGCGGGACACAAGATGATGAAACGGCCGCCCCACTTGCGAGCGGGCGGCCGGCTCAGAATCCTCCGTGACAGCAAGCCTAACTTGTTAGGCAACCAGTTGAGGATTTTGAGTTTTGTCTGGTCGAGGCCTTCGGGTCGAGACCGGCCAGGTGGGTCGCCCCAAAATAGACC
>JAJFVE010000060.1 GCA_021371965.1 Planctomycetaceae bacterium
GGCAAGGGTTCCGCCCAGGCGCTGGCCGCGCACAAGGCCCGCGTGATCGTGACCGAAATCGACCCGATCTGCGCCCTGCAGGCGTACATGGCAGGCTTCCCGGTGATGACGGTCGAAGACGCGCTGGGCATCGCCGACATCTACGTCACCACCACCGGCAACTGCGACATCATCACGGCCAAGCACATGGCCAAGATGAAAGACCAGGCCATCGTCTGCAACATCGGGCACTTTGACAACGAGATCCAAGTCAAGGAGCTCAACGAGTGGCCCAAGATCAAGATCACGCAGATCAAGCCCGAGTCGGCCGGCGCGGTCGACATGTACACCTTCCCCGACGGGCACAGCATTTACATGCTGGCCAAGGGCCGCCTGGTGAACCTCGGCTGCGCGACGGGCCACCCCAGCTTCGTGATGAGCAACTCGTTCACCAACCAGACGCTGGCGCAGATCGACCTGTGGACCAACGAGCGAGGCATCGGCGTGTACCGCCTGGACAAGAAGCTCGACGAAGAAGTCGCCCGCCTGCACGTGGAAAAACTCGGCGGCAAACTCACCCGCCTGTCGAGCAAACAGGCCGCCTACCTGGGCCTGTCCGTCAACGGCCCCTACAAGGCGGAGCACTATCGGTACTAATTTCCAATTTCCAATTTACAATTTCCAATTGAACAACAGACCCCGGGCGGCGCGGAACAAACTCCTCGCCGCCCGGTTCTTTTTCTGCACATGGATCGGGGACATTGGGCCACAAAGACACAGAGAAGAACGAGGGGGATTTAGAATAAGAAAAGCGAAGGTGCATTCTGATTTGTCCTTTGACATTCTTCCCCTCTGTGATCTCTGTGCCGCTGTGGCCCAAGATCGACCCGGCGGAGTTCTTCGCCCCGTCTGGGGCGACTGATAGTAGCCCCGGGTGGAGCGGCGATGTTGTCTATCGCCGCGGAACCCGGGGTTACAATTCTCCCTTGATCCGGAGCCCCGGAGGGGCGATTGAATCGGGGACAAAGCGGGGGCGCCGTTGATTTCCCGCATGGATTAGGTTACTTGTGACGTCGAAAGGTCTGACCATCATGATTAAGATCGCGATCACGGGCGCGGGGGGACGCATGGGGCGGCGCATTGCGGCGCTGGCTATCGAGGCCGAGCAGTTTGACATCGTCGCGGCTGTCGAGGCCGCGGGGCAGCCGGCGCTGGGAGCCGACATCGGCGAACTTGCCGGCGTGGGGCATTTCGGGCTGGCGGTCTCGCAGGAGATGGCAACCCTGCCGCAGGTGCTCATCGACTTCTCGCTGCCCGAGGGCACGATGGAGTGGCTGAAGGTCTGCCGCAGCAGCGGCTGTGCGATGGTCATCGGCACAACGGGGCTGACCGACAGCCAGCGGGCAGAGATCGCCGACGCGGCGGCGACGATCCCCATCGTCCATGCGGCCAATATGTCCGTGGGCGTCAACGTGCTGCTCATGCTGGTGGCGCAGGCGGCCGCGGCGCTGGGGGCCGACTACGACATCGAGATCTCCGAGACGCACCACCGCTTCAAGAAGGACGCGCCTTCCGGAACGGCGATCGCGCTGGCCAAGTCGATCTGCGCGGCCACCGGCAAGGAGTACGGCGAGGTGGCGGTTCTGGGCCGCGGGGGCCTGTGCCCGCGGAACCCCGGCGAGATCGGGATGCATGCCCTGCGCGTGGGCGACACCGTCGGCGAGCACACAGTGCACTTCGGCAACCTGGGCGAGACACTCACGCTGGGCCACGTCGCCCATACGCGCGACAACTTCGCCCGCGGCGCCCTGCGAGCGGCCCAGTGGCTGGCCGGCAAAACACCCGGACTCTATGACATGCTGGATGTACTTGGCTTGAAATAGCAACTTACCACAGAGGCACAGAGAAGGCGGAGAAAGACCAAGAAGATGAAGTTGTTGTCTTCCTTCTTCCTCGCTTTGCTCTGTGTCTCTGTGGTCAATGACTCCCTGACGCTTTATTGAAAGAAACCGCCATGCCGATAGATTTGCGCAGCGACACGATTACGAAACCCACGCCCGAGATGCGAGCGGCCATCGCGGCTGCTGAAGTGGGCGATGATGTGTTGGGCGACGACCCCACCGTCATCGCCCTGGAAAAGAAGACGGCGGAGATTCTGGGCAAAGAGGCCGCCCTCTATACGCCTTCGGGCACGATGGCCAACCAGATCGCCATTCGCTGCCACACGCGCTCGGGCGACGAAGTCGTCACTGACGCCAACGCCCACTGCCACTTTTACGAGGTCGGCGCGCCGGCGGCGCTTTCGGGCGTGACCATGCGCTTGATCGACGCCAAACGAGGGATCTTCACCGCCGACGACCTGGCGGCCGCCATCCGCCCGGCCAACGTGCACTTCCCCCAGCCGTCGCTGGTGTGCATCGAGAACACGCACAATCGTGGCGGCGGAAGCATCTGGCCGCTGGAAACGCTGGCCGGCGTGTCTGCCGAGGCCCACAAGCGCGGCATGAAACTGCACATGGACGGGGCGCGGCTCTGGAACGCTGCCGTCGCCAGCGGCATTTGCGAAGCCGACTTCGCCAAGCACGTCGACTCCGTCAGCGTATGCTTCTCGAAGGGGCTCGGGGCGCCGGTAGGCTCGGCCGTGGCGGGGACGAAAGAGTTCATTGCCCGAGCGCGGCGAGTGCGAAAGCTCTTTGGCGGCGGGATGCGGCAAGTGGGGATCATCGCAGCCGGGGCCTTGTATGCACTGGAGCACAATCGTGCGCGCCTGGCCGACGATCATGCCAACGCAAAGACACTGGCGGCAGGCCTGGCCGCTCTGCCCGGGGTCAAGCTCGATCCCAAGAGCGTCGAGACCAATATCGTCTTCTTCGACGTACTAACCATGCCTGCTGCCGATCTGGCCGCCAAGCTCGAAAAGGCGGGCGTGTGGTTGATGGCCTTGGGTCCCAACTCCTGCCGCGCGGTCACGTGCCTGGAAGTCGGCGCCGAGGACATCGAGCGGGCGCTGGTTATCGTTAAGAAGATTCTTTGCTAAGGCCGCGGTATTGGGCCACAGAGGCGCAGAGAACACAGAGAAGAACGCAAAGGTCGAGAAACGGAATGTGGTTTCTAACCCGCCTCTTCTCGCTTTTCTCTGTGTCTCTGTGGCCGATATTCCCCGGCCGAGGATGAAGGCGGAACCTTCATGCACCGCCACCGCTGGGACATTTCGCCCAAAGAGGCCATCGCGCTGCAGCGCCGCTTGGCGCGGAATGTGATCATCAAGCAAATGCGCGCACCGGTGCGCACCATCGCCGGCACGGACTGTGCCTTCCTGGATGACGGCAAGAAGATCGCGGCCGTGGCTGTGCTGTGCGACGCGCGGACGCTGGCGCCGCTGGCGTCGGCTGTGGAGGTGCGAGCGTGCAGGTTCCCATACGTGCCGGGGCTGCTGAGTTTTCGCGAGGCCCCTGCCGTGATCGCGGCCATCGAGAGGCTGCCGCACCGGCCTGACCTGCTGATGTGCGACGGGCAGGGGATCGCGCACCCGCGCGGGCTGGGGCTGGCCAGCCACGTCGGGCTGCTGCTGGATTTGCCGACGATCGGCGTGGCCAAGAGCCGCCTCTGCGGCGAGCATCGCTGCCCTGGCTCAAATCGCGGCAATCACGCGCAACTGATCTTCGACGGCAACAAGGTTGGCGTGGCCCTGCGCACACGAGACGGCGTGAATCCGCTGTACATCTCCGTCGGCCATCGCATCACGCTGGAGCAGGCGATCCGCTGGACGCTCCGCGCCAGCCGCTACCGCCTGCCCGAGCCCACCCGCCTGGCGCACCAGACGGTGACGCGCGTCAAAGAATTCGCCACAAAGGCACAGAGGACTCACAGGTAGAAACAAGACGCATTCATTCCCTGTCTTTCTCAGCAGACTCTGTGCCTCTGTGGTAAGGTGTTGGTGGGTGACAACACCTGTTTCGAGGGCTATAGTTATCGCCATTGGCATACCCGGAGAAGGCGGCATACATGACGAACTTGGCCTTGGCGGAATCTATTCTGGATCGCACGTTCTTGGACAACGAGCTATGGCGTTGGGCCGTCCTGCTCGGGGCGATCCTGCTGAGTTTCGTGGCCGGCAAGATCGTCTCAATCCTCCTGTCGCGCCAAGCCTCCCGGCTCAACGAACAGGGCCGCCTGCACATCCTGGCGATGATGCTCTCGAGCATCTCGCGGCCGGCGGTCATGCTGGCGCTGGCGGCGGGGCTTAGCGTGGCCGGCAACTTCATGGTGCTGACGTACCTGCGCCGCTCCCCCACCACAACCGGGCCCGCCGAGACTTTGCAGTCGCTGCGACCGTTCTGGAACAACACCTGCGCCGCCATCGCGGCTATCGGCGTGTCGTGGATGGTCTTCAGCCTCGTCGACATCGTCGCGTACTTGTTGCACAAGTACGCCGCCCGCGCCGAGACAATGCTCGACGTGCAGATCGTCCCGCTGATCCGCAAGGCATTGCGCGTCTTCGTGGTCGTCGTGGCGATGGTCTTCATCGCACAGAACATCTTCGAGTTGGAGATCGGCCCGCTGCTGGCCGGGCTGGGCGTGGGCGGCTTGGCCTTCGCCCTGGCGGCCAAGGACATGCTGGCGAACTTCTTCGGCTCGGTCACGATCTTTACCGATCGGCCCTTCGCATTGGGGCATCGCATCGTCGTCAAGGGCTATGACGGGGTGGTCGAGGAAGTCGGCTTTCGCTCGACGCGCATCCGCACGCTCGAGGGCAACCTCGTGACGGTCCCCAACTCGGTGGTGGCCAACGAGCCGGTGGAGAACATCGGCAGCCGCCAGACGATCCGGCGGCTGCTGAACCTGACGATTCCCTATAACACGCCGCCGGAGAAGGTGCAGCGGGCCGTGGAGATCGTCCGCTCGATGCTCGAGCAGCGCAAGGCCTCCTTCACCGCCGATCTGCCGCCACGGGTGTACTTCAACGAGTTTAACGCCGACAGCCTGAACGTCCAGGTGCTGTACTGGTTTGCCCCGCCGGACTGGTGGGCGTACCTCGCGTTTAACCACGACTTCAATATGGAGCTGCTGCGGCGGTTCAAGGAGGAAGGCATCGAGTTCGCCTTCCCGACGCGAACGCTGCACGTCAAGAACGAAGACCGCCAATGAGCATGAACATGAAGAACTTGCAGCAACTTTTTGAAGAACGGTACGGCCGCGCGCCGGCAGGCATTGTCCGCGCCCCGGGGCGGGTGAACCTCATCGGCGAGCACACCGACTACAATGACGGGTTCGTGCTGCCCATCGCCATCAATCGCAGCACGCTGGCGGCCTGGGCGCCGCGCGAGGGCTCGACCATCCGCATGGCATCGGCGCAGAGCGACCGCCCGGCCGTCGTCGATCTGGCCACCGTGAGCAAAGGCGAGCCGGCGTGGGCGAACTATCCGCGCGGGGTGATCGCCGGCCTGCTGGGGGCGGGCGTAAAGCTTGGCGGGGCGGACCTGTTCTTCGACAGCGACGTGCCGCTGGGCGGCGGGCTGTCGTCGTCGGCCTCGCTTGAGGTGGCGACCGCCCTTGCGCTGCTGACGGCCGCCGGGGCGAAGATGGACGACCGCACGCTGGCCTTGCTGTGCCAGAAGGCCGAGCACGATTTCGCCGGAACGCCGTGCGGGATCATGGATCAGTCCATCGCCATCATGGGCCGCGCCGGCCACGCCCTGCTGCTGGACTGCCGCAGCGGCGCCGTCGAGCAGGTGCCCTTCGACGATCCGACCAAGGTGCTGCTGGTGGCCGACACGCAGGTCAAGCACGAGCTCTCCGATGGCGGGTACGCCGCCCGACGCGACCAGTGCTACGCCGCGGCCGCCATGCTGGGCGTCAAAATGCTCCGCGACGTGACGCCCGCCCAGATCGAAAAGGCCGCAGCCGCCGGCACGCTCCAAGGGAAAGAACTCCGCCGCGCCCGCCACGCCGTGGGCGAGATCGCCCGCACCGTCGAGGCCGTCGCCGCCCTAAAGGCCGGCGATTATTCGACATTCGGCAAACTGATGTACGCCTCGCACGAGTCGCTGGCGGGCGATTACGATGTGAGCTGCGAAGAGCTGGACGCTATCGTCGCCTCGGCCGCCAAGTGCAGCGGCGTGTATGGGGCAAGGATGACCGGCGGAGGTTTCGGCGGCTGCGCGATCATCCTGGCCGACGCTGCCGCCGCCGACGCGGTGTGCAAGAAGGTGGCGGATGATTTCGAGCGGCAGTTCACGCGCCGCTGCCCGATCTTCGCCACGCATGCCTGCACCGGCGCTGAAACAGTAGCACGGGCATCTTGCCCGTGAGTAGCATGGGCGTCTCGCCCATGCTCCCCGTACTTCGAAGCTCAGGGACACGCACAACGGAGTTGTGCGTGGCACCCGTCTTACCCTACGCGCCGAATTCCTTTCGCGCCTTGGCGATGATGCGGTCCAACCCCTCGCGGCGGTGGGCGGTCAGTTCGTAGGTGTACTGGGAGGGCTTATCGGCGGCGATGGCGGCGGCTTTCTTCAGCAGCGTCTGGTGGTCGCCGGTCCAGCTTCCGCGGGGGCGCTGGTCGCTGACGGCCGCGTTCCAGACGAAGTCGCGGTAGTTTTCCAGCGTCATGTCGGCCTGGAGGAATCCGCCGCTGCGGAGGCCTTCCTCGACGACGGCCACCACGTCGCCCTCGCGCGGGGCGACGTTGGCGCGCACGCCCTCGGCGAAGTGCTTGGCCTCAATGTCGATGATGAGCTGCTGGGGGCTGAAGATCTCGTCCATCCACAGTCCGCCGGCGCCTTCGACGCCCCAGAGGCCGAAGACGCGCGCCAGGATGCAGCCGGCGGTTTTTTCGATCGCGGCCTGGGCGTCGGGGGCCTTGGAAGTCACCAATAACAACTCGCCCCAGGGCGTGGGCATGTTGAAGAACTCGCGCACCTTGCGGCGCGTCATCAGGGCCAGCACGTGCTGGGGGCCGCTGAAGGAGACCGTCGAGGCGGCCCAGTTGGGCGTGAACAGGCGGATCGATGGCGGGCCCATCTTCTCGACGCCGCACTCGCGGAAGATCGTGTAGGCGCCGATGTTCTCGGCCAGGGTCTGCGCCCAGGCCATGTGCCAGTCCGAGGGGGCGGTGACGCCCATGATCGGGATCGGGTCGACGCACGAGACCTGCACGCCCTTGTCGTGGTACTCCAGCGCCAGGTCGACCGAGTCGCCGGCGAACTGCAGCGGCGAGATGATTTCGGTGCCCACGGCCGGGCGGAACCCCATCACCGCGTCCATCTCGATGAAGTACCGCATCATGGCTTCGCTGTGGATGAGCCCGAAGGGTCCGGGGCGGCGCAGGTAAACGCACCGGAGGTAGTGGGCCATGATGAATCGCATCTCCGGCGGCACGTCCTGCGGCACGCCGGCCGTGTTGGGGGCGACGACGCCTTCCTCTGCCAGCGCCAACACGAGCTTGGTGTGGCGGATCACGTCGGCCGTCGAGTGCAGCTTGATCTGCCCGTCGGCCGGATCGAACCAGTGCGTGTTGAGATACGAGTTGAAGAGGCTCAGCTTGTCGACGGGTTTGACGACGAGCTCTTCGGGCTTGGAGCCGAATCGCGTCCGCACCTCGTCGGCGTAATGCTGGGCTACCTGCGGCGGCACGCACACGCGGCCGTTCTTGAGGGGCAGCTTGCCCTGGAGCTTCTTGATAGTGGCGGGATTGGGAACGGAGAAACCGACGCGATCCATCAGCTTGACCGCATCCGCCCAGATCCGCTCGACATTCAATTCATTGAGATTGATGAATTCCACTTGTGCTTGCTCCTGCGCGGGTTAGTGACATACTCCTTCAGCGGCCGTATAATAAGCGAAAGGTGCCAGATGAAAAAAGAACGGGTTATCGAAATCCTGCGAGAAAATCACGACCGCATGGCGGAGTTCCACGTCAAGTCGCTGTCGATTTTCGGCTCCGTTGCGCGTGATGAGGCCACGGACAAGAGCGACGTGGACATCCTGGTTGAGTTTTCCGAAACGATAGATTTGTTCAAATTCGCAGAGCTAAGGCTGCTTCTGGAAGAGATACTGGGCGCCAAGGTAGATCTTGTAACACGCAAAGGTCTTCGCCAAGAGATGCGGGAAGAGGTCTTGAAGGAGGCGGTCGATGCCGCCTAGAAGATGGCCTCTGCGGCTCAACGACATCATTGACGCAGCGTTCAAGGTGGAGCGATGCGTCCGCGGCATGACTTTCGATGATTTCTGCTCTAATGAAACGGCTGTTGACGCCGTGATCAAGAACATCATAGTCATCGGCGAGGCTGCGGGCGCTATCCCGCCAGAGATCGTCTTGAACCACCCTGAAATCCCTTGGAAAGGGATGAAAGACATGAGGAACATCCTGGTTCATAGCTATTTTGGAACCGACTTGGACGTGGTCTGGAAGACCGTAACCGAGATACTTCCGCCACTGGTCCGGCCCCTTCAGGTAATTCTCAACGAACAGCAATGAGTAAAGCCAAACTTCAAGTGGCGTTGGATTTTCTGGAACTGCCTCGGGCGCTGGCGGTGGCCAAGGCTGCTGCCGAGGGCGGGGCGGACTATTTCGAGGCCGGCACGCCGCTGATCAAGTCTGAAGGGCTCGACGCGGTCCGTAAGCTTCGCCAGCTCCTGCCGGGGAAAACCATCATCGCCGACACCAAGACCATGGACGCCGGGCGCATCGAGGCCGAGGCGGCAGCCAAGGCCGGGGCGCAGGTCATGACCGTCTGTGCGGCCGCCAGCGAGAGCACCATCCGCGAGTGCGTCGAGGCGGGCAAGCACTACGGCATCGCCGTGGCGGTGGACCTGATGGGCATACCCGACCCGGCGGCCGCGGCCGAGCGCATGAGCGAGCTGGGTGTGGACTGGGTAGACGTGCACTGCCCCATCGACCAGCAGATGCAGGGGCGCGACCCGATGGAGCTTCTCAAGGCCGTGCGAGCGGCCACGAACTTGACTGTGGCCGTCGCCGGCGGGATCAATTCCGAAACTGCCGCCGCGGCGGTGGCGGCCGGGGCCGACGTCGTCATCGTCGGCGGCGCCATCACCAAGGCCGACGACCCGCGGGCGGCGACGGCGGCCATCCGCAAGGCCATGGAATCAGGCCAGGCCGTGGCGAGCGAGCACTTCAAGCGTTCCTCGGGCTCGGGCCTGCGCGAGCTGCTGACGAAAGTGCGCACCAGCAACATCTCCGACGGCGCTCATCGCCTGGCGTGCCTGCCGGGGCTGAGGCAACTGATCCCCGGTTCGTTCGCCTGCGGCCCGGCGGTCACCGTGCGGACGATGCCCGGCGACTGGGCCAAGCCGGTCGAGGCCATCGACGCGGCGGCGGCGGGCGACGTGATCGTGGTCGACGCGTGCGGGCTCGCGCCGGCGGTCTGGGGCGAGCTGGCCACCGAGAGCGCCAGGAACAAGCAGATCGCCGGCCTGGTGGTGCATGGGGCGGTTCGCGACACGGCCGACATCCGCCGCCTGGGCCTGCCGGTCTGGGCGACGCACACGTGCAGCCACGCCGGCGACCCGCACGGGCTGGGCGAGATCAGCGCCCCCATTTCCATCGGCGGACAGGCGATCTTCCCCGGCGACTGGATCGTGGCCGACGACGACGGCGTGATGGTGCTGCCGCGCGGGCGAGCGGTCGAAATGGCCAATCGCGCCGCCGACGTGCTCGAGGCCGAAAACCGCATCCGCCGCGAGATCCGCGACAGCGGCAGCACGCTGGCGGCCGTGGTGAACCTCCAGCGGTGGGAGAAGAAAGGCCCCGGCGATGCCATCGTGGGATAGCGACAAGGTCAAGACGGCAGGCCGCGAGCTGCTGACGCTGATCGACCGGGCGATGGAGCAGGCCGACTGGGCGGGGCTGCTGGCGCTGGCCAACATGCTGCCCACGGTCAAACGCACATTCGTCACCGGCGCGGGGCGCAGCGGCCTGGTGGCCCGCAGTTTCGGGATGCGCCTCATGCACGCCGGCCTCACCGCGTACGTGCCCGGCGAGACGATCACCCCCGCCGCCGGCGAGGGCGACCTGCTGGTGGCGATCAGTTGCACCGGCCAGACCGGCTACACGCAATACATGGCCGACCGGGCGCGGAAGCTGGGCTCGAAGGTCGTGGTGCTCTCGGCCGAGGCGCGCAGCCCGCTGGCGGCCACGGCCGACAAGACGGTCGTGATCCCCGCGGCGGCCGACGACATCGTCACCCGCGCGTGCGTCTTCGAGCACGCCGCGGGCCTGTGCCTGGACGCGGTCTTCGACCTGCTCTCGGACCGGCTCAAGCTGGACATCGACCGCTACCGCCAGCGCCACGCGAACCTGGAGTAGTTAGCGGCGGGGCTTGCCCCGCGCGGTTTTTCGGCTCGAGAAACCGCGTCGAGCAAGCTCGACCGCTAATGAAACGAAAGCACGATCTTGAGACCGTGCTTCCGGTGAATCCATATCTTGCCTGATGCTATTTCTCTTCCACCGCCAGATCGATATTGGGCTGGAAGTTGCGGCGGGTCTTGCCGTCGGCGGACAGGGCCAAGAGCCGGAAGTTTTTGGCCTCGGTGCCGTAGACCGCCAGCAGACCGATGTACAGCGGCGTCTCATTGTCGAGCCAGGTCGGATAAATGTCGCTGGAACCGGCTGACTTGGCGGCGTCGGTGGCGATGGCGGTGAACGTCTTCATGTCGCCCGAGGCCACGGACACTTCCATCACGCCCTCGGTGGTTTCGGTGCAGGCCAGAACGCGGTCGCCCTTGGGCGAGTACACGCCCAGCAGCGTCTTGTTCTTCAGCAGGCGAACCTGGCCGCTCTTGAGGTCCACCTCGAACAGCGCCACCTTGTCCTCCGTCTTGCCGGGGACCGCCTGGGTGGGCGGCAGCACCTTCAGGGCCGCCAGCAGGACCTTGCCGCCGTCGGGCGAGACGTCGATGAAGATCTTGTCGCCGGCCAGCACCGACGCGACGTCGGTCGTCTTGCCGGTGGCGGGGTCGACCGTCACGAGCTTGCCGGCGTATTGGTCGCTGTCTTTCTCGCGCGCGGTCACGTGCACGGCCAGGATGCTCTTGGAGTCGCTCGTCCAGCGATGCATCGCCGCAACGTCCGACAGCAGCGTCTTGGTGGTCCCGTCGGCCGCCGACACCACCAGCAACTCAGGCATCTTCTTGCCCAGGGTCTTGCTCTCGGCGTCGGCGGCGCGGGTGAGGCTGATCCGGGCGCCGTCGCCGCTGAGCCGCGCATACAGCAGGTTGGAAAGCTTGGTCAGCGACTTGGCGCTGCCGTCCATCGTGACGTTGCGCAGCGTGTAGCCGCGGTCGCCCATGTCGGCCTTGCCCTGGCTGATGGCGACGAAGCTCTTGCCATCGCCGGCAAACGCCGCCCACACGGGCTGCTCGCCCTTGGGCGTGTAGACGACCTTGGCCTGGCTTTTGTCGGCCGTGGCCAGCACACAGAAGCCTTCCTGCCGCGGGATGAGAACCCGCCCGTCCTTCGAGACGCTCAACTCGACGGGAAAGCATCCTACCAGCAGCAACACGCCTGTCAGAAGCACCGCCAGAGAACTGTTCTTCATCGCCGGACCCTTTCCTGATGCATGTGTCACGCGGCGAGCCGTCCGGCCCGCCTTGCCGCCGACATATTATCCATGCCGACAACGCATCGTGCATAAAAAATGGGAAGCACGGCCCGACGCCGTGCTTCCGCATATCGACCTGCATTCAACGAACGATTGCCGCGATCACTGACTGTCCGATTTTTCCAGCCGCTCCAGCGTCTGGCGGAGCTGCTTGAGCTCCTGTTCGAGCTTCCGGCGGTCGGGCGACGTTTGCACCGGAGCGGGGCGCGACTCGCGCCGCTCCATTGCGCCGGGGCCGCGGTGCTCGCCCTCGCGCTGGCGCATGTCCATATGACCGCGCTGGTGCATGTCCGTCTGCCCGCGGCTCTCTTGCCCCATCTCCGGGCGCGGGGCCTTGCCACGCTGGGGCATCTGCATCTCAGCGCGGTCGCGGCTGCTGCGCTGGCCCTGGTATTCAGCCGTGCGCTTGGCCAGGAAATCGAGCGCTTCCTTGATGTGCTCGCGGATGCGCTGATGCATCTGCTCGGGGCTCATCTGGCCCTGGGGGTTCATGTCCATGCGGCCGTGAAACATCATGTTTCCGCCCATCATCGGCCCGTGCTGCATCATCTGGCCCGTCATGGGTCCGTGCTGGGGCATCTGTCCGCCCTGGGTGGCGCCCTGGCGGGTCATCATGAGCGTCATCGGCATCGAAGGCTGAGGCTTGGGCTCGGCGGGAATCGTCGTCGCCTGGGCGAGATGGTCCGCCGCCTTTTCGGCGTTGCCATTCTTCTCGTCCATTTCGGCCAGGGCGAACAGCGCGGCTCGGCGCACCGCAAGGCTCACGGCCGACCTGGAAATTTTCTCCAGCGCCGCCTGGGTCAGCGTGCTCGAGTGCGTCTTGGTCGCCAGGGCCTTGATCTTGGCGATGGCCAGGAATCCGGATTTGGCCGGATCGCCCATGACATCTTCCATGGTCGTGTGCGGCATGGCGGGTCGTGCCTGGCGCGCAACGGCGGGCTGTGCCGGCGTCTTGGCTACGGTAGCGGGCTTCGCTGAGGCCGGGGCTTTGGCCTGGGCGGGCTTGGGCGTCACGGGCGCCTTGGCCACGGCGGCGGGCTTGGGCTTGTCGGCCTTGGCCGTCTTGGCCTTGGCGGCTGCAGCTTTGGCCGCTTCGGCCTTGGCCAGTTGATCGGCGCGCTGCTTCTCGGCGGAGGCCTTCTTGTTCAAGGCGTCGGCCTTGCGCTTGGCCTCGTCGGACTTCCGCTGCGCGGCGACGGCATCCTGTTGGGCGGCCTGGGCTTCTTTCAGCGCCGCCTGGGCCTGTTTCTGGGCCTGGGCGGCCTGATCGTCAGCGGCCGTCGCCGGCGAAGCCATCCAAGCCAGAGATGCAGCCAATACCAAAGACACGATAACGCGGATCATGGCAGTCTCCCTTCACGATCTCGATCAAGTGGCGAATTTGTCGGCCACGCACCGCCATCGCCGCTTTGGTGAATAGTAGTCGGATACCTGTTAAACACACCGCTGTGAGTTATATTGCGGAAATGATGATATTTTGTGTCGAGATCGCGGCATGGCCGTCGCGGCGTGACCCCACGCAGATGGGTGCCACGCACAACTCCGTTGTGCGCGTCCCTGACGGTTCAGGTTCAGGGATGCATGGGCGAGACGCCCATGCCACACAACCGGGGGCGCCGTGCGAGGTCTTATTGGGCTTATTTTTGGCGCTTGACTTGCCCGGCTGCGCCCCGTAATATCTTGCCCCCGTACGTTCATAATGGACGGTCCGCCTGCGGCGGACCCATTGGCTATGCGGCGGCCTGCGGTTCACACCAGCGTGCCGCAGCCCACAAGACAGGAGTCGACAACGTGGGATATAATTGTGTGGTTTGCATCAAACAGGTGCCCGACACCAAACGGATCACCGGCGAGGCGATGAAGGAAGACGGAACCGTCAACCGCGCCGCCCTTCCGGCCATCTTCAATCCTGAAGATCTCAACGCCCTGGAAGAGGCCTTGAAGATCCGCGACGCCCACGGCGGCACCGTCACGGTCGTCACCATGGGCCTGCCCACCGCCTGCGACGTGCTGCGCGAGGCCCTCTACCGTGGCGCCGATCGCGCCATCCTTGTTACAGACCGGCGCGCGGCCGCCTCAGACACCCTGGCCACCAGCTACATCCTCTCGCGGGCCATCGCCAAGCTCAAGGCCGACATCGTGCTCTGCGGCCGCCAGGCGATCGACGGCGACACCGCCCAGGTCGGTCCGCAGCTCGCCGAAAAAATGGGCCTGCCGCTGATCAGCTACCTGGAAGAAACCGTGCAGATTACCGACGGCAAGATCACCGTGCGCCGCAACGTCGGCAACGGATGGGAAGTCGTCCGCGCCTCGCTGCCGGTGCTGGTGACCGTGATGGACACCGCCAACGAACCTCGCCCCCGCGCGACCAAGAAGATCATGAAGTTCAAACGCGCCATGGCCAAGTCCGAAGTGGAAAAGAAAGCCGAGAACCTTCTGCCCGGCGACTTCGAGGATTACACCGAAGAGCTCAAGGCCACCGAGGTCGAGAAGTACTGCGGCAAGCTCAAGGACAAGGGCCTGCTCATCGAGCAGGTGAACCTGGACCAGATCGAAGCCGACCTGGCTTGGTGCGGCCGCGACGGCAGCCCCACCAAGGTGCACCGCATCCAGTCGGTCGTGCTCACCGGCGGCGAATACCACGAGTTCAAGGCAACCGACGAGGACGTGGCCAAGCTGATTCACGAGCTGATTGAGGAACACACCCTTGGTTAACTGGTTGATTGGTTAACTGGTTGACTCGAGGAACTTGACGATGGGTGGGAAGGGATTTGAAGACCTGGAAGTCTATCAGGAAGCGCGGAGTTTTCGGAAGCGCGTTTACAGGCTAGCCGGGCAACTGCCTGACGAAGAGCGGTTTGGTTTAGCGGGACAGATGCGGCGAGCAGCGGTGTCGGTTACAAACTGCATCGCTGAAGGACACGGAAGCAAGAGCTACCGGCACAACATCAGCTACTTGTTCCGGAGCCGTGGAAGCGTCTGCGAGTTGCAGGATGATTTTAATACCTGCGAAGACGAAGAATATTTTGAGAAGAAGCACCTGGACGATATCCGGGCGCATTCGGTTCGAGTAAGCAAGCTGCTCAACGGATACATTCGGTATCTCGCGGATCGTGCGGAAGAGGCAGAAAAGAAGCCTCGCGTGAATAAACGAAGATCATTAGCAGAAGGATCGGACAACGAGTTAACGAGTTAACCAGTTAACCAATTAACGAGTTAACCCGTTAACGAACCAACGAGAAAAGCCATGATAGAAGTGAATCGAAAAGGCGAGGTCTGGATTTTTGCCGAGCAGGAAGCGGGCAAGTTGTCGGATGTGCCGCTGGAACTGCTGACCAAGGCGCGCGAACTGGCCGACACCCTTAAGGTGCCCGTCGGCGCGATGCTGCTGGGCTCGGGCGTCAAGAGCCTGGCCGACACGCTCATCGCCCGCGGGGCCGACAAGGTCTACCTCGTCGACGACGCCAAGCTCGCCCGCTACCAAAACGCCTCCTACCGCAAGGCCATCTGCAGCCTCATCGAGCAGTTCAAGCCGCAGATCTGCCTCTACGGCGCCACGGCCATCGGCCGCGACCTGGCCCCCACCGTCGCCAGCGCCATGAAGTGCGGTCTGACGGCCGACTGCACCGACCTGCAGATCGGCGACCACAAGCCCGCCGGCAGCGAGGTCAACCACGAGAACCTGCTGCTGCAGATTCGCCCGGCCTTCGGCGGCAACATCATCGCCACGATCGTCAACTTCGACCGCTGGCCGCAGATGGCCACCGTTCGCGAAGGCGTCATGCCCATGAGCGAAGCCAAGGCCTCGCGCAAGGGGCAGGTCGTCGCCTGCAAGACCGGCCTGGAGGGCCTGGTCCTGCCGCTGGAGATCCTCGAGAGCGAGCGACGCGAGAAGAAGGTCAACCTCAAGGCTTCGCGCATCATCGTCGCCGGCGGCGCCGGCGTCGGCGGGCGCGAGAACTTCAAGCTGATCTGGGACCTGGCCCACTGCCTGGGCGGCGCCGTCGGCGGCAGCCGCGCGGCGATTGACCTGGGTTACGTCGACCACGACCACCAGATCGGGCAGACCGGCACGACCGTTCGCCCGGCGCTGTACGTGGCCTGCGGCATCAGCGGCGCGGTTCAGCACCGCGCGGGCATGCAGGAATCGGCCAAGATCCTGGCCATCAACACCGACCGCGACGCGCCGATCTTCTCCATCGCCCACTACGGCATCGTCGGCGACATGAACGTCGTGATCCCCAAGATGATCAAGGCCATCCGCGGCGGCGCCTCGATCGAACAGGCCGCGAAGGCTTAAGAAAAGGATTTTCGTCATGGCGAACTTCTACAACGATAACGAAGACATCAGCTTCCTCTTCGACCATATGGACGTGGCCCGCCTGGCGGGCATCGTGGAAGAAGACTTCCGCTTTGCCAAGGAGTTCGACTTCGCCCCCGTCGACGCCAAAGAGGCCGTCAGCAACTACCGCCAGATCCTGGCCAGCCTCGGCGAGATCGCCGGCGACCAGATCGCCCCCACAGCCGAGGAGACCGACAAGGTCGGCAACACCCTCAACGCCGACGGCTCGGTGACCTACGCTCCCGGCATCGCCAAGGCCATCAAGCTGCTGGGCCAGGCCGACCTGATGGGCTTCACCCTGCCTTACCGCTTCGGCGGGATCAACTGCCCGCAGCTGGTCTACACGATGAGCAACGAGATGATCAGCCGCGCCGATGCGTCGCTGATGAACATCTACGGCCTGCAGGGCATCGCCGAGACGATCAACGCCTTCGCCAGCGAAGAGATCAAGGGCCAGTACCTGCCCCGCATGGCCAGCGGCGAATGGACCGGCGCGATGGTCCTGACCGAGCCCGACGCCGGCAGCGACCTGCAGTCGGTCAAGGTGCAGGCCTACCAGGACGACGCGGGCAACTGGTTCGTCCGCGGCGTGAAGCGCTTCATCACCAACGGCTGCGGCGAGGTGCTGCTGGTGCTGGCGCGGTCCGAGCCGGACATCACCGACGGGCGCGGCCTGAGCGTGATCCTGGTCGAGCGCGGACCCAAGGTTAAGATTCGCCGCCTGGAAAACAAGCTGGGCATCAAGGGCAGCCCGACGTGCGAAATCTTCTTCGACAACGCCCCGGGCCTGCTCGTCGGCGAGCGCCAGCGCGGGCTGATCACCTACGTCATGAGCCTGATGAACGGCGCCCGAATCGGGATCGCCGCCCAGGCCCTGGGCATCGGCGAGGCCGCCTACCGCGTCGCCCGCGACTACGCCCACAGCCGCCGCCAGTTCGACACCGAGATCGAGAACTTCCCGGCCGTGCGCGAACTGCTGGTCGACATGAACATCGACGTGCAGGCCGCCCGCGCCCTGACGTACTACGCGACGTTCTGCGTGGACCTTGAGACCGGCGCCCTCAAGCAGCTCGAGTTCGGCAACGTGACGGACAAGGAACAGGCCAAGGCCCTCAAGCAGACCTCCCGCACGTACAAGCGGCTCAACGGCATGCTCACGCCGATGGCCAAGTACTATGCCTCCGAGATGTCGATGCGCGTCAGCAACGGCTCGATGGCCGTGCTCGGCGGCAGCGGCTACATGAAGGACTACCCCGTCGAGCGGTACCTGCGCGACAGCCGCATCACCACGATCTACGAAGGCACCAGCCAGTTGCAGGTCGTCGCGGCCGTCCGCGGCGTCAGCAGCGGCGGCGTCGAAGGCGTGATGAACGAAGTGCTCAACAACCGCCAGTGGCCCGCCGACATCCAGCCCACCGTCGACAAGGTCAAGGAAGGCTACGCCCTGCTGGTCGAGGCCATGGCCTTCGCCAAGGAAAAGGGCATGGAATACACCGACCTGTACGGCCGCAAGATCGTCGACATGGCCATCGCCGTCATCGTCGGGGCCCTGTTCTGCGACCATGCCACCGGCAAGGAATCCAAGAAAGCCATCGCCGCGCGTTGGATGGCCGCCAAGCTGCCCGAGATGCGCATGAACAAGGAACTGGTCCTCAGCGGCGACCGCAGCGTCATCACCGACTTCGCCACCCTCGCCGGCCCCGTGCCGGTAGTAGAGTAGCACGGGCATCTTGCCCGTGAGTAGCATGGGCGTCCCGCCCATGTTCCGGGTTCGGGGAGAGCGGGATTACGCGGATTTAGGGGATTAAGAGGATTAGAAACAAAGTAGTTGAAACGGCCGTCCCCGACACGGGACGGCCGTTTTGTTTTGTGGCATGGGCGTCTCGCCCATGCTCCCTCCGTGGCATGGGCGGTCCCGGGGGAAGGTTTCATCCATGAACGCGCGGGGCAAGCCCCGCCGCTAACGGGTCTTTCGCGACCATCCGGCGCCGGGAGGGGTATTTTACCGCAAATATCTGTCAGTAAATGACTTACGTAATATATGCTTCCGATCCATATGTTTTCTTTCCCCAGAACCCGCTGTGAAAAGTACAACAAAGTGCAATAGCACCTAATCTCGTGCGGGCTGTGGTGGTTTATCCCTTTGAAATGATTCCGGCTTCTTTGCGGAGCTTCTCGATGTCCAAGGCGTTGATGTAGGTCACCAGATTCTGCCAGATCTCGTGGAAGCCGAACCCGCCTTCGGTCATCTCCTGCAGGGCCTGCTCTTTGCTCCAGCCCTGCACGGCGATGCGGTAGACGGCGCACATCGTGCCGGTGCGGTCGCTGCCGTGCTGGCAGTGGACGAACACCGGCTGGCGATCAGGGTTCGACACGATCTGCAGGAAACGGATGATGTCTTCGTCCTCAGCATGCCAGGCGTTCATGGGGATGCTCTCGGCGCCCAAGCCGGTGCGTCCGATCTCGTCGCGGTCGCTGTGCATCGACCGCAGATTGATGACCGTGCGGACGCCCATGGTCTTGAGCTGCTTCATGCCCTCGGCCGTCGGCTGCGCGCCGCGGTAGAGGGTCTGGCTGACCTGGTGGAGGTTGGGCAGTCCGGGCCTGGACATGCTGGCGGCCCAGGGTCGCGTTGCGGAGAGAGTGGCCTGCTGAGCGTCGCCGTTGTCTTTGCTCGTCAGCAGGGCCAGCACGTCGATGTCGACGGCGCGCAGGCCCAGCACACCCCCGCCCGCGGCCAGCACGAGAAGCAGCAGGACAGTCAACCATCTGCGGCGCGTTCGCTTTGCCATAATCTCCGCCTCAAGAGGTTCGTGAAGAAAGAATTGTACCAGAGCGGCGTGCGGGGTTGCGAATGAAGTTGTGCCCTCTGTGATCTCTGTGGCAAGGTTGTTACTGGCTGACAGCCGGCTCCCCGGCGGGTACACTGATCGCCAATAGGAGAGGCGATTGTCCTGGCTGGAAGACAAACTCACCCCCTGCCGCAGCGAGCCCCAGCCGCTTTGGGCGGACCTGTATTGCCTGCTGACGCTGGCAACGCTGGCCGTAACGCTGCCGTGGTGGCAGGGATCGCATCTGCAGACGATGGTGTGGTTGGCCGACCAGGCGACCTCGCCCTATCTGCCGCCGGCGCTGGCGATGCTGCTGGCGATGCGGCGCGGGGCCATCGACATGAGCGTCTGGGCCGTGGCGGCAGTGGGCGGTCTGGCGGCCGCGGTGGCTCTGAACACCGGGTGGTCGGGATGGTCGGCCGTCGGGGTGGGGATCGCGGCCGGGGCGGGCATCGGGGCGTTCAATGGTCTGCTGGCCGTTGTGCTTCGCCGCCCGGTGCCGGCAATCACTCTGGTGGTGGGGCTGCTGATCGTGCTGGCGGCGTGGCAGTTCGGCAGCGGTCGCGAGGTGCTGGTCAACGAGGAGGCGATGGAGGCGATCCAGTCTTCGCAGTACGACAGCGAGGGTCTGCGGCGGCTGCTGGTCAGCGGATGCTTCCTGGCGGTGCTGGCAGGTCTGCTCAACCGGGTACTGCCGGCGGATCATCCGCGCCGGGGACGGTGGGACCTGCTGGTGATCCTGTCGGTGTCAGGGGCGTTGTCGGCCTGCGGAGGCGTGGCATGGGTGCTCAGCCACGCCCAGGCGCCGCTGCCGACGCGGGTGATCGGCGACCTGCGCGTCGCGGTGGCGGCGGTGCTGGCCGGGGGGTTGTTCCTGAGGGGACCGGGTCGCAGTCTGGTCTGCGTGGCATTGCTTCCGGCGGCGATAGTGGTGACGACGGCCTGGCGGCAGAGTTTCTTTCCATTCCTCGTGGGGGGGTACTGGGCGCACATGCTGGTGCTGCTGGGGGTGGTTGGGATTTCGCAGATCGCCGTCCGCCGCGTGGTCCGAGGGCGCGGCGCCGAAATCGGGGCGGCGCTGGCGGTGTGGTTCATCATGTGCCTGATGGGCCTGGGCCTGACGGCCTCGGCCGGCGCGCTGCGTGCGACGGCGGCGACGACCCAGTCGGCGACGGGCGTTTCTTCGGCGGAACCGCGGTCGCTCAAGGCGCTGCGCGTAGGGGCGATGGCGGCGTGCACGGCGGCCGCGGTGCTGCTGGGCCGGGCGATGCGGCGGCGGAAGGACCAGGCTAGAGGTTAGAGGTTAGAGCCGGTTCACGCTCACCTCTCACCCCTCGCCTCTCGCCTCTTGTCAGAACGCTCCGCCGCCGCCGGGAACGGTCGCGGGCGCGACGGCGGGCGCGGGAGTGTTGGGAGGCGCCGGTTGCGACGTAGAGGCGCCGGGGACGTTTTGAACCGTGTCGGCGTAGATCACGAGGTTGCGCATCAAGTCGAAGGCCGTTTCGATATCATAACCGTCGATCGTGCCGGCGCGGCAGGCGACCAGCCCGCACGTCAGGTCCAGCGGGCTGAAGATCACGCCCGCGCGTCCGCCGCCGACGGTCACGCACTTGAACTGCGGATCGCGACCGGTGATTTTGACGGCGGTGGCCATGCGGAACCCGCATTCCTTGATTTCCTTGTCGGCGAGCAGGAACATCGGCGCCACGGGCGAGAGCGAGGTCAGGCGGTTCTGGCGGTCGGGGAAGGCCCGCCGCAGGAGGCTCTCGACGCAGGCGGTGAAGGTGGGGTTTCCGCCGGCGGAGTCGATGATGAGCGTGCCGCCGCCATTGACGAAGGCGGCGAGCTTCTTGGCTTCTTCGTCAGAAAACTCGGCGGTGCCCGAGCCGGTCATGTGGGCGACCTTTGCCCCGGCGGGCAGCTCGGTCAACGTCACGGGCGCGGGCAGATTGATGACGATGTTCTCGTCCTGGGCCATCATGTCCTTGAATCGGGCGAAGGCGCGGGGCTCGGGGTCCCACCGGCCTTTGTACTTGATGCGGTAGACCTCGATGGTCTTGGCGTTATCCTGGGCCTTGGCATCCTTGGGCCAGAACACGTGCCCGCGGGCGGGCAGGTCGCTGGTCTTGTCCAGGGCGTAGCGGGCGACGTTGTAGGCCAGTTGGAACTCGCGATGCTTGGTGTCGGTCAGGGAGCGGCTGGAGGTCCAGCGGGCGGCCAGGTCCTCGTCGCAATGCACCACCAGCGGGCGCGCGCCGTTGGTCACTTCGCTGAACTGGCTGGTCTTCTTGATGTTGAAGTACGAGGTGTACAAGGCGCTGTTGGCGTCGACGCGGTGGATCGGATAGTCCGGGAACATCATCTTGTAGGCGTACTGCATGGCCTGGTTGAAGGCCGTGCCGCCCTGCTGCACGACGGTGAAGATCGTCCCGCCTTCCTCGACGAACTTCTTGAGCATCTCGAGATGCTCGGGCGTGAGCTTGGGGTCGCTGGTCCCGGTGATGTACAGGATCGACGCGTCGTGCCACTCGTCGACGGGGTGCTTGAAGTCGACGATCTGCCAGTTCACTTCCGATTCCAGGTTCAGGCTCACCCATCGCGTCACGGCCGCAAGGTCGCGGCTGCGGCGGTCCCAGTCCCCGTCGTGCTGAAGCTTGTTGAACAGGAGGGGCTGGCGGCCTCGGATGAGGAACAGCAGGCCAAAGGCGGTATTGGGGACGTCGCCCCATCCGCCGGACCAGACGCCGGTGGGTCCCTGTGTCTGCAGCAGGGTGGTGCCGATTTCCTTGTACCAGTCGTGCTGCCCGAACCACTTGTACCCGGCGGCCACGCCCACGCGCTCGACGCCGTAGTTGTAATAGCCGTCGGGTCCGGGGGCGAAGTTCTTGTCCAGCCAGTCCAGGCCCTTTTGGATGGCGTCGAAACGCTTTCCGGGGTTGGCGTCGGCCAGACCGGAGTAGTCGTAGCAGATGTAGAGCGTCGCGATGCCCGCGACGGTCATGGTGTTCTTTCCCACGGCCGCCTTGCCGCCGTACTGCCACCCGCCGTCGTCGCACTGAACGCTAACCCAGTGCTTGAGCACCTTGTTCCAGTAGTCGGGGGAGATGTCGATGCCGTCGGCGGCCGCCGCCCACACGCCCAGCAGACCGTACTGGCTGTTGGAGTGGTCGCCGGCTGCGGGGGTGCCGTTGGAGGTATAGGAATAAGACCCGTCGGAGGTCGAACCGACCAGCAGGGCGGCTTCCTTCATCAATTGTTCGCGATATCGCCCCAAGGTGGTGGTGTTGGCGAGGTGCCAGGCATAGCATCGCAGGCCCAGGTCGTAGGTCCAGGTCGAGTCGTTGGCCTTGAGCCAGTCCAGGGCCTTCTTGAGGCGGGGTTCCTGGGGATTGATTCCGGCCGAGAGCAGCGCGTAGGTGGCCATGGCGGTCGGGCCGGTCTTGAACTGACCGTGGGGCGGCCAACTGCCGTCGGCGTTCTGGGCGGAGTAGAGGTAGTCGATGGCGAGCTTGATGGCCTTTTCGACGTTTTCGTCGGAGAACTCGATGGCTGCGGCGCCGGGCTTGAGGGCAACTTTCTTGCGCCGCTGTTTGGCTTCGAGCGGGCTGGCCAGGAGGGATGCAACCAGCGTCATGCACAGGAGAATCAGGGTTAGTCGTCGCATGATGTCACCTCGGGTCCTCGACGGTTTGACTGCTGCGGCTCCCCGCCTGGCGTTCGGCAGCCTGCTCATCGAATTATGGCACGTTTGCCCGATCCTTTCAAGTAACCGGTCCGTCCTTTTCGCAGTTCGGCTGGGCCACAGAGCTCACAGAGAGTCTCTGTGGCCCAATATCTTTTCGCTACTGGCCCTTTTCCGCCTTGAGGCGCAGGGCGGCGTCGATGAACTCCTGGATGTCGCCGTCGAGCACGCGGTCGGTGTGGGGGCTCTTGAGGTCGGTGCGTTCGTCCCGAACGAGCTGGTAAGGGTACAGCACGTACGAGCGAATCTGGTTTCCGAAGGCGATCTCGCCTTTCTCGCCGTAGAGCTTGCTCAGCTCGGCGTCGCGCTTGGCCTGCTCGCGCTGGTAGAGCTTGGCCGAGAGCATCTTGCGGGCCTCGGCGCGGTTCTTGTGCTGGGAGCGGTCGTTCTGGCACTGCACGACGATGCCCGTCTCCAGGTGCGTCAGGCGGATGGCGCTTGAGACCTTGTTGACGTTCTGCCCGCCGGGGCCGCTGGAGCGGAAGATGTCCTCGCGAACCTCTTTGGCCCAGTCGATGTCCAGCACCACGTCGTCCAGCTCCGGCAGCACGTCCACCGAGGCGAAGCTCGTGTGGCGGCGGTTCTGCGAATCGAACGGGCTGACGCGCACCAGGCGGTGCACGCCGCGCTCGGCCGAGAGGTACCCGTACGCGTACGGGCCGCGGACGTTGAACGTCACCGAGCGGATCCCGGCCTCTTCGCCGTCGACGCGGTCGATCTCGTCGGTGGCGTATCCGCTGCGCTGAAAATATCGGATGTACATGCGCATGAGCATCTCCGCCCAGTCGCAGCTTTCGGTGCCGCCGGCGCCGGCGTGGATCGAGAAGTAACACGATCCGGCGTCATGCTCGCCCGACAACAGCGTCGCCAGCTCGAGCCGCTCCAGCGAGGCGGCGATCTTGTCGACCTCGCCGGCCGCCTCGGCCATCGTCTCGTCGCAGCCTTCCTCGCGGGCCAGCTCTTCCAGCGCCGCGGCGTCCTCGACCCGCTTGGTCATCGCGCTGATAGGATCAACGACCGCCTTGGCGGCCTTGAGCTCGGCAACGACGATCTTGGCCGCCTCGGCGTTGTCCCAGAATCCCGGCGCCGACATCTGCGTTTCGAGCTCGGCCAGGCGAGTCTTCTTACCTGCGAAGTCAAAGAGAGTCCCGGATGGATTTGATCCGGGCCCTGAGGGTCTCGATGGAATCTCGCAGGTTTTCGGTTCGCTCGGCCATTAACAACTCCTGTACGTATGACGCCCGAAGGGGCGTTTGGTTTCTTCGATTGCGGATTTCTGATTGCGGACTAGATCGGCTGCGTCAAATCCGCAGTCCGAAATCTGCAATCCGAAATTTGAAATCTCAAATCGGAAATCTCAAGTCCTCATTTTGCGTCGGCCTGGCCCTTCTGTTCGGGGGACATCCACATCCGGTACTTGCGCGCCAGGCGGAATTGACAGTATAACCCCAATGCCGCCAAAACCAAAGCCGCCCCTGCGGCGATAACGACCGTAGCGACGTTGCGGCGGAACGCCGCAAGCAGGTCCTCGGGCGCCGAAGCGCCCGTCACCAGCATCGTGGCCGCCAGGGCGGCAGCCATGCTGCCGTTGACGCTCGTCAGCACGATCACCAGCGGCCGCGTGTAGATGAACACCAGTACCGCCAGCACCAGCCCGGCAAGCCCGCCAACGACCCAGCCGGCGTGCGTGTAGTTCATCAGCATCGCCGCCAACCCCGTCACGCCCGCCAGCACCGCCAGGCCCAAGACCACGCGATAGAGGAACCAGCTCAACAGCCCCAGCAGAATCGCCCCGGCAAGGCAAAAGATCAGGTAATCGGCGCCGCTGGGCTGCCCGTAGAGCGCCGAGGCGGCGATCAGCCCCAGCAGCACGCCGCCCACCAGGCCGGCCATCACCAGTTGGATCCGCAGCAGCGGGTAGCCCAGGAAGCAGACCAGCAATGCCCAGACGATCAGCATCACCAGCGCCGGTCCCCCGCCGGCGTACTGCGATTCAAGCATCTGGGCGAAATCCGGGGCCGATGGCATGGTCGTAGGCATAGACCTTTTATCGGTCCATCCGCGCGCAACGCCGTGGCGAAAACCGCCGATGCAAGCGGTCAGCTATCAGCCATCAGCTATCAACTGCCAACCGGGCCGCACGTCAGAAAGCTGATAGCTGATAGCTGAAAGCGGATGGCTGTGGTTAAATAGTCCCCGTGAGCCAGAGCGAACAGATCGATCCGCCGGCGCGGGCGATGCGCGTGGCGTGGGTGACCGCCCCGCAGACGCTCGCGCGCCTCGGCGCATTCCTGGCGCCGCTGGCGCAAGGGCTGCGCGAGCGCGGCATCGAGGTCACGCTCCTGTCCGAAAAGCCCGCCCAGGTCGACGTGCTGGCCGGACTCGTCGCCGGCGTGGCCATGCGATGGCGAAAAGTCTGGTCGCTGCATCGCGGGGCGATCGAGGCCGCGGCCGCACAGCTCGCGCGGGCCAAGGTGGACCTCGTTCACGCCCTCGAAGGCGCGGCCGTGGATGTGGCCATGCGACTGGGGCAGCGGATGTCGCGCCCGACCGTGGTATCGAGTTATCGTGCCGACGACCTGGCGGCAGCCAAGGCCCCGGCGGAGTTGTCCCTGGCGGCCGTGATGGCGGCGTCGCAACCGCTCTACGACGCCCTGCGGGCAAAGCTGGGCGAGCAGGTGCAGGCGGTTCTCTCGCGGCCGGGGCTCGAGGCGGTCTCACGTCCGCGCGACGGCGGGGCCGCGGACCGCCGCCGGGCCATCGTGCTGGGCGGTCCGCTGGAGGAGAGCGAACCGTTTGAAATGGTGCTCGAGAGCCTCTCGCGGGTACTCAAGGGCGGACCGGCGTGGCACTGCTTCGTGCTTGGCGGCGGCGGGGCCGAGCGGCGCCTGCGGCGCGCGGCCGCTCGCCTGGGACTGGCGCGGCAGGTGACGATGGTGCCCGAGCAGCCCTCGCAGTATGTCGGCCAGATCATGAGCAGCGCCGACCTGTACGTGGCGCCCGTTTCGCCCGGCGGAGTCGATCTGCAATGCCTGCAGGGTATGGCCGCCGCGGCGCCGATCTTGAGCATCCGCCAGCCGGCGTGCGACTTCCTGATTGACGGCGCGACGGCTTCGCTGTTCCGCTCCGGCGACAGGGAAGACCTCGACGCCAGGCTGGCGACGCTGCTATGCGCCGCTGAGACGGCGGCCGCCCAGGCGGCGCGAGCTTTGGAATACGTGCGGATGAATCACTCGGTAGCCGCGGCTGTCGAGCAGACCGCAGCGGTCTACCGCACCCTGGCGATGCAGGAGTAGCACGGGCGTCTCGCCCGTGTAAAACGAAAGAGCATGGGCGAGACGCCCATGCCACCCAAGAGCACGGGCGGGACGCCCATGCTACGGGAGAACCATGGCGATCATAGCGGGCATTGATGAGGCGGGGCTGGGACCGGTGCTCGGTCCGCTGGTGGTATCGGCCAGCGCCTTTGAAGTCCCCGACGAGCTGCTGGACAAATCGCTCTGGCAGACACTGTCGCTGGCCGTCTCGCACAAGATCTCACGCACCCGCAAGCGTATCGTCATCGGCGACAGCAAGAAACTCTACCACCGCCAGCGAGCCGGCGCCCTGGACCACCTGGAACTGGGGGCCCTGGCGTTCCTGAGCACGCTGGGCCAGCGGCCGCAGTCGCTGCGGGCGCTGCTGGGCTTCGTCTGCCCGGCCATGCTCAAAGTGATGGACGAATATCCCTGGTACGCCGGTCAGGACCTGCCTCTTCCGGCATGCCTGACGCCGGCAGCAGTGGACCTTCCCGCGGCCGCCCTGCGCACGGCGATGCAGCAAACCGGAGTCAAGTGCGTCTGCATGCGAAGCGAAGTGCTCGAGGCCGGGCACTACAACCGCCTGGTCCGCGCGACGCGGAGCAAGGCCGTCACGCTGGGCGACATCGTGGCGCGCCTGCTGGCGCACCTGTGGCAGCAGAGCCCGCCGGGCCGGGTGCAGATCGACGTCGACCGCCAGGGCGGGCGGCGGAACTACCTCGAAGGCCTCCAGCGCATCTTCCCCGAGGCACAGTTCAAGATCCTCGACGAGAGCGAGACGTTCAGCGCGTACCGCGTTACGGAAAGGCCAGGGAGCATGGGCGAGACGCCCATGCCACCCAAGAGCATGGGCGGGACGCCCATGCCACACGACGGCACGCCTGTGCCACACCGCGTGGCCGAGATCCGCTATCAGGTCGAGGCCGAGGAGCAGCACCTGTGCGTGGCGCTGTCGTCGATGCTGTGCAAGTACATCCGCGAGTGCATGATGGAATTGTTCAACCGCTTCTGGATCGCCCGCATCGCCGGCCTCGAACCCACGGCCGGTTACTATGTCGACGGCAACCGCTTCTACCAGCAGATCGTGCCGGAGATGAAGGCGATGGGGATGGAGACCGATTTGGTTTACAGATGTGTCTGAGGGGCCGGGGCATTTTCAATTTCCAATTTGGAATTTCCAATTTAACAACAAGACTTGTGAACGCGACACGGCAACGTTTTGTTGTTCAATTGGAGACTGTAGATTGGAAATTGGAAATGGTTCTACGCCGGCAGGACACGGAACGACTGTGGGCTGGTGTGGGTGACGAGGTAGTAGATCGCGCCGTGGATCATGGGGATGATCCCGCCCATCAGGTCGCCGGCGATCAGGCCGATCATGATCGGTTTGAGCCCCTGGTACCCGCGGCTGCCGAAGAGGCGCGTGACAATGAGCTTGATCAGCCACCCCAGCAGGAACGAGTTGGCCAGGGTCTTGCTCTCCATCGTCCCCAGCACGGCGAAGATGACCGGGTGGATCGGCCACCACGTAAACCGCATCCGCAAGGCGCTGAAGGCCAGCACCAGCACCAGCGCCGCGCCGAAGGCCGTGACGGCCGGAGCGTCGGCCTTGGCGTTGAGATAGCGTCCCAGGCCGGTGACGCCCTGCTGCTCGCGCAGCTCGGGGGTCGTGGCGATCTGCTTCTTGAAGCCGGCGATGGCGTTGAGGGCGTAGAAGGGGACCGTCTCGCGCGTCCACTCCTCGTTGACGTTACGGGCGCCCTTGTCGTACTGGATGTATAGCGTGGCGGGAATGGCCACCGCCAGGCCCAGCAGCAGCGCGACTGCGGCCAGGCGACCGAGCCTGTGCGGTTGCCCGCCGCGGCTTTCGAAGAGCTTCAGCGCCGTGGCCATGAAGGGCATAACCGCCTCGCGAGAGCCCACAAACGCCAGCGTCGAGACCATCATCATGATCGCCAGCGACCGCACGTCGATGGCCGAGATTCCCAGAAACCCCAGCAGCACCATGCACGGAAAGTGGTAGGGATGGATGAAGAAGGTTCCCGTCTCGGCGACGATGCGCGAGATGACGGTGTAGATGATGACGGCCTCGATCGAGTACAGGATCGCCAGCGGCCAATCGACCCCCGCCAGCCAAAGCTGCAGCACGAAGCCGACGATGGCGATCAGGAAGAGCCTGGCCGCCCAGACGGCTGACGGCTGCGTCTCGCGCGAGACCGGCAGCAGCAGCGCGCGGCCGAAGACGCTGCCGTAGTACCGCCGCCCGGAGAACAGGAGCATCAGGAACAGGCCGAAGAACGCCCCGGCGTGCGCGAACGCGCCGGGATAGACGACGAAGAACGCGCCCTTCTCGATGGACGTGCCGCGGCTCATGAAGATCGCCACCACCGTCAGGTAGAAGTACGGCGCCAGGCCCAGCGACAGCGACAAGTCCAGCGAGAGGAAGAACGCGAAGCCGACGGCCGTCAGGCAGATCGGCTGGATCACCAGCCACCACCCGCCGGCCTGGTTGAACTGCGGGAACAGCCGCGTGACAGGGCGCCAGTCGATCCACATCGGGATGCTGAACATGTTGGGGCTGTAGAGGGCCCAGTAGTTGACCAGATGCACCGCCAGCACCAGCAGCGCCGCGACCCAGAAGACCTTGTTTCGCAGGATCGAGCTGACGTTGCCCTGCTGATCGGGCATCAGCGAGTCGGCGAAAGTGACGATGGGATAGCGAAGCCGCTCGTGATGCGACCATTGGCGGTGCACCACGACGGCCAGGGCGATCATCCCCAGCGACAGGCACCCCAGCAGCGGCAGCCAGAACGTCAGCGTCCGCGTCCATTGCCGCCAGGGAACGTCGCCGGGACCGAAGTGGGGATTGCCTTCGCCGATGCCGGTCAAAAACGCCGAGGCGTCCTTGGCGTTGGCGTCGGCGAGCATCTGCGGCGGCAGGATCTTGATGACCTCGGTGCTCTTCCAGTCGGCGCTGCTGGCGGCGCGATCGTGGGGCAACATGAGCGTGGTGGTGAAGAAGTGCATCAGCCCGCGCCCGGGAATGCTGCAGGCCACCAGCGCCAGACCCACCACCACCGCCAGCTCGAGCCCCGAGAACCGCCGCGCGGGCGAGAGCAGGCCCAGCAGCGGATTGGCCACCACCACCAGAACGAACAGCGCGCCGAAGACCGAGATGGGCATGTAATTGCCCACCATGAAGGTCCCGTGCAGGACCATGTCATTGAAGAACGTCAGGCCGCAGATCAGCGCCGCCAGCACCAGACCCAGAATGACCGACCGTGTTGTCATCGCCTCTCACTGCTCGGGCAAGAATCAACCCATCATACCGCAAATGGTTTCGCCACCGATATCCGATATGCGATATGCACTATGCGATTGAACAACGCGAGGGAGGGATTCATGTCCGCCTTGTGTTATATTGTTGCTATATCGGATATCGCATATCGGATATAGTGCCGGCGGGAGACGACATCATGCCCTCTGCTAAGACAGTCATTTGCGCCACGACCCTCATGCTCCTGAGCGCCGCCGCCCGCGCCGGACTGGCGCCGGAGAACGTCGCCGTCGTCGTTAACGAGGACAGTTGGGCCTCCAAGGCCGTTGCCAACGAGTACGTACACGTTCGCCACATACCGGCAGGCAACGTGATCTACCTCTCGCTGGGCAACCAGGACAACTTCGAGATCGTCTCGCTCGATGTGTTCAAGAATAAGATCCTTCAGCCGGTTCTGGAGACCATCAAGTCTCGCGGGCTCAGCGGGCAGATCGACTGCATCGCCTACTCCAGCGACATTCCCTACGCCGCGCGCTATCCGATGGGTTCGGCGCCGACGGCCGCGGCCAAACCGCAGATGGGCCTGGGTTCGCTGACGAGCCTGACCTACTTCTACCAGATGGTGCTTTCGGGACAGACGCAGTTCGGCTCGGCCCAGAACGGCTATTTTCGCCGCACCGTGCGCACCGGCGCCGTCGCCGCCCCCAGCGACGAGCAGCGCCGGCAGATGAACGCGGCGGCCGCGGCGCTGGCCTCGCGCGACTACGCCGGCGCCGAGAAGCTTTTTCGCCCGCTGCTGGGCATCCCCGCCGCCCGCGGAACCATGCACTTCAGCCTGGCGTGCTGCCTGGCCGCTCAGAATAAGAACGACGAGGCCATGGCGATGCTCTCCGCCGCCGCGGACGAGGGGTTCCGCAGCCGCCCGGCTGTCGAGCGAAATGAAATCTTCGCCGCGCTGCACTCGCACAAGAACTGGGCGGCCCTGCTCAATCAGATGTCGACGCCGGCGTACGACGCCAACGTTTCGACGCAGCCGCCGCTGGGGTTCCGCGCCGGCTACGCGTGGGACCGCGAGGGCAACCGCGTCGCCCCCGGCGGCCAGACCCGGCAATATCTGCTCTCGACGATGCTGGCGGTGACCAGCGGGCGGGGCAACAGCCTCGACGAGGTGCGCAATTATCTGCGACGCAGCGCCGCCGCCGATGGCACGTGCCCCAAGGGAACGTTCTACTTCATGAACAGCGGCGACATCCGCACGCAGATTCAGCTCTGGGCGTATCCGGCGGCCGCCGAGGCGGCGCAGGCGCTGGGCGTGCAGTCGCAGATGCTCAAGGGCTCGATCCCAAAAGAGAAAGATATCGCCGGCCTGATGACCGGGATGGCGGGCTACTCCTGGCCCAAGGAGGCGCAGGTGCTTCCTGGGGCGTTCTGCCATAATCTCACAAGCTGGGCGGCCGTCCTGGTCTATGGCTCGGAACGCGGCGGAGGTATCTTTTTCGCCTCCAGCCAGACCCCGCTGACGGTGCTGATGCGCCACGGCGCCGCCGGCACCTGCGGCACAGTCACCGAACCGGGCGCCACGCAGTCCAAGTTCCCCACGCCTTTCATCCAGGTCATCTACGCGCAAGGGTACAGCCTGGCCGAGGCGCTGTACCAGACCGTGCAGTCGCCCTACGAACTGCTCACCGTCGGCGACGCGCTGTGCCAGCCCTGGGCCAAACCGGCCAAGGTCACGCTGGCCAGCCTGGCGGCCGACAAGCCGCTGTCGGGCAAGATCGAGATCAAACCCTCCGCCTCCGCCGGCGAACCGGTCAGGCAATTCGAGCTGTTCGTCGACGGTCGATGGGTGGCCGCCACCGCGCCCGGCAAGTCGGTCCTGATGAACACGGCCGCCGGGGCCGACGGATATCACGAGCTTCGTTGCGTGGCTGTCGGAGCCGACGCGAAGGAAACCCGCACCAGCACGATCGTGCCCTTCAGCGTCGACAACCAAGGCCACAGCGTGAAACTCTCCGCCGCGGCAAAGAGCTTCACGCTGAGCCAGAATGTGCAGTTCACCGTCGCGGCCAAGGATGCGACCCGGATTACCCTCATGCACAACACCCGCCCGCTCGGCGTGGCCGCCGACGGCGCCGCCACGGTCAGCATCCCCGCTGCGGCCCTGGGGCTGGGCACGGTGCGCGTGCAGGCCGTGGCCGACATCGCAACGCCCGCCGGGGCGATGCAGGCGGCCAGCCCGCCGCTGGAACTGGAGATCCTTCCCGACTCGCCACTGCCGGCGCAAACGGTCAACACAGCCGCCCTCGCGCCGGGACTGCTTTTGACGGCGGGGACCGAAATGCCCAAGACCGCCACCACGCTGCCGGCGGGGTTCAAAGGCGTCTCCAAGACCGGCGCCAACGCGCTGGAAGGCTTTGTCGAGGCCAACGACAGCGGCCTCCACCAGTTCCAACTCTACAGCACCGAGGCAGCCGTGCTGACGGTAGACGCCCGCACCTTCACCCACAGCGGCAAGGGCTGGACCTTCTTCCCCGTGGCGCTGGCCAAGGGATTCCACCGCGTGAAGCTCGCCGGTAGCCTGGGCGGCCGCATTGATCTTCGATTCGGCCAAGACGGCGCCGCCAGCCTGAGCCCCAAGAACGCCTGGCACGTGCGCGTCCCCGGCGAGACGGTCCCGCCGGCGCCCAAACCCGCCCCAAAACCCGCCGCAGGCAAACCCAAGGCCTGAGCGTTGCGGATTGCGGATATCGCTGAGGTCGGGAGAGCGAAAAACGGGAAACAACCTGCCACAGAGATCACAAAGGCCACAAAGAGAAGTCCATGCGCCCTTTACTCCTTTGTGTTCCTTGTGATCTTTGTGGCAAGGTTGTTAGTGCCGCCGTTGCGATGCACCAATGAAAAACCCCGCCGGAGCGGGGTCTTTCGTTTCTTGGTGGCACAGCCTTTCCAGGCTGAGCCATTGACTCAATACACTCTAGCTGCGTTTGCGGCGAATCAAGGCCGCCAGCCCGCCGATGGCCAGCAAGCTCATCGTCGCCGGCTCGGGGACCGTGATCTGCTGCTCAACGCTGAAGTCGTCAACCGCCAGCCTCAGGTTGCCTCGGACAGATATGGTGGTCTGGGCGCTGGTGGCCATGAACGAAAACGAATAGGTTTCCCAACTCATGGTAATGGCGCCGGTATTGTAATGAAACAAGTCGCCGTTATTGCTCACGCCGACGGTGTTACCGGCATCCATCCATATGTCGACGTACTTCCCAACCGCGGTTTCAGTGGCAAATGTCTTGAAGCTGACATCATAGCTGGCACCTGCCACCGTATTGAACACTTGCTGAACCAATGCATTGTTGAGGTGGAGGTACTGATGCTGAGGGGCGCCCAAGTCCCAGTACAGGTAGGTTCCCTGGTAGCCGTTGGGAACGGTCCTGCAAAGCCACCCATCGGTGTGCCCCCCCAAGTAAACACCTGCCCCGTACGTTCCTGTAGGCGAAAGCCCTTCAAACCCCGGGTCCGTGATCAAGTTCGCCTGGGCGGCCGTGGCCAACGCAAGAATTGCACAGATCGACACAATCATGTTCTTACTCATCTACTCGCTCCTTTACACGTTCCTAACGATAAACCGGCTGCATCGGCAACCCGTAAGTGAGTTCATCAAATCAACTGCGCACACCAAGTGACGAAGATAGTACTGTAAGGGTTAGATGTGCCCGCCTCCGTCTCTGCTTCCCGGCCGCCGATTGTTCGAGCAGCCTCTCCTGGGGCAATAAACGGGGCAATCAACCCTGACTGGCGCGATCCTACCACCAAACGCGCGATTTGCAAGCAGAAAATCGGATTTCTCACCAGATCGGACATTCTTCTCCACCACGATTTGGCTCAAACAACTGACGACAGTCAAATCATAAACCTTCGGTTCACCCGAAACGATGAGAAGGCGGGAAGAAACATTAACCGCAAAGGTCACAAAGAACGCAAAGGTGTTTGAAAGAGGCAATATACGACTCCTTCCCTTTGCGCCCTTTGCGATCTTTGCGGTTGAACTTATCCCCCGTCCCCCTCTCGGTGTCTCTGCCGCTGTAGTCAGTTGTTCAGATGCACAGGCGACGTGATTTCAAAGCAAAGGGCACAGCGGGGATAATCACCCCAAAGACAACAAAGGGCGCAAAGAGACGTCCTGTTACTCTTTTTCTTTGTTTTTCTTTGTTTTCTTTGTGTTATCCGTGGTCTCGGTGGCAAAGTTGCTGGTTCTTCGGCGTTCCAAAACCTGCTACGCAAGCGCGTAAAAAAAGGGCTCCCGATTGCTCAGGAGCCCTTCGTCTGTTTGTGGTTTCATGGGCCTTCGCCGAAGCGATGGACCATTTACCGACTAGTAGCGGCCGCGGCCACCGCCGCCACCGCCGCCGCCACCGTAACCGCCGCGACCGCCGCCACCGCCGCCGCCAGGACGCTTGACCTGGGGACGCGCTTCGTTGACGGTCAGAGCGCGGCCGTCGTATTCCTTGCCGTTCAGGGCGCTGATGGCGGCCTGGGCTTCGGAATCGCTACCCATCTCGACGAAACCAAAGCCCTTGCTCTGGCCGGACATCTTGTCCATGATCACCACGGCACTTTCGACAGTGCCGTGCTGCGCGAACAGTTGCGACAGGTCCGCGTCGTTGACGTTGTAGCTGAGGTTACCGACATACAGTTTCTTGCCCATTGAGGATTCTCCTGCTTCAGGGCGTTGGATCCGTTCTTTACACTTTCGTGGATCCTTCTGAAAGGGGCGCTATTTCCGGCCCAGGGAGTCAGGAGCGTCATGCGCGAGATTGTGGCGTGGACTGACAATACGGCTGTCCCGTAACAGTTCCCGTTTTTCGACGAACCGAACATAAAAATTATAGTATCTCTCCTGGAGGTACACAACATTCTTTATTTGTTTTGTTGGCAGCCGCTGCGATAAATCGTTTGACATCCCGCAGTCGCTTTTCTATAGTGACGGGTCTAACCTGTAGGAAAGATTCGGTACTGACTCGGGAGCAACGTCATGGCGCATAAAAAGGGACAAAGCTCGACGCGAAACGGGCGCGATTCAAACCCCCAGTATCGCGGCGTGAAGGTTTACGGCGGACAGGCCGTCACCACCGGATGCATCATCGTTCGCCAGTGCGGCACGCCGCTCAAAGCCGGGCACAACGTCGGCCGCGGACGCGATGACACCCTGTTCGCCCTTAAAGACGGCACGGTGACCTACCGAGGCCGCTACGTCGATGTGCTGTAGGGATAGCGGTGAGTTGTGCGTGGTGAGTGGTGAGTAGAAAGAAAAGAACTCTCCCCTCGCTCAGTGCAACTCACGACTTTTGGACGGTAGTCTTCACTCACCACTCACCACTCACAACTCACCACTGGTTTTATGATGGATCCAGGACAGATCACCGGCAAGGCGGCGTTCGTTGACGAGGTCGACATCATTGTCGTCGCCGGCGGCGGCGGCAACGGCTGCATGGCCTTTCGGCGCGAGAAGTTTATCCCCAAAGGCGGACCCAGCGGCGGCGATGGCGGCGACGGCGGCAGCATCTACATGCGAGCCGACGAGTCGTACAACACCCTGCAGCACCTCAGTGGCCGACACCACTGGCGGGCCGAGCGCGGCGAGCACGGACTTGGCGCCAAATGCCACGGCCGCCGCGGGCAGGACCTGGTCATCCTCGTGCCGCCGGGCACGATCGTGCGCGACGCCGAGACCGGGCTGGTGCTGACGGATCTGTCGGAGCCTGGCCAGCAGGTGACCGTAGCCGCCGGCGGCAAGGGCGGGCGCGGTAACGTGCACTTCAAGACCTCGGTCAACCAGGCCCCCCGCTACGCCGAGCCCGGCGCGCCGGGGCAGGAGCGGTCGCTGCACCTGGAGCTCAAGCTCATCGCCGACGCGGGACTGGTCGGCATGCCCAACGCGGGCAAGAGCACGCTGATCACCCGCCTGAGCAACGCGCGGCCGAAGATCGCGGCGTACCCTTTCACGACGCTG
>JAJFVE010000071.1 GCA_021371965.1 Planctomycetaceae bacterium
TACCTGGCCTATGTCATGTTCCTGCTGTGGCTCGTGGCCAAGCTCGCGCTGGCCGTTATGGGCATCGTCAGCCACGAAACGCTCTGGTATCCGCGTTACATCGTCGGCGGCCTCGCCGCCGCCGCGGCCGTCTCTCTGGCCCTGTGGATGTTCTCGGCGATAGTCTTCCCAGGCCGCTCAGCCACGCCGCAGGCTACCGTTCCTCCCCCGGCGCAGGACGCACCGCCCCCGCTGATGCAGTGACATCCGCGCGGTTTAGAACCGCCACCTGCTGCTCAGCATCCACTCCCGTTGCGTATGATCATAGCCGACCCCCACCCTGCCATATTCCGCTTCGATGTAGCTAAGCCGCGGGAACTCCAGCAAGGGCGAGTCTCGCTCCACGACGTGGTTGATGGCCGACCCGGCTTTGGTGATGCTGATCAGATTGCGCATCTCGTCATCCCAACTCACCCTCAGCACCACATGATCCGCCCGCAGGAGCCGCCCCAGGCGCAGCGTCACCAGTTCATTGAGGCGGAAGTAGTTGTTGAGAGTACGCTGGTACACTGCCACCGGCTTAGCCGACAGCACCATCATCCACGGCAGGTAGAGGGCGCCCGCAGCATAGCCCTGGCGTTGTGCCAGCCCCGCCTTCAACGGGTCGTCCGCACCGGCCTGCAATGGCACATTGGTATAGGGCAACCCTACACCCATGGCGATCGTCGTGTTGCTGGCATACAACGCCGGCTTGTTAGCAAAGCGCTGGTCGTTGAGCAGCAGGAGCGTACGGAACAGTTCGAAGTTGCCAGTCTGGATCAGATAGCCGTCAAACGGCAACCGCGCCAGCGCCGCGGCCGCTCCGATCTCCCCCGGCCGAGCCAGGTACGCCAGCCCGCCCTGCTTGTGGATTGCTTCCACGGTGGCGCTGAGTGTCTGCCCATCCAGCAGCCGTTCGTTCAGGAATAGCCCCACGACTGACCCGCTGTGTGAGTCAACGTACTGGCCTACGATGACCCGGAAGTCAGCCGGCAGGCGCCCCTCACGCTTCAGACGCTCTGCTGTCCTCTGGGCCCGCAGAGCATCCCCGATTTCCCCGCGCGAGGCAATCGCAATCGCCCCCAAACCCCGCTGCGCCGCAGTCAGCAGCGCCTGCTCGTTGGTCGCGACCGAGTCATCGGCGAATTCCGTGGTCACTCGCAGGTCAACCGACACCTCGCCGTCGCCGGCCGTCACCTGCGTGAGGGTTTTGGGTATCAAGCCCAAGAGGTAGGGCCCCGCCTCCGTAAGCGCCACATCTCTGGTCGTGTGCCGCGTCTTGCTCATCAGAGCATCGGCTGCCCCCTCGCAGACCGTGTCATCATCGCGGTGCAACCACAGGTACGCGCCAATCAACGCCAGCCGTCGCGGAGCCTCGTGCTCGTCGCTGTCCAGGCGCAGGGATTCGTCTCTTGCGATCGCGAAGGGATTGCGGGTGCTGCCCTGCCGCTCTTCCCAGCGCTCCAACAGGTCCTCACCGGACATCTGCCCCGCGTTCAGGCCTGGGAAGTGCTCTGGCAGGTAGCCTGGGGAGAAGTCCGGTTGCACGCGGTACTGGGCGACCAGGTCGAGGGGATATTCGTATCGCGGAAGCGGTGGAGCCTGCTCGGCGGCGGTACGTCCAGGGGGCATGTCGGTGAGGCGATCCGGGGAGGCCGTATCGGCAATCCAGCCGGCCACCCGCCCCTCCAAAGGCACGTAGCGCGCCTCAAAGAGCGGACTGGGCGGCAACTGCAAGGGGGCAGGACGGTCCTGCGCCCCGACTGCGGCGCAGGCCACTATCATCAGAAGGCTGACAACCAGCCGCCGCATCTCTACTCCTGCTTTGCGGCCCCGGCTTGCTCGGCAATGGCCA
>JAJFVE010000080.1 GCA_021371965.1 Planctomycetaceae bacterium
GCGAGAAGTTCAGGAACTTGCAGCCGTGGACCAGCGGCGGGCAGGCGGGGCGCATATGCACTTCTTTGGCCCCGGCTTCGTAAAGCATCCGCACGGTGTCCTTGAGCTGCGTGCCGCGGACGATCGAGTCTTCGCAGAACAGCAGCCGCTTGCCCTTGATGAGCTCTTTGACCGGGATGAGTTTCATGCGGGCCACCAGGTCGCGCATGGTCTGGTTCTGCGGCATGAAGCTTCGCGGCCACGTGGGCGTGTATTTGACGAACGGGCGGCGGTACGGCACGCCGGCGGCCGTGGCGTACCCGATGGCGTGCCCGGTTCCCGAATCCGGGATACCGGCGACGACATCGACTTTGACATCGTCGTTTCGCGCCAGAGCTTCGCCGCATCGGTTGCGGCAGTCTTCGGTGTTGACGCCCTCGTAGCTCGACGCCGGATAGCCGTAGTACACCCACAGGAACGAGCATATCTGCATCCGACTTCCGGGCTTCTTCATCTGCTGGGCGCCGTCGGGCGTCAGCAGCGCGATCTCGCCGGGGCCCAGGTCGCGCTGGTACTCAAAGCCCAGGTTCGCGAAGGCGCAGGTCTCGATTGTGGCGGCCATCGCGCCGTCGCGGCGGCCCAGGATGATCGGCGTGCGCCCGAGCTTGTCGCGCGAGGCATAGATGCCCTCTGCCGTCAGCAGCAGCACCGAGCAGGAGCCTTCGATCTGTTCCTGGGCGTTGGCCAGGCCGTCGGTAAAATTGGCCTCCTGGTTGATCAGCGTGGCGACCAGTTCGGTGGGGTTGACCTCGTTGTTGGCCATCTCAGAGAAGTGCGTGGTGCGTTTGCTGAAGGCCTTGGCGGCCAGTTGCTCGGCGTTGGTGATCTTTCCGACGGTGACGATGGCGTAGGTGCCCAGGTGCGAGAAGACGATGACGGGCTGGTCTTCGTGGTCGCTGATGGCGCCGATGCCCAGGATGCCTTTGAGCTTGTGGACGTCGTCCTCGAACTTCGAGCGGAACTGGGCATTCTCGATGTTGTGGATGTATCGCTGAATGCCGCTGCCGTTGAGAACGGCCAGCCCGCCGCGTTTGGTGCCCAGGTGGGAATGGTAATCAGTGCCGTAGAAGAGGTCGCTGACGCAGTTCTCGCGCGAAGCGACGCCAAAAAAGCCGCCCATGCCAGCCATCCTTTCGTTTTGTGCATCTGCCTGTGGAGACTCTTACCGGATGGAGGGGCGTTTGTCCAGCGGTGCAAGAAGATTACCACAGAGGCACAGAGAGCCCTGAGGTGAAAGAACGTTCCGGGAGAAAAGTTGGGACGCTTACCACTTTCGATACATCCAGAATGTTAACGGCCTCTGCAGGGTAATCGTCTTAAGACTCGGCAATCTCGCCTTCGGGACCAGAAAGTGGTAAGCGTCCCAACTTTTTCCTACTCGTACGTGCGGCCTTCTTTGCCGTCGAGTTGTTTCTGGCGGGCCATGGCCATCAGCTTGTTGCCCCATCGGGTGGGGTATTTGCCGGTGACGCATCCGGTGCAGAGCGAGTCAGGGGGAACCTGGATACAGCCGGCCAGCGCCGGGACGGGCAGGTATTTCAGCGAGTCGATGCCCAGGGCCTTGGCCATGCCCGCCAGCACTTTGGGCGTGGGCGTTCCGTTGTACTTCTTGCCGACCAGGTGGGCGGCGAAGAGTTCCTTGAGCGTCGACATGTCGATGCCGTAGAAGCACGGAGCGATAATCGGCGGGCAGGCCACGCGGACGTGGATTTCTTTGGCCCCGCCGCGCTCTCGCAACTGCTTGGCCAGCGCCGCCAGCGTCGTCGAGCGCACGATCGAGTCTTCAAGCAGGAAGACCTTCTTGCCGCCCAGCACGGCTGGCAAGGGCGTGTACTTATACCGGGCGCTGCTGGTGCGCGTGGCGCCGGGCTGGATGAACGTCCGTCCCACGTAGCGGTTGCGGATGAGCCCCTCGACGCAGGGGATCTTCATCGCAAAGGCAAACGCGTCGGCGGCCGCCTTGGCGGTATCGGGCACCGGCACGACGATGGAGTTCTCGTCGACGGGCTGGTCTTCCATCGCCGCCAAAGCCGCCCCGCTGCGGGCGCGGGCCAGGTACACGCTCGAGTCGTCCATCGTGCTGCCGACGCTGGAGAAGTACACCCACTCGAAGAAGCACCGGGCGACCTTCTTGCGCTTGGCATAGCGATGCACCCGCATGCGGCCGTTCTCGATGATCACGATCTGGCCGGGCTCGAGGTGCTTGATGTCGGTGAAGCCCAGGTTCGACAGGGCGACCGACTCGCTGGCGGCCGCGAACAGCCGCCCCTTGACGCCGTAGCTCAGCGGTCGCAGGCCGACGGGGTCGCGGGCGACGAACATGCGCCCCATGGCGTCGAGGAAGGTGATGTTGTAAGCCCCGTCGAACTCGCGGGCCAGCAGGCGCATGACGTTGGCCAGATCGGGGGCTTTATTGCCCCGAAGAGCGAACGAGAGCATGTGCATGATGATTTCGGTGTCGGTGTCGAGCGTGAAGTGGTAGTCGCGTTTGCTCAGCAGGCGGTTGCGAAGCACCGAGTAGTTGGCCAGGTTGCCGTTGAAGGCGAAGGCGAACCATTTCCACAGCCGCCCGTGATGCCGCTCGAACGGCTGGGCGTAACGCTCGTCGTCGAGCCCGCAGGTGGCGTATCGCGTGTGCCCGATGGCGGCGGGGCCGGCGTATTTCTCCAGGATGGCCGTGTGCTTGGCCGGATGGGACATGCGGAAGACTTCGTTGACGGTTCCGATGTCCTTGTAGGTGTCGAGCACCTGCTTGCGGCAGGGATTGTAGCTGGACAGGCCCGAGGCGAGCTGTCCGCGATTCTGCAGGTTGAGCAGGACCTGCGGCATGAGTGCGACAACGTCGTCGCCACACTTCATCTGCCCGGCCTTTTCGATGTCGCAGCGCGGCTTGCCCAGCCAATAGAGAGCCGCTACGCCACACTCTTCCTTGATTTCATCTAGCAAGGGAACCTTCCTGGCCACCGCCGCGCCTGCCCGCGCATCGTCGCCCGAAGGAGGCATGATACACGATTTTGTACGTCCGTCAACTCCCCCGCGTTCTCGGGTAAACCCGATTGCGCGGTTCCGGAGAGGGGGAGAGCGGGATTAAGGGATTAATAGAAGCGATTAAGAGGATTGGGAAAGAAGGGTTGGATATGCTGGTGGCATGGTGACACGCGTTTCTGTTTCATGCGGGTCGCCATGGGCGCGCCGGGATCGGGGAAGTTACGTCCACGAATGTCACGAATGACACGAATGGGAAAAAGCATAAGACAGGTGCGTTCAGCGGTCGAGTTCCTGTCCGCCGAAGCCTTGGCGAAGGCGGATGCTCGACGGGTTTTTGTAAGAGGAACGGGCGATAGGCTAAAAAGCGAAAATTCTTTACGCACTTCCGCGTCAAAGGGATACTGACTAACAACAAGGACTCACTTTTCCCGTGGCAGAAAGGGGAACGTTATGCACAAAACGTTCATCGTGTCGTTGGTGCTGGCGGCCGCAATGGTCTGCGGCGGCTGTGAGAATTATTCCAAAGATGCACAGGTGAAGGCTCTTTACCGCGACAAACACATGCTCACGCAGCAGAAGGACGAGATGGCCAGGCAGTTGTCGGAGTCGCAGGCTCTCGGAGCCGCCGCATTGCAGCGGTCCGAGGCCGCGCGGCCTGCCGCAGCGGCCACGCTAGTGCCTTCGGCGGCTGCAGCGGCCCGCCCGGCGGCTGTCGATCCGCGCAGGATCATCTATAGCGCGCAGTTCGCCATCGTGGCGCCGGACGTTGCGGCAGCGCTGAACAAAGCCAAGGCGATGGCCGCCGCCTCGGGCGGGTACATGCAGCAGATGACCAGCGACACCATCGTCATGCGCATACCGGCCGAACGGTTTGATCCGTTTATCGCCGAACTGGCAGCGCTGGGCACCGTAACGCGCAAAAACATCGAGGCCGCCGACGTCACCGAGCAGTACGCCGACCTGGAGCTTCGCCTGCGATCGGCCAAGGCCATGCACGACAAGCTGATGTCCCTGCTGGACAAGGCCGCCGGCGTGAAGGACACACTGGCGGTGGAGACCGAGATCGGCCGCGTGCGCGAGGAGGTTGAGCGCCTCGAGGGCCTGCTCAACCGCCTGCGAAACCAGGTGTCGTACTCGACGATCAGCGTGAGCTTCACGGCCGCCGCCCTGGCGCCGCAGGAACTCAAGATCATCCTGCCCTTCCCCTGGCTGCAGACGCTGGGGCTGGATCGGCTGCTGGGAACGTGAACCGATCCCAAAAACTTACCACGAATGTCACGAATAAAGACGAATGGGAAGGGAGAAGGAAGAGTAGTTGAACGGAGTGCATGGCGGCGGAATGGTATCGCTCCGGTCGCCACGGCATCCGATCTCAAAGGCTTCTTCCCCATTCGTGCCATTCGTGACATTCGTGGACGTAACTTCTTCGGCGAAAGGAAGACTATGTCGTACATTAAGACCATAACGGTCCTGGCGATGGCCGCGATTATTTCGGGCTGTCTGGGCGGGACGACCATGGAAGTGCCCGGAGAGTTCGTGCCCGTCGAGCGGACTGAACCTTACGACCTCAAGACCGTCTCGGCCGACGGGGTCGTCTTGGCCAGACGTACGCAGGAGAACCCCAAGAACGGCACGCTGGAGTTCTGGGCCCAGGCCATCGGCAACCAATTGTCCGCTCGCGAGGGGTACAAACTCGCCGACAACGTCGCCGTGACCAGCGAATCGGGCGTGACCGGGCGGCTCATGACTTTCGACGCACTCCGTAGCGGCGCGGCCTTCAAGTACCTCGTGGCCGTGTTCGTCAAAGGCGACAAGGTGATCGTCGTCGAGGCCGGCGGGCGAGCCGAGTCTGTCACCAAGCTCCTGCCGCAGATCCGCACAGCCATGATGACGGTCAAGTAGGCGTTTTCAGCCTAATGCGACCATCGCGACGGCCGCCAGCACGATCATCAGCGCTGCCAGCGGAAGAATGTCACTGCGGTTGAGTTTCATGGCGATCTCTCCCAAGAAGGCCGATCGCAGTATCTGACGCACGAGTCCCGAAGAAGTTCCAGCGTGTCTTCCATTCTTTCATCCATCCACCCCCGTCCGATTGGTGTCATTCGTGACATTCGTGGACTAAATCTTCCCCGTTATTGCTGCCGCGCGGTACACTTGATTGCCAGATGGCGAGTCTGACGGTATGAGCGAAATAACCAAAGATTCCAAGCTGACATTCGGCAAGCACCGCGGCCGCAGGCTGGGCCAGTGCCAGAGCGACTATCTCGAATGGATGGCCGCCAAGCTGCTCGACACCGACTTTCACGCATGGGCCCTGGCGGCCAAGAAGATCATCGAGTCCCGCAAGGCCGCCGGCGCGGCCGAGGTCAAGCTGGCCAGCCTGGAAGAACAGGCCGACGCCCTGCTGCGGCGGGCGGGCTTCGACTCCAAAGGCCAGAAGGCCGACGGATGGCAAGACGAGCAGGAGGAAGAGGAAGAATGACGCGAGTGGCACATAAGCCTAACGGACTTCTGGACGACGTGGCGGCCTTGTCGCATCGCTTCGGCGGCGACGAGTATGTCAAGGGCGGCGGCGGAAACTGCTCGGGCAAAGACGCCCACACGCTGTGGATCAAGCCCTCGGGCCTGGCGTTGAGCGATCTCAAGCCAGCCGACCTGGTCGCCCTCGACCGGGCGAAGCTGGCCAAGCTCTACACCGCCAAGTCGCCCCGCAACGCCACCGCCCGCGAGGCGCTGGTCAAGGAAATCATGATGGGCGCGGTGGCCCCGGGCTCGTCCGGCCGTCCCAGCGTCGAGAGCCCGCTGCACGACTCGTTCCACGCCACCTACGTCCTGCACGTCCACCCGCCGCTGGTGGGCGGGATGGTCTGCGCCGCCGGCGGAAAGGCCGCCTGCCAGGAACTCTTCCCCAACGCCCTCTGGATGGACTACACCGACCCGGGCTTCACCCTCTGCATGAGCATCCGACAGGCCGTCGCCGACTACACCAAAGAGCATGGCCGCCAGCCCAGCGTCGTCTTCCACGCCAATCACGGGTTATTCGTGGCCGCCAACACCACCGAAAAAGTCAGCTTACTCTGCCACGAAGTGCTCGACGTGCTGCGGCAGCGATATCTCGCCGCGGGCGTGGCGATGGAGATTCCCTTTGCAGCGGAGGCGCCCAAGGCCGACATCGACAAGGCCATCGAGCAGATGTCCGAGGTGCTCGGGCCCCAAGCCGAACATGTCTGCGTCGAGTCCCCATTCGCCGTGGCCGCCGGACCGCTGACGCCCGACCACATCGTGTATATGAAGTCGCATACGCTGATCGGCCAGCCGACGCCGGCGGCCATCTCGCGATTCGTCAAGGCGCACGGATATATGCCGCGCGTCATCAGTTGCCCCGCCGGCGTATTCGCCGTGGGCACGTCCCCGCGAAACGCCCAGTTGGCGATGGACCTCGCACAGGACGGCGCGCTGGTCGAGCAACTGACAGCCGCTTTCGGCGGCGTGCAGTACATGACGGCCGCTGCGCAGGAGTTCATCGACAACTGGGAAGTGGAAGCCTACCGCCGGCAAGTGAGCCAAGGCTAGGTGGCACAGGATCGCGGCGCGGGGTGCCGTGGCGGGAGGGCGAAGCCCGACAGCCACGACCGGGCAGCAGCGCCGCAAGTTCAGGGATCGTGGCTCTCCGGGCCTTCGGCCCTGCGCGCCACGGCACCCATCATCTTGTGACACTTAGAACCAACTCCCGCAGCGGCGAGGGATCGTCCAGAAAGTCGATCTCGACCGCCAATTGCCACGGCCGCAGGATCTCCGACACGCCGGCGAGTTTGACGTCGTCTTTCTGCGTGGTGATGGCCGCCTCAGCGCCGGCGGCCGCCGCCCGCGCGGCGATGTCGCCCGCCAGCGCGGCGTCATAATGGGCGTGATCATCCATCGCCTCGCGCCCGACCAACTGCCCGCCGGCCCGTTCAAGAGTGTTGAAGAAACTCTCGGGATTGCCGATCCCGCAGAAGGCGTAGAGCTTTTTGCCCGCCAGAGCAGCAATATCCTGCCGCAGGCCCTGGGGATCGATCACGTGCGAAGGTTTATGTCGTGCCGCCAGCACGGGCGCGGCCGTCCACTCTGATGGAAGGGCGCGAAGCTCGGCCAGCCGCGCCGCGGGCACCTCATCGGCGCGTGTTATAATGACAGCCGCCGCATCGGCCAGTGCCGTTGGCGGCTCGCGCAGGAGCCCCCGCGGCAGGCAGCGGCCGTAGCCCAGCGGGCATGTGGCGTCGATGAGCACGATGTCCAGGTCACGACGCAGGCGCAGGTGCTGGAACCCGTCGTCCATGACGGCCACGTCGGCGCCGGTGGCCTTGGCGGCAGCGGCGCCAGCGACGCGATCGGCGTTGACGATGACCTTCACGCCGCAGGTGGCCTCCAGCAGTGCCGCCTCGTCGGACAGGCCCGCGTGGGCCTTATAGCCGCGCGTGAGGATGGCAGGCGTGCGCCCCGCGGCCTGAAGCTGACGCACAATCCAGGCGACCATGGGCGTCTTGCCCGCCCCGCCGGTGGTAAGATTGCCCACGCAGATAACGGTCAGGTCAGCCTCTTGCGAGGCCAGCATCCCGTGTTTGTACGCCCAGCGGCGCAGGCGCATCGCGGCGCCATACGGAACGGCCGCAACAGACATCGCCGCCCGCAGCGCAGCGGCGCCAAGCCCGCCCCGCCGCCCGCTCAGTATGTCATGCACCGCCCGTTCATCCATGGGCGATATCGTATCGCACCGGCGGCGCAGCGTCGAGCCTTGGAAAGTCAGCGGCTGAGCTTGCTCTGCCGCGTCCTGTGCTGACGCGATTGGCGTGTCGCCATGCCCCCCCCTTTCCCTCATCCTCTTAATCCACTTAATCCGGTAATCCCGCACTCCCCATCCCCGGAACTTTCGTGGTATCATGCGGCGACCTTAAAGGAGAACCGGCGATGAAAGAAGGCCCTCATGCCGAGCGTAGCGTACAGCGGCTCAGCGAAGATGCCCTCAACGAATGGCTGTCGTGGGAGTACGGCATGTTCATCCATTACGGGATGAACACCTACAGCAAAGGCCGCGGCGGCGAGGCGGACCTGTACCAACCCATCGAGAACTACCGCCCCACCAAGCTCGACGTGGACCAGTGGGTGGCCGTGGCGCGCGATGCGGGGATGAAGTACGCCATCCTGACGACCAAGCACGGCACGGGCTTTTGCCTCTGGCCCACCAAGCACAGCGACTACAACGTTGCCAACAGCCCCTGCAAGGCCGACGTGGTCGAACTGTTCGTCAACGCCTGCCGCAAGTACGGCGTCAAACCCGCCTTTTACCACTGCGGCGGCGACCACAACTTCGGACTCACCGGCGGCGAGGTCGTCAAAGGCCGCAAGTACGAACTCTTTGAATACGTCACTGAGCACGTCAAGGAACTGCTGACCTGGTACGGGCCCATCGCCGAGATGTGGTTTGACGGGCCGGGGCAGTACGGCCTTGAGGGGCGAAAGAAACTCTACGCCCTCGTGACGGGTCTGCAACCGCAAATCGTGGTGGCCAACAACGGCGCCTTCGACAACAACGGCCACAAGTCGGTCGTCAAGCCCGAGACGTGGCCGACGGATGTCAACGTGATCGAGGCCGGCGTGCCGCCATTCTGGCCGATCGACCGGTTCGACATCGGCGAGGATGTGACGGGCAAACCCGGCCCGGCGGAGGAATATTACCTGCCCATCGAGGTCGTCACGTGCATGGACAACATGGCCGACCGCTGGTGGTTCGGCGGCGACCACGCCGTCGTCCGCAGCCAGAACGAGCTGCTGGCGATTCGCCTGCTGTGCAAGCTGCGCGGGGCCAACTGCGTCTTGAACGTCCCGCCGACGCCCGAGGGGCGACTGCGGCAGGATTATGTCGACGCGCTGCTGGAACTGCCCCGGACATGGGCGAAGGTGGTTTGACTGCGTCGCCATGTCCCTGACCGCGGTCGGGAAATTCCAGACCACAAATTCCAGGCTCCAACCAAGAAGATAACCAACAAGCTCCAATAAGACGCCATCCCCGGGTTTGTCTCTTGACAATTTATTAGTGGCGCTGCCTGGCGGGGCCGCAATCATTCCATCAATTCCGCAATCCTTAATAAATCGATCCCACTGGCTGGCCGAATAATCCTGTTGGAGGCATGGGCAAGCGGATACTTGCAGCAAGGCACAGCCGTGATTGCTGCGACTTGTCCTATTGTCGAAGGAAACTGATGCGACTACTGAGCAAAATCAACCTGCCTCACCACCCGTGGCTTGATCGTGTGCGTTCGCTGGTCTCGCCATACCTCGTTTCCATCATCATTCTCGTCATGGGCGCGGCCCTGTCGATATGCCTGTACACCACGGCCGACGAGCTCGAGCACCAGCGAGCCCTGGTGACGTTCAACCAGGCCGCCGGCGACCGCATCCGATCTCTGAAAGTCGCCACCGACGCCAATCGGCTCGTCCTGGGCGCGATGCAGGCCTTCTACGCCGGATCGGGCGAGGTGACGGAAGCGACGTTCTGCAATTTCATGCGGCCGCTGATGAAGTCGGTGCCGGATCTTCAGGCTGTCGGATGGGCGCCGAGGATCTCCGCCACCCAGCGCGCAGCCTTCGAGCGCGATCGCAAGATCGTCATCTCGGAACGCTCGCCTCAGAACACGATAGTGCCCGCCCGGCAGCGCCCGTATTACTATCCTCTGGACTTCGTCGAGCCTCTGCAGGGCCGCCAGTCGGCGTTGGGATTCGACGCCGGATCGGACGCCTCGCGCGTGGCGGCGATGAGCGAAGCGTGCGACAGCGGCAAGGCGATCATCACCGGCAAGATCAAGGGCGACGCTGACGCGGACGGGAAGACCAGCATGCTGGTGTATGCGCCGATCTACCGCAACGGAGCGTCGACCGAGACCGTCGAGGACCGCCGCGGGAATCTGTTGGGCTATGTCGTCCGCGTCGTCGATATCGAGCAGTCCATCCGCCGCGCCATCGAGCCCCTGTCGGCCAAGAATATGGACGTCCACCTGTTCGACCTGTCCGATCCGCGCGGGCCGGTCTGGCTGTATTCGCAATTCAGCCCCGCCAGCAAGCTCGCCGCCATGGGCGGGCGATTGGATGTCAAAGAGCTGACCACGAGCCTCTGCCGCACCGACACGCTGGACATGCCCGGACGGCGATGGCAGATCGTCTGCACGCCGGCCTCGGGCCAGTTGGAAGTGGCCGACAGCTCCCTTCCGTGGATCGTGCTCATCGGCGGTCTGGCGGCCACCGTCACGCTGACGGCGTACCTGATCGCCACGCGTCGCAATGCCGTGCGCACGGCCGGCATGGCCAGCCTGCTCTCGCAGGCCAACGCCTCGCTGGAGCAGGAGAACCGCCAGCGTCAGCAGGCCCTGCACGAGTTGCAGTCGTCGAAAGACTTCCTGCAAAAGATCATCGACGCCCTGCCCGAGCCGCTGATGGTCGTGGGGCTCGATCACCGCGTCGCGCACGCCAATCGGGCCGCGAGCAAGGAGGCCGGCGACAATCCGTCGTCGCAGTGTCTGGCCCGGTGCCGCGCCTCGGCAGACGCCCCCGCCCACTGCGACAGCGCGTCCAACCCCTGTCCGGTCAACGCCGTCGTCCAGACCCGCCGCCCTGTTACGGTGCGGCACGCCAACGCCACCCTCGACGGCGACCGGATTGTCGAGATCAGCGCCGCGCCCATCCTCGACGCGCGGGGGCGCGTCACTCAGGTCGTCGAGTCGCACCGCGACATCACCGAAACGGTGCGGGCGCACGAGGAAATCAGCCGCCTGGCCCGCTTCCCCGCCGAAAACCCCAACCCCGTCATGCGCGTTTCAGCCCGCGGAATGCTGCTCTACGCCAACGAGGCTGCTGCCGATCTCCTGGCGGCCCTGAACTGCCGCGTCGGCACGCCGCTGGTGGCCCCGTGGAAAGGAGCGATCGACGAATCGCTGAGGATCCAGAAGGCGCGCGATGTCGAGTTTTGCTGCGGCGAGAAAATCTATTCGCTGACCTTCTCCCCCGCGCCCGACGGGGCGTACTCTAATATTTACGGCATGGACATCACCGAGCGCCGCCGCGCGGCGGCCGCCCTCGTGCAGTCACGCCAGGAAGCCGAGGCCGCCAACAGCGCCAAGAGCCAGTTCCTGGCCAACATGAGCCACGAGATCCGCACGCCGATGACGGCCATCATGGGCTTTACGGAACTGCTGGCCGATCCGAACCTTTCCAGCAACGAGCGTTCCAACTGCCTGAGCATCGTGCGCCGCAACGGCGAGCACCTGCTGGAAGTCATCAATGACATCCTGGACCTGTCCAAGATCGAAGCGGGCAAGATGGCCCTGGAGATCAAGCCCTGCAACCTGACGGGCCTGCTGTCGGACGTGGCCAGCGTGATGCGCGTCCGCGCGCAGCAGCATGGCGTCACGGTCGCCATCGAGTATGCCACGCCCGTGCCGCAGGTCATCCAGACCGACGTGGTTCGCCTGCGCCAGGCGCTGGTGAATCTCGTCGGCAATGCCGTGAAATTCACCGAAAAGGGCAGCGTCCGCATCGTGGCCGGCTTCGACGCCGGCGCGCCGGGCGGCCCGGCGGTACGCATCGACGTCATCGACACGGGCATCGGGATCAGCCCCGATCAGATGGGGCGGCTGTTTGAGTCGTTCCAGCAGGCCGACGCCTCGACCTCGCGCAAGTACGGCGGCACGGGCCTGGGCCTGGCCATCACGCGGCATATCGCCCAGATGCTCCAGGGCTCCCTCGACGTCGCCAGCGCCGCCGGCAAGGGCAGCACCTTCACGCTGCGCATCCCTACCGGAAACATCGCCGGCACGGCGATGCTGAGCCAGCCCTGCGAAACGCTTCGCAGCGCCGCCGAACCCGCCTGCGTCTGCGCCGACCTGACGGGCCTGCGCGTCCTGCTGGCCGAGGACGGACCCGACAACCAGCGCCTCATCACCGCCCTGCTGCGCAAGGCCGGCGCCGCGGTGGACGTGGCCGAAAACGGACGCCTGGCCGTCGAGGCGGCCTCGAAACAGACCTACGACGTCATCCTCATGGACATGCAGATGCCCGAGATGGACGGCTACGAGGCCACACGGACCCTGCGCCGCGGCGGGGTGACGACCCCGATCCTGGCCCTCACCGCCCACGCGATGACGGCAGACCGCGACAAGAGCCTCGCCGCCGGGTGCGACGAGCACCTGACCAAGCCGGTCAATCGCGCCGCCCTGCTGGCGGCTGTGCGATCACACGCCATCGGCACGGCGCCAACGGTGGCCGCCGCCGGGCCGGCGCCCGTGACGTCGAAATACGCCGACGACCCGGACATGGTTGAGATCATCGGGCAGTTTGTCGCCGCCTTGGGCGACAAGTGCGCCTTAATGAACGCGGCGCTCAAGCACGTGCAGATGACCGATCTGACACGGCTGGCGCACCAGCTCAAGGGCGCCGGCGGCGGGTATGGCTATCCCGGCCTGACCGACGCGGCCCGTGAGCTCGAAACCGCCGCCAAGTCAGGCGACGTCGAGACCGCCACGCTGGCGTTCAAACGCGTGGCGGATCTATGCAAGGCCATCCAATGCGGCTGGCCGTCCCCCCAGCGGAATGGAGCATCCCAATGAAGGTACTGATCATCGACGATTCGGCCGAAGCGCTGTTGCTGGCCAAGGCCCGCCTGGCCCAGGAATCGCTGGAGGTCATCTGCGCCAACAGCGGACGCGAGGGGCTCGATACGGCAGCGGCCGAGATGCCCGACCTGATCCTGCTGGACGTGGACATGCCCGACATGTCGGGCTTTACCGTCTGCCAGATGCTCCAGCAGTCGCCCACGCTGTGCATGGTTCCGGTGATCTTCCTCAGCGGTTCACAGGACGCCCGGGACAAGGTTCGCGGCCTGGATCTCGGGGCGGTCGATTACGTCACCAAGCCCTTCGACGCCTTCGAGCTTCGCGCCCGCGTTCGGGCGGCGCTGCGGACCAAGCGTCTGCAGGACCTGCTGCTGACGTGCACGCAGATCGACCCGCTGACCGAACTGGGCAATCGCCGCGCGCTCGATGCCGGACTCCAGCAGGAATGGTCCCGCGCCGAACGAACCGGCACGCCGCTGGCGCTGGTAATGGTCGACATCGACCTGTTCAAGCGGGTCAACGACCACTTCGGGCACCATGGCGGCGACGACGTGCTCGCGCGAGTAGCCTCCATCCTGCGAAACCAGTGCCGCCAGTGCGACCGCGTCTTCCGCTATGGCGGCGAGGAATTCGTCCTCCTGCTGCCCGGCGAGAGCGCCGCCTCGGCCGCCAACGTCGCCGACCGCTGCCGCCGCGCGATCGCCCAGTGGCCCGTCAAGACTGTCAAGGGTGTCGTCGAAGTCACCGCCAGTTTCGGCACGGCCGACTCGCGCCAGGCCTCCTGTTCGCAGGAACTGATCGACCTGGCCGATGCCGCCATGTACAACGCCAAACGCCAGGGCCGCAACTGCGTGTGCCTCGCGCAACAGCCTCAGCTTCGCCGGGCGGTGTGACGTTGGCACTGCCCTCCCAGGCGTGGCCCGCCATGTTGCGATAGACCGATGCCTGTGCCAGCAGCTCACGAAGGCATGATGCGGAATGGCTGGGGACTGGTGCCGGTGACGTAGTAATAGATCGCGCCGTGGATCATCGGAAGGATCGCCCCCAGCAGATCGCCGGCGATGAGGCCGACCATGAACGGCCGGCCGGACTGGTAGGTCTTGCTCCCGCCGGCCTTGGTGACGATCACCTTGATCAGCCACCCCAGCAGGAACGACGACGACAGCGTCGTGCTCTGCCACGTCCCGAGCATGCAGAACAGCACCGGGTGGATCGGCCACCACGTCAGCTTCAGCCGCAGCACGGTCAGCACCAACACCACCGCCAGGCCCGCCCCCAGGGCGATCACGGTCGGGTAGTCCGGGCGCAGGTTCAAGAACCGCTCCAGTCCGGGCGCCGGTCCGCCCACCAGCGCCGGATCCGCATCGACCTTGGACTTGATGCGCGACAGGCCGTCGAGGGCAAAGGTCGGAACGCACGCCCACGTCCAACCGTCGCTGACAGTCTTGGCGCCATGCTGGTACTGCAAACCCAGCGTGACCGGCAAAGCCACGGCCATCGCCAGCACCAGCGCCACGCCGCCGAAGATTCCCACGCGCCCCTGGGGCACGCCCTTGAGCTGCGCCAACTTCAGGCCCGTGACCATAAACGGCATGACCGCTTCGCGCGGGTCGATGAAAAGCAGCGTCGAGACCAGGAACAATATCGCCAGCGAGTGCAGGTCCATCACGGTCAGGCCCAGGAACCCCAGCAGGACCTCGCACGGGAAATAGTACGAGTGGATAAAGAACACGCCAGTCTCGGCCACAATGCGGCTGATGACCGTGTACAGCACCAGCGCGCCGACGGCGTAGAGGATCGCGATGGGCCAGTACACCCCCGCCACTGTCAGTTGCAGCACGAAGCACACGATGAAGACCAGGAAGGCCCGCGCCGCCCACGCCGACCAGGACGGTTGACCTCGCCCCAGCGGCAGAAACGGCAGCAGCGCTCGGCCGAAGACCGCGGCCAGGTACCGCCGCCCGGTATAGACCAGGCTCAGGAACAGCCCCGTGTACGCCCCGCAGTGGATGGCCCCGCGAAGCGAGCCGGCGAAGAAGCCCTTGTTGAGAACCACGCCGCGATCGAAGGCCACCGTGTTGGTCAGCGCCCACACGTACGGCGCCAGCCCCAGCGACAGCGACAGATCCGCCGAGAGGAAGTACGCGAAACCGACGGCCGTAGGAAAAAAGGGTTGGCTCATCAGCCACGCCATGTTTCCCTCGGCGTGCCAGCCGATGAGTTCGCCGACGGGGCCCAGGTCGATCCCCATGGGAATCTGGATCATGCTGAGCGGGTAGTACTTAAAGGCGTAGTTGTTGAGATGGATCAGCACGATGCCGACGCAAGAGATCCAGAAGCCCGTGTTGCGCAAGATGCCGCTGCTGGCGCCGTCGGCGCGGGGCAGCAGCGTGTCGGCAAACTGCGCGATGGGATATCGTAGCCGCTCGCGCATGGCCCACTGCCCGTGCAGCACCACCGACAGCGCGATCGTCGCCAGCCACAGGCTCAACAGCAGCGGCAGCCAGAACATCAGCGGACGCTTCCACACGTGCCAGGGAATCCTCACGGGCGTATCAACGGATTTGCCCGCTTCGTCGACCGGCTGCACGGTGAACGCTTCGACGTCGTGAGCGTTGGCCTGGGCAAGCATCTGTTTGGGCACCAGATCCAGCAGCCGCGTGCGCTTCCAGGACAGGTCGCTCTGCCCGCGGGCCACGGGGAGCATGAGGACGTTGGTGAAGTAGTGCATGAGCCCGCGGCCGGGGATCGAGCAGGCGACCATCCCCAGGGCCATGATGACGGCCAGTTCGCCACCGCCCAGGGCCCACTTGCCGTGCATCAGCCGCACGAGGGGATTGATCGTCAGCACCACCAGCAGCACGCCGCCGAAGACGGAAATGGGCATGTAATTGCCGGTGAGATACGTGCCTCGCAGCACGTAATCATTGAAGAACGCCACGCCGCAGATAAACGCGGCCAGCGCCAGACCCAGCAATACGCATCGAAAGGTCATCAGGTTCTCTGGAACGTTCCGGCGGTACTGCCGATGCGTGCGACGAACATATCTTACACCAATTGAAAACCCGCCGCCGGACAATGGTCCTGGTATTGGAAGTTTTTTCCAGCACGTCTCGCCCGCCTTGCCTTGCTTGTCCGGCCGATCTATAGTGTCGGCCATGAACGCTATAACTCCTGACGCAAATCAAGGCAGCCTGTGGTCCAACCGGGCTGAAGGATTCGACAACGAAGAGTATCTTGCCCAGCAGAGCGCAGCCATCTTGCAGCGGACCCCGCAGTCCGGAGGCAAGCTCTATCTGGAGTTCGGCGGCAAGCTGGTGTTCGACTACCACGCCGCCCGCGTGCTTCCGGGGTACGACCCCAACGTCAAGATGCGCCTCCTGCAGCGCCTCAAGGCAGACGCCGAGATCATCCTGTGCATCTATGCCGGGCATATCGAGCACAAGAAGATCCGCGGCGACTTCGGCATCACGTACGACGCCGACGCCTCCAAGCTCATCGACGACATCCGCCAGTGGGGCCTGGATGTCTCGGCCGTCGTTATCACGCGGTTTGAAGGCCAGCCGGGTGCGGTGGCCTTTCGCAACAAGCTCGAGCGCCGGGGCGTGCGCACGCTGACGCACGGAACGATCCGCGGATATCCCGCCGACGTGGACCTGATCGTCAGCGACAGCGGGTACGGCGCTAACGCATTTATCGAAACCACCAAGCCGCTGGTGGTGGTAACGGGCCCAGGGCCCAACAGCGGCAAGATGGCGACTTGCCTCTCGCAGGTCTATCACGAGCACCGCCGGGGCACACAGGCCGGGTACGCCAAGTTCGAGACATTCCCCATCTGGAACCTGCCCCTGCGCCATCCGGTGAACGTCGCGTACGAGGCAGCGACGGCCGACATCCGCGACTTCAACCTGATCGACCCCTTCCACCTCGAGGCCTACGGGGAGACCACGGTGAACTACAACCGGGACGTGGAGACATTCCCCGTGCTGCGGACGATTCTCCATCGCATCACCGGCGGCAAGGACGTCTATCGCTCGCCGACGGACATGGGCGTCAACCGTGCCGGGTTCGCCATCACCAACGACGCGTGCGTGCGCGAGGCCGCCGCGCAGGAAGTGATTCGCCGCTACTTCCGCACGGCGTGCGAGTACGCCCTGGGCATGGCCGAAAAGCAGACTGTCGACCGCCAGGAAGTGCTGATGCGCGAACTGGGCGTGACGCCCCAGAGCCGGCCGGTGGTGATCGCCGCTCGCGAGGCGGCCGCCGCCACCGCCCCGCAAGACAAAGGCAACAAGAACATCCTCTGCGCCGCGGCGATACAACTGCACCAGGGCCCGATCATCACCGGGCTCAATTCACCCTTGATGCACGCGGCCTCCAGCGCCGTGCTCAACACCCTGAAGCACCTGGGCGGGATCCCGCCCAAACTGCACCTGCTCTCACCGGCCATCGTGCAATCGATCGCGCATCTCAAGCAGGAGATTCTCCAGCGCAAGACCCTCAGCCTGGACCTGGAAGAGACGCTCATTGCTCTATCGATCGCCGCGACGACCAATCCGACGGCCGAACTGGCCGTCTCGCAGCTCAAGGCCCTGCGCGGGTGCGAGGTGCACATGACGCACCTGCCTGCCCCGGGCGACGACGCGGGGCTGCGGCGCCTGGGCGTCAATCTCACCTGCGATCCGCAGTTCGCCACCGCCAGTTTGTTCGTGGGCTGAGCCGCGGCCTAGAGACCGTGATAGCCCTGGAGGCTCTTGACCTCGCCGCCGTCGCTGCGGCAGGCCAGGATGCCCGCGGCGGCGGCCTCGGCGGCGCGCAGCGTCGTGATGTAGGGCGTCTTGTACTTGATCGCCGTCTTGCGGATGTACGAGTCGTCTTCCTGGCTGCTCTTGCCCACCGGCGTGTTGATCACCAGGTGAATCTCGCGATTAGTGAGGGCGTCGATGATGTTCGGGCGCCCCTCGCAGAGCTTCTTGATGACGGTGACCGGTACGCCCTGCTCGACCAGAAAATCATACGTGCCCTGGGTCGCCAGGATGGTAAAGCCCATGTCGGCGAAGGTGCGGGCGGTCTTGAGCACGGCCGGGCGGTCGCGCCGCGAGACCGAGATCAGCACCGTGCCTTCTTTGGGCAGCAACTGCTTGGCGCCGGCCTGGGCTTTGTAGAAGGCCATTCCGAACGAATCGGCCATGCCCAGCACCTCGCCGGTGGACCGCATCTCCGGTCCCAGGACGGGGTCGACCTCGGGGAACATCGAGAACGGAAAGACCGATTCCTTGACGCCGAAATGCGTGACGGGCTTGCGCTGGAGGTTGAGGTCCTTGAGGGCGGCCCCGAGCATGAGCTCCGTGGCGATGCGGGCCATGGGGATTCCGCAGATCTTCGACACCAGCGGGACGGTGCGCGAGGCGCGGGGGTTGGCTTCGAGCACGTAGACTGTGTCCTTGGCGATGGCGTACTGGATGTTCATCACGCCCACCACGTGCAGCTCGCGGGCGATCTTGCAGGTGTACTGCTCGATCGTCTCCAGGTGCCGCCCGGCGATCCCCACCGGCGGGATCACGCACGCCGAGTCGCCGCTGTGGATGCCCGCCAGTTCGATGTGCTCCATCACGGCCGGCACGAACGTATCCGTCGCGTCGCACAGCGCGTCGGCCTCGGCCTCGATGGCGTCTTCGAGGAACTTGTCGATCAGGATCGGGCGGTCGGGCGTGACGTCGACGGCCTTGGCGACGTATCGGCGCAGCATCGCCTCGTCGTAGATCACTTCCATCCCGCGCCCGCCCAGGACGAACGAGGGGCGGACCATCAGCGGATAGCCGATCCGCGCGGCGATCTCGAGGGCCTGCTCGACCGAGCTGGCCATGCCCGACTCCGGCATGGGAATGCCCAGCGACTCCATCATCTTGCGGAAGCGGTCGCGGTCTTCAGCAAGGTCGATCGTGTCGGGGCTGGTGCCCAGGATGTTGACGCCGGCGGCCGCGAGCTCCTGGCAGATGTTCAGCGGCGTCTGCCCGCCGAACTGGACGATAACGCCCTCGGGCTTTTCCTTCTCGTGAATGCTCAGCACGTCCTCGACCGTCAGCGGCTCGAAGTACAGCTTGTCGGAGGTGTCGTAATCGGTCGAGACGGTCTCGGGATTGCAGTTGACCATGATGGTCTCGACGCCGGCGTCGCGCAGGGCGAAGGCCGCGTGCACGCAGCAGTAGTCGAACTCGATGCCCTGCCCGATGCGGTTGGGCCCGCCACCCAGGACCATGATCTTGCGCCGCGCGCTGGTGTCAACCACGTCCGGGGCGTTGTACGTCGAGTAGTAGTATGCCGCGTTCTCCACGCCGCTGACGGGCACGGGATGCCACCCCTCTACCACGCCCAGCGCGAGGCGCTGCTTGCGGATATCGCCTTCCTTGGCGCGGATCAGCTTGGCGATGTAGCGGTCGGCAAAACCGTCCTTCTTGGCCCGCGCGAGCAGGTCGTTGGGCAGCTTGCGGCCTTTGTACTTGAGCATCTGCTCTTCCAGTTCCACCAGTTCGCGCATCTGGTCGATGAAATACGCCTTGATGTGCGTCAGCTCGTGGAGCTTGGCGGTCGTGGCGCCCTTGCGGATCGCCTCGTACATGATCCACTGCCGCTCGCTGGTGGCCTGGCCGAGCATTCCCAGCAGTTCCTCCAGCGGCAGCGAATTGAAGTTCTTGGCGAAGCCCAGGCCGTAGCGACCGTTTTCGAGCGAGCGAATGGCCTTCTGGAACGCTTCCTTGTACGTCTTGCCGATGCTCATGACCTCGCCGACGGCCCGCATCTGCGTACCGAGCTTGTCAATGGCGTCCGGGAACTTCTCGAACGCCCATCGCGAGAACTTGACCACCACGTAATCGCCTGAGGGCGTGTACTTGTCCAGCGTTCCGTCGCGCCAATACGGGATCTCGTCCATCGTCAGCCCGCCGGCCAGCTTGGCCGAGACCAGGGCGATCGGGAACCCGGTGGCCTTGGACGCCAGCGCCGAACTGCGGCTGGTGCGGGGATTGATCTCGATCACCACCACGCGCCCGGTCTTGGGGTCGTGGGCGAACTGGACGTTGGTGCCGCCGATGACCTCGATGGCCTCGACGATGTCATACGAGTGCTTTTGCAGGCGCGCCTGCAATTCGGGGCTGATGGTGAGCATCGGGGCCGTGCAGTACGAGTCGCCCGTGTGGACGCCCATCGCGTCGACGTTCTCGATGAAGCAGACGGTGATCATCTGGTTCTTGGCGTCGCGGACGACTTCCAGTTCGAGCTCTTCCCACCCCAGCACCGATTCCTCGATGAGAATCTGCCCGATCATGCTGGCGGCGATCCCGCGGCTGGCTACGGTGCGAAGTTCCTCGACGTTGTAGACCAGCCCGCCGCCCGTGCCGCCCATGGTATACGCCGGGCGGATCACGACGGGGTATCCCAGGCCCTCAGCCACGCGCTGGGCGTCTTCGACGCTGTAGACGGCCTCGCTCTTGGGCATGTCGATGCCCAGCTTGTTCATGGTGTTCTTGAAGGCGATGCGGTCTTCGCCGCGCTCGATGGCGTCGAGGTTCACGCCGATGACCCGCACGCCGTACTGCTCGAGGATGCCGGCCTTGGCCAGTTCCGACGAGAGGTTCAGCCCGGTCTGGCCGCCGAGGTTGGGCAGCAGCGCGTCGGGGCGCTCCTTGGCGATGATGCGCCCGACGGCCTCGACCGTCAGCGGCTCGATGTACGTCACGTCGGCCATCCCCGGGTCGGTCATGATCGTGGCGGGGTTGGAGTTGACCAGCACGATCTTGTACCCCAGCCCGCGCAGGGCCTTGCACGCCTGCGTGCCGGAGTAGTCGAACTCGCACGCCTGGCCGATCACGATGGGTCCGGAACCGATGATCATCACCTTGTCGATGTCGGGATGCTTGGGCATGGGCGATAACCTCTCTATACGTGTTTCCTGCAACGGCCGGACGGGCGCCTGCCGTCCCGAAACCGTAGCGGCGTATTCTGACCGCCCCGCCGCCGCCAGGCAAGGCCCCACATAGGATTTTTGCAGGGCGTTTACGGGCGATATTACGTCGTCTAATACCGCTATCACATTGGCAAGAATGACCCTGATTAAGGCGCTGAGGACGCTGGGGATGTTACCCTACCTCATCTTACTCTGTGCCTCTGTGGTCAGTTTTTGACGGCCCAGCGGAACTTGGCCGGGCGGCTGCGAGGGTTGGAGTTGACCTCGGCCGGCGTGGGGCGAATCACTTCATCGCTGATCTGGGAATACAGGTCGGTGGCCAGTCCTTCCTTGAAGGCGTGTTTGACCAGGCGGTCTTCGCCGCTGTGGAAGGTCAGGATGCCCATGCGCCCGCCGGCACGCAGGCAGTACGGGGCGGCCCGCAGCAGCTCCCGCAGGCAGCCCAGCTCGTCGTTGACCAGCATGCGCAGAGTCTGGAACGTCTGGGCGGCCGGGTGCGGCGGGCGCTTGGAAGACGTCTCCTGACGCCACGCGCGGCGGTCGAGACCTTTGGCTTCGAGCACCAGCTCGGCCAGTTCGCCCGTGCGTGTCAGCGGAGAAGCAGCACGCCGCTGGACGATCAACGCGGCGATGCGCTGATGGTCGGCCTCGTCGCCCAGGTCGCGCAGGGCGTCGGAGATATCCTCCTCGCTCAGCCGCATCAGCCAATCGGCAGCCGTGGCCTTGAGCCGCTCGCTCATCCGCATGTCGAGCGGACCGTCGTGCTTGTAGCTGAACCCCCGCGCGGGGTCGTCAAGCTGCATGCTCGATACGCCCAGGTCGGCAAAGATGATGTCGGCCCCCTCTATCCCCTCCAGCGCCAGCACCTTGCCCACGCCGGCGAAGTTCATGCAATGCAGCGACAGCGGCGTTTGCAGCCCCGCCAGCCGCTCCCGCGTACGCTGCAGTTGGGCCGCGTCAACGTCCAGGCCGATCAACCGCCCACCGGGCCCGATGCGGCGGGCGAACTCCATCGCGTGGCCGCCGTAGCCCAGCGTGCAGTCGATGACGATCTCCCCCGCCGCCGGGGCGAGGCTCTGCATGCTCTGAGCGACCATGATCGGCACGTGAGTGCCCGCCGGCGTGCGCCCGGCCGCTCTGACATGCTCATGGGTAGCCGCGTCGCCGGAGAGTTCCTTGTAGCGCTGCTCAAAGCGCCGCGGATGCGTGCCGCGATACCGCACCCGCCGCGGCGGCTTCTGGTTTCCATCGTCGTTCATGGAAAAAAGCTTACCACGAATAAGACGAATGAAAACGAATGTCTCGAATAAGAAACTTGAGATAACGGGGAAACAACGTAGCGGGTGCCGTGGCGGGAGGCCGCAGGCCGACAGTCACGATCCGAAAAACTTACCACGAATGTCACGAATAAAGCAGATGATGACGGGGAAACAACGCAACGGGGGCCGTGGCGGGAGGGCGCAGCCCGACAGCCACGATCCTGTCCCCGTCCCTCATTCGTCCCATTCGTGACATTCGTGTTCGAATTAAGAGGCAGAAAGACTATCCAGCCATCGCCCGCGCAGCCCCGCGGCAGGTGCAGGGGCGGCGGACCAGCGGCGGAGGCAGTTTCGTCGGCGCCTTCTGCGCCGCGGCCTTCGCCTCACCCTTGGCTGGCGCGGTGAAGCTCAACGTGTAGTCGGTGCGCGTCTTGCCCTGCTTGTCGATGAGCTTGGCGGTCACCGTAACCTTGAGGCCGTCGATTTCGACAATCACGTACCCGGGTTCGCGTGTCTGGCTGTGGTGGACCTTGCTGGGCGTCATGCCGGGGATCTTCTTGCCGTCATACTTGCCATTCTTCCAACTGTAGGCCTTGGTGCAGCTCGGCGGGGTGATGATCTGGTAGAAATCGTCGGCCTCGTTCTTGTTGCCGGGGTCGACGGCGTCATTGTTCAGCCGCGTGCAGTTGGACACGTGCATGTGCCCGCAGAAGAACGCCCGCCCGCCGGCGCCGACCAGGCTCTTGACGAAGGCGTCTCGCATCGGCCCGGCGTTGTCCAGCGACTCGCTGTGCTCGACCTTCTTGATCTGCGTGTGCTGGAACGCAAACACGTGCGGGGCCTTGTTGGCTGCCAGCTGCGCGTCGACCCACTTCTGGTCGATCGTCAGCTTCATGCTGTTGGGAGTCTTGTAGCCGTCGATGGCGATGAACGTCGCGTTCTTGTGCGTGAAGGAATACGTCAGCCCCTTCTCGTCGGCAGGGCCGTTGGCGGGCATGGCATACTGCCCGGAGAACACCTTGTTCCATACCCCCGCCGCCCAGGGGCGCGTCTCGTTGGGGCCGGTGTCGTGGCTGCCGCGCATGGCGTAGACGGGAATCTTCGCGTCGTACGCCGGCGCCATCGTCGTGCGCCACAGCGCAAGCTGCTTCTCGAGCTCTTCGGCCGTGGCGGCCCCCTGGACCAGGTCGCCGGTGAACATGATCAGCTCGGGCTTGACGTTCTTGACCACGTCGTCGAGCACCAGCTTGAGCGTGCGCGTGGCCACGCCCTCGGTCGAGTCGCCGCTGGAGCCCTGGCTGTCGGACATCACCACGAACTTCCAACTTTCACCTCGAACCGTTTCCCCAGCAAGCATCACCGACACCGCGATCAGCAGCACCGCATACGTTCTTCGCATCACCAGCATTCTCCTTAAGAAGGCCAGTAGTATAACCCGCCCCGGATGCTTGTGGCAGCTACAATGATTTGTTGAAAGCCTAGAGCATCTAAGAATTTGACCTACAGGATTTTGTAGGAAAAGTATATCTTTGCGGGGAAGAAGCAATATATTTGTATTTGTTCCTGAACATGGCAGCTTACGTGAAAGAGAATCCGCAATGTCTCGCCCCACCAAGAAGACGCAACGCTCAACGCTAGAGCCTTTGGAAAAATGCCCCACCGGGATTGCCGGGCTTGATGAGGTCACGCTGGGCGGCTTGCCGCGCGGCCGACCGACGCTGGTGTGCGGTGCGGCCGGCTGCGGCAAAACACTGCTGGCGATGGAGTTCATCGTCCGGGGGATCCGCGAGTTCGGCGAGAACGGCGTCTTCATGTCGTTTGAAGAGAGCGAGGACGACCTGGTCAAGAACGTCGCCTCGCTGGGATTCGACCTCAAGGCCCTGCAGCGGCACAGCAAGTTGGTGCTCGACCACGTCCACATCGAGCGGCGCGAGATCGAGGAGACCGGTGAGTACGACCTGGAAGGGCTCTTCGTGCGCCTCGGCGCGGCCATCGACAAAGTCGGCGCCAAGCGCGTGGCTATCGACACGCTCGAGGCGCTTTTTGCCGGCCTGCCTAACGAGGCGATCCTGCGCAGCGAGCTGCGGCGCCTGTTCCGCTGGCTGCGCGAGCGCGGCGTGACGGCGATCATCACCGGCGAAAAAGGCGAGCAGACCCTCACCCGCTACGGGCTGGAAGAGTACATCAGCGACTGCGTGATCTTCCTCGACCATCGCATCGCCAATCAGATAGCCACCCGCCGCCTGCGCGTGGTGAAGTACCGCGGTTCGGCCCACGGCACGAACGAATACCCCACGATGATTGATACTTCCGGCCTGAGCGTCCTGCCGATCAGTTCGCTGGGGTTGGACTACCCCGTCGGCACGAAACGCATTTCGACCGGTGTCGATTGGCTCGACGGCATGCTCAGCGGCAAAGGATACATGGAAGGCAGCAGCATTCTCGTCAGCGGGACGGCCGGCACGGGCAAGACGACCCTTGCCGCGGCGTTTCTGGACGGCGTGTGCCGCCGCGGCGGGCGGTCGCTGTTCTTTTCCTTTGAAGAATCTCCCGCCCAGATCATCCGCAACATGCATTCGATCGGGATCGACATCCAGCGCCACTGCGACAAGGGGATGCTGAAGATACATTCCTCACGCTCGTCGCTGTACGGGCTCGAGCAGCACCTGGTCATGCTTCACCAGCTCGTCAAAGGGTTCAAGCCCAAGGCCGTCGTGATCGACCCGGTGACGAACCTGGCGCCTGTGGGCAGCAGCGACGAGATCAAGGCCATGCTCACCCGCATGATCGACTACCTCAAGAACGAGGGCGTCACGACCGTCTTCACGAGCCTGACCGAGGGCGGCGAGGCCCTGGACCGCACGGAGATCGCCATCTCCTCTCTCATGGACACCTGGCTGATGGCAGAGATGGTGCTCCGCAACGAGCGGCGGCAGCGCCGCCTGAGCGTGCTCAAGAGCCGCGGGATGAGCCACTCCAACGAAATGCAACCTTTTGTGCTATCCGAGCGTGGAATTGAAATCTCCGACGTATAAACAATGTGACTTGGCAAAGGAAAGACATGGCAAAGACGGCAGTGCTGAACAGAAAGACTCGCCCCAACAAGGCCGCGGCAAATCCCGGTCTTTGGCAGTTGCGTCTTTACGTTGCCGGTCAGACGCCGCGAAGCGTGGCGGCCTTCGCCAACCTTAAGCGCATCTGCGAAGAGAACATCCCGGGGCAATATGATATCGAGGTGATCGACCTGCTCAAGAATCCTCAGCTCGCCAAGGGCGACCAGATTCTGGCTGTGCCCACGCTGGTTCGCAAGCTTCCGGTGCCGGTGCGAAAAATCATTGGCGATCTGTCCAACACCGTGCGCGTCCTGGTCGGTTTGGACCTGCGCCAGAAGAGTTGAGTTTCATGGCTCGAAAGAAAACATCTAGCGATACGGCGGCGATGGAAAGGGCACTGGCGGCCGCCCGCCAGGAGAATCCCGAGCGGCGCTACAAGCTGCGCCTGTACGTGGCCGGCGTTACGCCGCGCAGCGAGCAGGCGATCCGCAACGTCACGGCGCTGTGCGAGAAGCACCTGGCCGGCCAGTACGAGCTGGAGGTCATCGACCTCTACCAGAAGCCCGTGTTGGCCAAGGGCGAGCAGATTATCGCCGCCCCCACGCTCATCAAGGAACTGCCCCTGCCGCTGCGCCGGCTGATCGGAAGCATGTCGCAGGAAGAAAAGTTCCTGGTGGGCCTGGATCTCAAACCTCTTGAGGAATAGTACGTAATACCCTTGCGGCTCCGGCCGCAAGCTACATTATGGCAAAAAGCAAAAAGACATCTCATCTGCGCCCGCCCCTGGACGACTCGGGGCATGAGTTGCTCAAGGAGAATCGCCAGTTACGGGCGGAGTTGGCCGAGGCCAACGAGACACTCGCCGCCATCCGCAGCGGAGAAGTTGACGCTATTGTCGTCGACGGGTCGCAGGGTCAGCAGGTCTATTCGCTTTCGGGGGCAGAGTCGGTTTATCGCCTCATCGTCGAAACGATGAACGAGGCCGCCACCACCGTATCGATGGAAGGAACGATCCTTTACTGCAACGCCCAGTTCGCACAGTTGGTGGCCTGCCCGCTCGAGAACGTCGTCGGCCATTCAATCTGGAAGTTCGTGCCGCCCGACCAGAGGGCGGCAGTGGATTCGTTGCTTAAGGGCGATGCTCCTCTGCGCCGGCGGCTGGTGCTCAAGACCTGCGACGATTGCACCGTGGCGGTGCTGGTGGCGGGCAGTTTCCTCGGCGGCGCCGAAGCGCCCAGCATCTGCCTGGTGGCCACCGACCTGACGGACCTGGAAGACACGCGCCAGGCCCGCGAGAAACTCGAACGCGCCGTGGCCCAGCGTACCGAGACCCTGCGACTTCGCTCACAGCAACTGCAGACCCTCACCTCCGAACTGACGATGGCCGAGCAGCACGAACGCCAGCGACTGGCCCGCGTCCTGCACGACGACCTCCAGCAGCTCCTGGTCGGCGTCAAGTACCGTTTGGTCACGCTGGACCGCTCGAAAGATCCCGGCGTGCTCGCGGCCGCCGGGGCCGTCAACGAACTCATCAACCAGGCCCTCGATTGCTCGCGCTCGCTGACCGGCGAGCTGTTCCCGCCGATCCTGCAGCAGGCGGGGCTGGCGGCCGCCCTGGAATGGCTGGCTGACTGGATGCACCAGAAGCACGGCCTGACGGTGGACCTGGAGACCGATCCCGATGCGCAGCCGGAGACCGAAGATATGGCGGTGCTGCTCTTCCAGGCCGTGCGCGAGCTGCTCTTTAACGTGGTGAAACATGCCTCCGTCACCGGTGCCGCGGTGCGCCTGCGGCGCATCGACGGACAGTTGGAAATAACGGTAGCCGACGCGGGCAAGGGTTTCGATCCACAGCATGCCCTTTCCCGGGCGGGCAAGACCGGCGGGCTTGGCCTGCTGAGCATCCGCGAGAGGCTCGACCTCATGGGCGGCAGCATGCACGTGCGATCCGGCGCCGGCAAGGGTAGCCGGTTCACGCTTCTGGCGCCCGTGCGCCCGGCCATTGTCGAGGTCCAGCCCCTGGCGGCAGACCTTCAGGAAACCGCTGCGGCCCAGCATCCGGCCGGCGGCAGGCAAGCGAATGGCCCAACACGCACCATCCGCGTGCTGCTGGCGGACGACCACGTCGTCATGCGCCAGGGGCTTTCGCACATGCTGCATAGCGAAGACGACATCGAGGTCGTCGGCGAGGCCTCCGACGGCGCCGCGGCCGTCGAACTCGCCCGGCGCAAACAGCCCGACGTGGTGCTGATGGACATCAACATGCCCATCATGGACGGTCTGGAGGCCACGCGTATTATCCACGCCGAAATGCCCGCAGCGCGGGTCATCGGCCTGTCGATGTTCGAGGAGTCCGAACCGGCCAACGCCATGATCGCCGCCGGCGCCGAGCGCTACCTCACCAAGAGCGGCCCGTCCGAGCACCTCATCGCCGCCATCCGAGGCGAACGGGCGGAGTAGATTTTCGGGACGGGGGGAGAGCGGGATTACGCGGATTGGAACCAGATTAAGAGGATTGGGAAAAAGCAAAGTCAAGAACGCGGGACGGGGAAACAACCCGTCGAGCAAGCTCAACCGCTAACGGGCTCGCGTCTTAGTTTTAACTTAGTCTATGTCTTAATCTTAATCCGCTTAATCATCCGTTTCTAATCTGCGTCATCCCGCTCTCCCCCGCCCCGTCCCCGTCTTTTTTAATCCTCTTAATCCGTTTCTAATCCGCGCAATCCCGCTCTTCCCGGCACCTTCCCCGTCTTTCTTAATCCTCTTAATCCGTTTCTAATCCGGTAATCCCGCTCTCCCCGTCCCCGGGGCGAGGCGAAAAGGACCAGCGGGCAGACCGGCGGAGTTGTAGAGCGAGCACTTGGGCACGCCGGCCCAGGCGTAGCGCACCGATACGATGGCGGCCACTTGGGGGCATGATAGCGTGACCGTATTGCCGGCGGCTGTGCCTTGGGCGGGGTAGAACTTCCCGTCAGCGCCGGCGGCCTCGAAGCCTTCAAGCTTGCCGCCCTTGACTACCAGGCCGCTGCCGGCGTGGTCGAACTCGATCGTCGCCTTGCTGCCCTCAGCGCTCATCTTGCGAAATGCAGGGCCTTCGTACTCGACCTTGCGGCCGTAGATTTTGCCCAGCGCCGACAGCGCCGCCCGCGTGGCCACGGGCTCCTTGTCCAGCGGGTGGCCGTTCTCGGCCTCGCCGGTGTCGATCGCCACGGCCATCGCCGTGTGCGGCTGCAGGGCGCAAACCCGCTGGCCTTCGCGCACGAGCGGCCAGGTGTCGCCGTTGTACCGCGGCAGTTGCACCAGGACGAAGGCCAGTTCATCGCGGCCGAAGGCCTTACGCCACGATTGCATCATGCCCGCCAGCAGCGCGCCATAGTCGCCGGCATCGCCACGGCGGCCGAAAGCTGCGTCGCGCAGCGGTTCCAGCGCGCTGCTTTCGCCCTGGTACCACAGCACGCCGCGCAGCCCCATGGGCGTCAGGGGGGCGATCATGGCGTTGTACAGGCGGCTGGGCAGGTGCTGGTCGCCATCGATGCCGAAGAACGTCCGCTGGGACGGTGGAATGTCCGCGCGGTCGCGATCGTTGATCAGAAAGGTCCTGCCCGGTTCGGCGGCCGCCAGAGCCTCGCGCGGCGTCCAGGCCTCGATGCGGCTGCCGCCCATCGCCGAGATCACGATGCCCACCGGAACGTCCAGCTCTTGCACCAGCCGAGCGGCAAAGAACATGCCGATGCCCGAATAGTCGTTTATGCGCTCGCGCGAGCAGACGTCCCAGTAATCCTTATTGGCCAGATCGTCCTGCGGCGAGGCCGCGAATTCGACGTTCACGTAGCAGGCGCGAATGGCCATCGAGTCGGCCGCTGCCACGACGGCCTCGGCGCCGGGCAGGCCCTTGAGCGGCATGACGACGTTGGACTGCCCGCTGGCGATCCAGACCTCCCCCACCAGCACGTCGCGAACCGCCGCCCGCCGCCCCGCCGCAGCCGACGTCACCGCCAGCTCGCGTCCCTGCTTGCAGGCGCCCATCGCGTCGAGCACGACCGACCATTTGCCGTCGCGCCCCGCCACGGCAGACTTCGCCTGTCCGGCAAACGCGACGCTGAGCCTCTCCCCCGCCTGCCCGCGACCCCACACCCGCACCGGCACGTCGCGCTGCAGCACCATGTGATCGCCGAAGATCCTCGCTAACGTCAGCGGCGCCGCAGATGCGGCATTTTGTTGCGACACGTTCACACTCCTGTTGCACCATCGCGAAAATTGTACGCCGCCGATGCGGCCAGGGACACAACTGATAGCTGTTCGCCGGCGGATCATAGGGTATACTTGAACGCCATGAAAGGCTTCCCCACACGACGGTTGCGACGATTGCGCGGCAGCGCGGCCTTGCGCGACATGCTCGCCCAGGTGCGCGTGCAGCGGACCGATCTGATCGCCCCGCTGTTTGTCCGCGGCGGCGCCGGCGTGCGCAACCCCATCGCGGCCATGCCGGGGCAGTTTCAGTTCTCGGCCGACACGGCTTTGGAAACCGCGCGGCGCTGGGCCGACCTGGGCCTGCCGGCCGTGCTGCTGTTTGGCCTGCCGGCGTGCAAAGACGCCGTCGGCTCGGCGGCGTGGGACGCCGGCGAATCGGTGCAGCGGCTGATCGGCCAGATCAAGGCCGCCCTTCCGCGGATGCTCGTGATCACCGACGTGTGCCTGTGCGAATACACCTCGCACGGCCACTGCGGGCCGCTCGACGCCCGCGGCGGCGTCGATAACGACAAGGCGCTGGAGCTGCTGGCCCGCACCGCGCTTTCGCACGCCCGCGCCGGGGCCGATATCGTCGCCCCCTCGGCCATGATGGACGGCCAGGTGCACGCCATCCGCCAGGTGCTCGATGCCGAAGGTTTTGCCGGCACGGCCATCATGGCCTACGCCGTCAAGTTCGCCTCCAGCCTCTACGGACCCTTCCGCGAAGCCGCCGGCAGCACCCCCGCCGCCGGCGACCGCCGCGGATACCAGATGGACTACCGAGCCCCCCGCCAGGCGCCGCTCGAAGCCGCACTCGACGCCGACGAGGGCGCCGACATCCTCATGGTCAAGCCCGCCGCGACGTATCTCGATATCATCGCCGACCTGCGACGCCGGTTCGATCTGCCCATCGCCGCGTATCACGTCAGCGGCGAGTACGCCCAGATCAAGGCCGCCGCGGCCGCCGGATGGATCGACGAACAGGCCGCCGCCCTCGAGGTCACCTCGGCCATCAAGCGCGCCGGGGCCGACTTGATCATCACGTACTTCGCCGAGCAGTTAGCGGCGTGGCTGTGAGAACGCGATGAGCGAACCGGCCCTTTGCCCTGCCCGCGATGAGCCCCTCGACGCCGGCACGAGCTTTCTGCCCTTGGCGTGCAGCCTCGACCCGCGGCAGGTCGCCGCGACGTGGAGCCCCCAGCCCGCCCCCGCCCTACCGGCCGACCAGCAAAAACGGATCGACGCGGCCTGGGAGCAGGCCCTGGCCAAAGCCGCCCGCCGCGGCGCCCGCCTCTTCGACGGCCCGCTCTGCCGACTGATGGATTTCTCCTTCGCCGAAGGCCGCCTTGAATTGCACCTGAGCCCCACCAGCTATAAGCAGTTCGTCGGCACCAACCGCAGCGACCCCACGGCCCGCCTGTTCGGCGGCACGCTGGCCGACCCGCTGGGCGTGATCGCCCTGGTGCTGACGAGCGACGGCCAGATCCTCCTGGGCCGACGCAGCAAGACCGTCGCCGAGTACCCCGACCTGATCCACCCCGTCGGCGGCTGCCTCGATTGGCATGGGCGGGACCTGTCCCCTGGGGACGCCCATGCCCCGCTGCCGGACCCGCTGGCCGCGCTGATGACCGAACTCGAAGAAGAAACCGGCGTAACCGCCCCGCACGTGTCAGCCGCCGCCTGCATCGGCCTCGTGCGCGACAAGCGAACCTACCAGCCGGAGATCGTCTACGATCTGACGGTAGACCTCGACGCCGCCGCCATCCGCCAAGCCGCGCTCACAGCCGCCGACGCCCACGAGCACACCGAAATGATCGCCATCCCCGACGACCCGGTAGACTTGGCCCGCTTCATCGAAACCCACCTGTGCCAAACCACCCCCGCCACCCCCGGCGCCCTCCTCCTCCACGGCCGATCCCGCTGGGGCAACGCATGGTTCACCTCCGTGCGAGCGATGCTGCGCGCGGCGACTGCGTAGAAATCGAGATTAGGTCAGCTATCGCGGAGAAGCCCCCTGGAGTGAGGCGGCAGCGACGCCGCCCTGGATGTTTCTCAGGAACACACACAAACTTCCCGGGCAGCAAAACAAAGACAACGGGGACGAACATCTTGCTGCCGCTGTTACGACCTCCCGTACAGCCGCGATTCAACTGCCGCCCAAAAACATCTAAAGCGGCGTCGTTGCCGCCGCATCTCTGAAAGCGCGACGGTCAAGGCGAATCTGCCCTGACACTGTTTTTCCCTGACTCCGGGTCGGCGCCCACTCATCTCTTCGCCCTGGCTGCGGGCATGAATATAATTCGGAAGGCGTGT
>JAJFVE010000092.1 GCA_021371965.1 Planctomycetaceae bacterium
GGCTTGGCGTTTGCGCTCGGCATGAATAATGCGCGCCACTTCCGGGTCGACCCGTTCCAGAAAGTCCATTGCACGTTCTCCTCTATCAGCATGTAAGAGGGAAGTCTAGCGGTGCCTGCCGCGGCACGCAAGACCCTGCGAGAGTTGTGAGTGGTGAGTGGTGAGTGGTGAGTAACAACAAGACATTCTGCGCGAATCTCACCACTCACCACTCACAACTCACCACTATTCTTTGATCCCGCCGAGCATGATGCCTTTGACGAAGTATCGCTGCACGAAAGGATAGACGATCAGGATCGGCATGACGGTGATGACGACGGTGGCGGCCTTGATCGTGGCGGTCGAGTAGTCGACCATTTTGGTCAGGCCCATGTCGAGCATGGCCGTGCTGCCCTGGATGACGATGCGCTGCAGGAACGCCTGGAGCATCTGCCGCGAGTCGTCGTTGATGTAGATCATGGCGTCGAGCCACTGGTTCCAGTGAACCACGGCCGTCCACAGCGCCACGGTGGCCAACACGGGCTTGGCCAGCGGGACGTAGATCCGCCACAGGATGGACCACTCCGAGGCGCCCTCGACGCGGGCGGCCTCGCCGTAGCTCTCGGGGATCGCCTGGAAGAAGTTCTTCATAATGATGATGTTGAACGCCGAGAGCATGGTCGGCACGACCAGCGCCCAGATGGAGTTCATCATCCCCAGGCCCTTGATCAGCAGGTACATCGGCACCATGCCGCCGCTGAAGATCATCGTAAAGAGCACCAGGAACATCACCAGCCCGCGATGCGGCAGGTTCTTTCTGGCCAGCGGATACGCCGCCAGGCACGTCATGAACAGCGTCAGCACCGTCCCAAGCACAGTGCGCACGACCGAGTTCATGAAGCCGGTTCGGATTTCGGTGTTGCCCAAGACCACTTTGTACGCCGCCAGCGACACCTCGCGCGGCCACAGGTGCCAGCCTTCGCGGGCGGCCTCGACGTTGCTGCTCAGCGAGATCGACAGCGTGTAGATAAACGGATAGATCGCCATCAGCGCCACGATGATCATGACGATGATGTTGAACACGTTGAAGATCTTTTCGCCTGTTGTGCGGCCGACCATATAAAGCTCTCAGTTTTCAGCTATCGCCTGTGAGAAAAGTTGTGAGTTGCGTGTTGTGAGTTGTGAGATTCCGGCCGCGGGTCTTTCCGCTGTTTCTCACCACTCACCACTCACAACTCACAACTCGTTTCACCATATTCCTTGCTCGCCTCGCGACATCCGCCGCGCGCCCCAGTTGGCCGCGACGATCAGCACCATGCCCACCACCGACTTGAACATCCCCGCGGCCGTGGCCAGCGAGAAGTCCATCGCAATCAGACGCCGCAGCACGTACGTGTCGATGATGTCGGCCGAAACATACACGCTGGGATTGTACATGTTGAAGATCTGGTCGAACCCCGCGCTGAGGATGCCGCCCAGCGAGAGGATGAACAGCACGATCATCGTCGGCACCAGGCACGGCAGCGTCACGTGCAGCGTCTGCCGCCAGCGGGACGCGCCGTCGACGGCCGCGGCCTCGTACAGATTCGGATCGATCGTCGCCAGCGCCGCCAGGTAGATGACGGCCGCATGGCCGGCGCCCTGCCAGATGCCCGTGGCCACCAGCACCACGACGAACCACACGGGGTCTGAGAGGAACTCGACCCGCCCGGCCCCCGCGCTGCGCACGGCCGAGTCGATCGGCCCCCCGCCGGTCAGCATCATGATGAAGATGCCGCCCAAAATCACCCACGAGAAGAAGTAAGGGACATACGTCAGCGTCTGAACCGACTTCTTCAGCAGCGTCAGGCGCAGTTCGTTGAGCATCAGCGCCAGAATCACCGGCACGAAGAACCCAAAGCCCAGCCGCAGCACGCTGATGATCACCGTGTTCCGCAAGGCGCGGAGAAACTCCGGACCGCTGAAGAGGCGGTAGAAATTCTCAAGACCCACCCACTGGCTGGCAAGCATGCCGTCCTTCATCGCGAAGTTCTTGAAGGCGATGATCAGCCCCACCATCGGCACGTAATTGAACAGCACGAAGACCGCCAGCGGCAAGGCGATCATCCGGATCAGCCCGGCGTGGCGGCGGTACGGCGCCCAGCCGCTGCGCCGGGCAGTCAGGGTGCCGTGGCGGGAGGGCTTTAGCCCGACAGCCACGACTTCGCCGCCCTTGGTGGCGCTGTCGCTCATGGCCGCGCCTCCTGCGTTGCCGGCTGCGTCGCAGCGGCCACGCCGACCTGGCGGTAGATGTCGCCCATGATGGCATAGAGTTCGTTGGCCTCGCGCGTCAGCAGGTCGCCCCCCCGCTGCTTCCACTGCTCTACGAACGTGTCGAAGTACTCAAGCGGCCTCTTGCCGCGGATGATGTCCGTATACACTTCCGTCTGCAGTTGCCGCAGATCGTCGAGGTTCCGCCCGGCCGAGTCCACCACGTCGGTCTTGCCGATGGCGTTCATCAGCCCATACTCCGTGCGGCGGTACTTCGCGCGGAACTCCTTGATGCTGGCCGGCAGGTACTTGTCCGTCACCTCCAGCGGGGCCGACGAGAACGAGTAGAACCCGTAAGCGTTCTCCAGCCCCCAGAACGCCAGCAGGTTCCGTGCGTCCTGGCCGGTCTCGCTGTAGGGATACAGCGGCACCACGCCCTGGCGGGCGTCCCATTTCCAGTGCGTCCCCTCCTGGCCGATGCGCGACTCGATGAACAACCGCCCGTTGGCAGGCTTGCACAACTCCTCGAACATGTGCAGCGTGCGCAGCACCTTTTCCGGCGTCTTGGCCATGTGCTGGCCGAACCAGATCGAGTGTGCCGGCCCGCCCCAGAACCGGTAGCGCCGCTTGCCGTCAATCCCCCGCGGCGGCGCGGCCGGCACCAGTTGGGCTACCGTGTTCTCCTGGCCATTCTTTCGCCGGATCGCGTTGAGTTCCAGCAGATCGGCAAAGAGCGAGTGCGGATACGCGCTGTCGCACTGGCGGTCGTCCACGTACGTGATGTAGCCCGTGCGGCCGTTCTTGAACCGGTCCATGCTCAAGTCGGTGAACGAATTGGCCGCGACGTAGTCCGGATCGATCAGTTCCTCGGCGTACCACTGCCGCAGCACGGCCAGGGCCTGCCTGGCCTCGGGCGTGACGCCGCCCCAGACGACGCGGCCGTCGCGCTCGACGAAGTCCTGCGGCAGGACGTTGAACGCGGCGAAGACGTCGATGAAGGCGATCGACCAGTGCGCCCCGGGGCAGAATGCGTACGTGTCTTTCTTGCCGTTGCGGTCGGGGTCGTTGTGGCGGAAGCGGTAGAACGCCTCGTGCATCTCATCGAGCGTGTCGGGCACCTTCGCGATGCCGACGTTGTCCAGCCAGTCCTTGCGCCACGCCATGGCCGGGGGGTAGATGTCCGACGCCGCCAGCGTCGGCACGCCGTAGTTGCGCCCGCGGTAGTACGTGTACAGCCACGCCTTGGGGCAGTACGTGTTGATCATCTTGACGTACTGCGGGGCGTGCTTGAGGATCACCTCGTAGGGCAATTCCATCACGAAGCCCTGGTCGACGTTGCGGCGGAACGGCAGCGGGTCGCCGTCCCAGACGACGTCCGGAACGTCGCCGGCCATGAACATCAGCGGGCGATTCTGCCCGAACGCCGCCCCGTCCAGAAAGATCCCGCGCAGGTCGACGTTGAAGGCCTTCTCCAGCCGCCGCTCGATCCACGTGCCCTTCTTGGCCCCAGGCATGATCGGCGGGCCCAGCCAGGAGAGCGTCACGCACTTGGAGCGGTCGTCGGTGGCCGCATCCCACTGCTCCAGCGACAACCCCGCCGCCGGCGCCGGCGGCCGCGTGGGCACCAAAGCGATGCCAACCGCCACCGCGGCCACCACACACAGCAGAAACAGGATTTCCCTGCGCGTCATGGTCCCATTGTCACCTTCTTGCCGCAGAAGCCGCAAGTACGAATTGCCTTTGCAGCAGCAATAAGATTTCTTGAGGCCAGGACTACTAGAGTTCTGGTGCGGACTGGATTATTTCGTGGTATCGTCACGACTGGAATGATCTGGAATGATCTCCGCAGTTCAGTATGGGACATAGTGCAGGACCCGTCAAAATGACCAAGCGTCAAAATCGCCAGCAAGAGATTGCTGCACCGGCAAGTGCAGAAAGACCGGATTGGCTGGAACTTGCTTTGGATGCAGGGGATCTGGCTGCTTGGGAAATCAACCTCATTACCGGCGACGTATTGCCATCGCCGCGTCTGTACAAATTGTTTGGACGCACGCCCACCGATGAAAGCGAGTCCCGTGACAGATGGCGGAGTTTTGTGCATGAGGACGATCAGGATTTGATACGCGCTGCGGTAGAAGCGTCGGCCGCAACCGGCTGTTGCTACCACCTCGAATACCGGATCCGCTGGCCGGATGGAACCGTCCGCTGGCACGAGAGCACCGGCAAGCCTTTGGCCGACGAGACGGGAAAGTTCACCAGGCTTGTGGGCGTGGTGAAGGATGTGACGGAGCGAAAGGAGCTGGAGGAGGAACTTCGCCTTTCACACGAGCGGCTGAAGCTTGCAGAAGAATCCGCCGGCGTGGGTCTGTGGAATTGGCACGTTGCGGAAGAGCACCATCAGTGGACCGTCCGGATGTACGCGCTGCTGGGGATAGACCCGAGCATCCCGCCATCTTTTGATGCATGGGACCGCATCTTGCACCCCCAAGACAAGGAGGCGGCCCACAGGTCCATTGACGAGGCTATCGCGGAGCACAAGCAACTGGATAGTCAGTTTCGAGTCATTCACCCTGACGGACAGGTTCATTGGATCAACGCCCTGGGAAGGCCGCAATATGACGCCCAGGGCCACTTCATGTCGATGGCCGGCATTTGCATCGATATTACTCGCCGAAAGGCAGATGAAGAGGCCCTCTTTCATCAACTGCGGGAAATCGAAGCGATCTATGAAGCGTCTCCTGCCGGCTTGGCGGTGCTCGACAGAGACCTGCGATACGTGCGTATCAATCATCGCCTGGCGGTGATGAACGGTTTGCCGGTGTCTGAGCATTTGGGAAAGACCATCGGGCAAGTCATTCCAAAGCTGGCAGACCAGGCTGAGGCAATTGCTGAGCGGATTTTCAGCACTGGCGAACCTGCCCTGGATATTGAGATGGCCGGGTATACTCCTGCGGCCCCGCAAACGTTGCGGCACTGGACCGAGCAATGGGTCCCGTTGAAGGATGAGGCGGGGAACGTCACCGCAATCAATGTATCGGTCGAAGAGGTCACGGCTCGAAAGCAGGCCGAGCTGGAATTGCGCGAAAGCGAAGCGAGACTCCAAGAGGCCCTTCGGGTCGGAAGATCGTTCACCTTCGAGTGGTGTCCCCAGACAGACTGCGTCAAGCGATCCCATAGTTGCGGTCCGATCCTGGGACTCGCCGGCGAGGAGGCGATACTCGATACCGGCCAAGGCTACTTCCAGAGAATTCATTCCGAGGATCGTCTGGCATTCATATCGCTCTTGAAGAGCCTCGCCCCCGGTAACGACAGCTATGAAACGCGATATCGGTTCGTCAGGCCCGACGGCCGGATTACCATCATTGACGAAAGCGCCCGCGGCGATTTTGACGCCTCGGGCAATCTTGTCCGGCTCATTGGAATCTGCACCGATGTCACGGTCCAGCAGAAGGCTCAGGAGGATCTGCGGGCCAGCGAAGAACGGTTTCGCTCGCTCTTTGAGAACATGCTCGACGGCTTCGCTCACTGCCGGATGATCTATGACGATCAGCGCCGACCGGAAGATTTTGTATATCTCGCGGTCAACAAATCCTTCGAGCGGCTGACGGGTCTGAAGGATGTAACAGGCAAGAAAGTCTCGCAGGTCATCCCAGGGATCAGGCAGTCCAACCCCGAGCTGCTCGAACGATACGGGCTGGTGGCTTCGAGCGGGAATCCTCTACGTTTCGAGACCTACGTGCCGCAATTGGAGAGATGGTTTTCAATCGGGGTCTACTGTCCGGAAGCCGGGTGCTTCGTGGCGGTCTTTGACAATATCACCTCGCGCAAGCGGGCCGAGGAGTCGCTGCAGCAAAGTCGCAGCGACCTGGACCGCGCCCAGGCCGTGGGGCAGATCGGCAGTTGGCGGCTTGACATTGGGCAGGATGTCCTGAAATGGTCGGACGAGTGCTATCGCATCTTCGGCGTGCCCAAGGGAACCGCGATGACGTATGAGGCGTTTCTTGCCATCGTCCATCCCGACGACCGCACGTACGTCGACACGCAATGGATGGCGGGGCTGCGCGGCGAGCCCTACGACATCGAGCACCGCATCGTCGTCGATGGCACGATCAAATGGGTGCGGGAGAAGGCCTACCTGGAGCACGATGCCTCCGGCGCGCTGCTGGGCGGCTTTGGCATTGCGCAAGACATCACCGCTCGCAAGCAGGCCCAGGAGGCGCTTCGCGAGGCCAAAGAAGACCTGGAGCGGCGGGTGGACGAACGCACCGCCCAGTTGCAGCACCGGTCCAGACAACTGGCCGCCCTGGCCTCGGAACTGGCCCTGACCGAACAGCGGGAACGCCGCCGGCTGGCCCAGGTGCTGCACGATGGGCTTCAGCAGTTGCTGGTGGGCGCCAAGTTCCACTTGGGGCCGTTGGAGCGGTCCGCTGATCCCGTCGCTCGCAAGACTGCTGCAAGGGTCAATGAACTGCTCATCGAATCTATTGACACCTCCCGCTCACTGACAGCCGAACTGAGCCCGCCCATCTTGTATGAAGGAGGACTGGTTGCAGCGATGGAGTGGCTGGCCCGCTGGATGCAGGAGAAGCACGGACTGGCCGTGAATCTCGACGCCGAGGAACTCATCACGGATGTCGGAGAGGACATCGCGGTTTTGCTCTTCCAGGCGACGCGAGAGCTGCTTTTCAACGTCGTCAAGCACGCGGGCACTGAATCCGCTGACGTAAACGTCACGCAGTTTGCCGACTCGATCCGGATTACGGTGAGCGACCAAGGCCGCGGATTTGACAGCAAGGTCATCGAGACGAGAACCGGCAGGACCGGGGGATTCGGACTGTTCAGCATAGCGGAGCGCCTGGGCCTGTTGGGAGGCAAGATGGAAGTCGACAGTGCGCCCGGGCGCGGGAGCCACTTCACCTTAACTGCGCCGGTCAAGTCGTCGGCGGGCACGGAATCGCGTGGGGTCAAGCCGCCGCGAGTGTCGGTCGCCATTGCCCCGATGGGACCTGCCGACGCCGAGGGCAAGATTCGGGTTGTCCTGGTAGATGACCACATCGTCATGCGGCAGGGGCTGGTCGCGCTGTTGCGCGAAGAGAAAGATATCGCTGTCGTCGGGGAGGCCAGTGACGGGCATTCAGCCGTTGAGCTGGTCCGCCAGGTGCGGCCCGACGTGGTGCTGATGGACATTACCCTGCCCGGGATGAACGGCATAGAAGCCACGCGGATCATCCATGCCGAGTTCCCGCAGGTGGCTGTGATCGGCTTGTCGATGTTCGATCAAGCTGAACAGGCCAATATCATGCGTCAGGCCGGGGCCGCCGATTACCTCACCAAGAGCGGGCCCTCTGAAGCGCTGGTGGCCGCGATTCGGCAATGCTCTCTGGAAAAGAAAGATTAGTCCGGTGCTGCGCAAGCTGTCGGCTCTCAGCTGTCAGCTATCAGCCGTCAGCGCCACTGCCAGATCCGCCGGTACCCAATGGCCGGAACGACTCTGGGTTATGATCGTAATCCATTTATACTAAAATACTTACATTAACACTGCTGACGATATATTTATAAGTATTTTACAGAACATCACTTATGATTTTTGGGAGGGCCAATTCCTGCCACCATAGAGGGGGTGGTCCAGCGGTTCCCCGCAAAGTGCTGTGAAAAGTACAACAAAGTGCAAGGAAGTGGAATTGCGGTATAGGCCGTACCGCTTTCGGCAGGCAAATATCTTGCGACACAGAGACGCAGAGAAAACGGGGGCAGCAAAAGCTTCTTAAGTCCAGTTGCTTTTCTCGTTTTTCTCTGCGGCTCTGTGTGGCATATTCCCTTACTTCTTCTTGAACCGGTCTGCCCACTTCTTTTTCATCGCCTTCATCTCGGCATTGAGCTTGACGGGCTTGCCGGGGCATTGGGCTTTCTTGTCGATGATCCAGTTGCCAGCCACGTCTCGCTTGACGGGCATGCGCTTGGCTACCGGCGGCGGGGTCTTGGCGCGGGTGGGCTTGGCGGCGTACCAGTACGCCACCGAGCACACGTCGCTGGTCAGGTGGTTGCCGTGGCCGACTTCGATGGTGGCCTTGATCTCCTTGGTGAACCGGATCGGGTTCTCGACGTGGAAGACGTAGCTGGTCTGGTAGCCGCCCTGGGCCCGCCAGTCGGTGTTGGTGCCGGTGCGGCGGTCGTGCTCCCAGATCGTCGAGCCGCAGCGCCAGTACCGCGTGTCCTGCATGCCCCAGGCGTGCGAGAGGTAGTCTTCGCTGCCGGTGCCGTGCAGGTCCGGCGGCCAATGGTAGCCGTCCACCCAGATCATGTCGTCGCCCTCGCCCCACCACGTGCCGCTGAAGTTGGTGACGCTGAGGTTGCAGCCGATGTACTGCCCGCAGCCCTTGGTCTCGAGGATCACGTAGTTGTTGTCCCAGGCCGTGCGCTCGGTGTTGACGATGTTGGCCTCGGCGGTGTTGACGCCGACCTCCGGCCCCCAGCCGCCGAATGGATACTGACGGCGGAACTCGGCGTGGAAGTAGCCGGTATCCTCGGGCAGTTCGGGCATGGTCTCGTAGTCGACATAGAACCAGAACCAGTGGTCCTGCTGACTCTCGTTGACCAGCTCGATCTTGGCCCGCCTGGCGAAGGGCATGGGGATGTAGCAATTGAAGGCCGTGCTGCCGTTGAACTGGTACGGCATGTTCGTCGAGGACGAGAAGAACGCCGAGTCGAAGTCGTTCACGAGGCCGTGGCCCATGCAGAAGAAATCGCCGATGGGAGCGATCACGCTCGGGGCGGCCGCGTCGTCCCAGGTCATCTTGATGAGCACCTCGCGCAGGCGCGCGTGCTGGGCCGTCCAGATGTGCGTGATCTTGCCCGGGCCTGCGATGTCGGCCATCACGACGGTCTGTCCGGGCTTGGCGACAAACCAGTCGCTGTTGCGCCCCGCGCGGTCCCAACTGGAGCTGCGAAGGCTGCGGTGCCCGCGGCGGATTCGCGTCAAGTCATCGAACATGGTCGTTCCTTTCATAGAAGACGGGCGACATTATACGGTGCAGGCGCTGAGGTACATGGGAAAAGTCATCTTCTGCGCAAATGGGATCGAAACGTCTGCGGCCGATTCGTCCCCAACGACGTGCCGGCCCGCGTCTGGGGAAATCAGAACCCCATCTTGCGTGCCGCGTCCGCGGCCGATATAGTCGTTGCGGGAGAAGATGACTATGACCATTCGACTGGCACTGATCGTGGTGGCGGGCCTGGCGACCTTGAGCGGCTGCGCCAAGCAGACCTTCGACGTGTCCTACATGCGGGCCGTTCAGGAGCTGATGCTGGCGTATCCCAAGTTCGACTCCAAGGCCCCGGACAACCTCTACGGCCCCGCCGACAAGCACCCGGCGTACGATTCGTTCTATCCGACGCTGGACGTGCGGCACGAGATCGTCAAGCATGGGAGCGAGTCTCGCGTGGTGATCGAGAACAGCAGCGCCAACTACACTCGCAAGACGTACCTGACCGTCACGCGCCAGGAAGACAACCGTGTGCAAGCCTGGACCTTCAGCGAGCTGACCGGCAAGGGCCTCATGATGCCCATGCGCGACCTGAACTGGGAAACCGCGCGCCTCAATGAGTACGCCGCGCGGCTCAAACTGATCGAGGCCTCCAACGCCGACGCCGGCCCCATCGATTCCGAACCCCAGATCAAATCTCCCCCGCCGGCCAAAGCCAACACGCCCCTGCTGCCGACGGCGCCGAAGAAACGATAGTCGCCAGTTCCCACCGTCGCGGCGCCGCGGTACACTTGCCCCAAACCTTGTCTGGAGCAAAGATGCCTGTCAGTCCGATAGAAATAAGGATCAGACGCAAGGACGATTGCCTTGACGTGCCCCTGCCGCAGTACATGAGCGATCACGCGGCCGGGATGGATCTTTGCGCCGCCTGCGGCGAGGACGTGACGATCGCCCCCGGCCAGGTGCGGCTGGTGCCGTGCGGGTTCTACATGGCCATGCCGGTCGGCTACGAGGCGCAGGTGCGGCCGCGGAGCGGGCTGGCGCTCAAGCACGGCGTCATGCTGCCCAACGCGCCAGGCACGATCGACGCGGACTACCGCGGCGAGGTGTGCGTGATCCTGGGCAACGTCGGCAGCGAACCGTTTACGGTCCGCCGCGGAATGCGGATCGCCCAGATGGTGATCGCCCCGGTGACGCGAGCGTCGGTGCAGGTGGTCGATACTCTAGACGCCACCACCCGCGGCGACGGCGGCTTCGGGCATACGGGCGTGTGAAGAAAGCTGTCGGCTTTCGGCTATCAGCCGTCAGTAAGAAACGGGATTGGCTGAGAGCTGATAGCTCAGAGCGAATAGCTGAGTCCACGGATGGCTACTAAAGACAAGAAGTCGAAAGTTTCTGCTCCGCCGGCGCGCCCCACTCCAAGGCCCGAGGTCCAGGGGCAGCATCGGTTCGTGCGATACTGCTTCATTCTGGCCCTGAGCGGGCTGGTGCTGCTGGCGTGGCTGAGCCTGCTGAGTTTCAGCCCGACCGATCAACCCTCGGGGCAGAAGTATCCGCCCGAAGTCAACAACGCCGCCGGCGTTATCGGTTCGTACGTCGCGTACTTCCTGCGATACTGGGTCGGCGGCGGCGCGTACATGGGGCTGCTGTTCGCCTCGGTGGCGGCCTTCATCCTCATCCTGGGCGGGCAGATCAAGGACCTCCCCTGGCGCATCGCCGGGACGCTGCTGCTGGTGGCCGCTACCAGTTCCGCCGCACACCTGGCGCGTCCGGGCGCTGCCGGCGACCCGTTCCACGCCGCGGCCGGCGTTCTGGGGATGGGGCTGGGCAGCCTGCTTAAGGCACACCTGGGCTCGTGGGGCGCGTGGATCGCCGTGGTCGTCTCGCTGTGCACGGGGATGATGCTGGCCGCTGACAATCTCGTGCTTCGCCTGCCGGGCCTGGGCAAGAAGGCCTGGCAGAACCGCCCGCAACTGCCCGATGTCCTGGGCGCCCTCAAGACTCAGGAGCCCCTGGCGGTTCCGGCCGGCGACAAGACCATCGTGACGCTCAAGCCGCGTCCGACGCCCGCCAGACCGTCCGCAGAGCCCGCGGCGATAGCGGCCGTGGCGCGTCCGGCCAGCACGGTGCCCGAGATCCCCCTCGTTGAGCGTCCGGCGCCGGTCGCGCCGGTTCGCCCCGCTCCTGCCCCCGCGCCGGCGCCCCGCGTGCAGGTCCCGCGGCCTGCCCCCAAGCCGGCAAAGGTCGACAAACGGAAAGACGATTACATCCTGCCCTCGGCTGACCTGCTGGCCAAGCCCACGCAGAACTATTCGCGGGAGCAGGATGCCCAGGCCCAGATCAAGCAGGCGGTGCTGCAGCAGACGCTGGACGATTTCAACGTCGCCGCCCAGGTCGTCGGCTACCAGACGGGCCCCGTGATCACGCTGTTCGAGCTGTCGCTGTCGGCCGGCGTCAAGGTCAGCCAG